>CATXSD010000028.1 GCA_958402075.1 Mediterranea massiliensis | reverse complement strand
CAATGACGGACAACTGGCTATTTTCTAATTTTATATCGAACTCACGTTAAGATAGGATACGGTTCGGCATAACCAAATTGAAAATTACATTTTCATTTGTTTATGCTCTTACCTTTCACTATCTTTGTAGCATAATGCATTATAGAAACGATTATGGGATTTTTTAGTTTTTTTTCAAAAGAGAAAAAAGAGACGTTGGACAAGGGGTTGTCCAAAACCAAAGAGAGCGTGTTCGGCAAGATAGCCCGTGCCATCGCCGGTAAATCGAAGGTGGATGACGAAGTGCTGGACAATCTGGAGGAGGTGCTCATCACATCGGATGTAGGCGTAGACACTACGCTGAAAATCATTGAACGCATCGAAAAAAGAGCCGCGACCGAGAAATACATGAACGCGCAGGAACTGAACCACATCCTGCGTGACGAAATTGCCGGCCTGCTGGCCGAGAACAATACCAGTGACGTGGACGACTTTGAAGCTCCCATTACCAAGAAACCGTATGTAATCATGGTGGTGGGTGTGAACGGAGTGGGAAAGACTACCACCATCGGCAAACTGGCCTACCAGTTCAAGAAGGCCGGAAAATCGGTGGTGCTGGGTGCCGCCGACACCTTCCGTGCCGCTGCCGTGGAGCAGCTGATGGTATGGGGCGAACGGGTAGGAGTGCCTGTCGTTAAACAAAAGATGGGAGCCGACCCGGCTTCTGTCGCTTTTGATACGCTGAGTTCGGCGGTGGCCAACCAGGCTGATGTCGTCATTATAGACACGGCCGGACGTCTGCACAACAAGGTGGGACTGATGAACGAGCTGACCAAGATAAAGAACGTGATGAAGAAGGTGGTGCCCGACGCTCCCAATGAGGTGTTGCTCGTACTGGACGGATCGACCGGACAGAATGCCTTCGAACAGGCCAAGCAGTTTACCCTGGCAACGGAGGTGACCGCCATGGCCGTGACCAAACTGGACGGAACGGCCAAGGGAGGCGTAGTCATCGGCATCTCGGACCAGTTCAAGATTCCCGTCAAGTACATCGGACTGGGTGAAGGAATGGAAGACTTGCAGGTGTTCCGCAAAAAGGAGTTTGTTGAATCATTGTTCGGAGACAATAAATGAAGAAAAAGACAATAGACATCATCACACTGGGTTGCTCCAAGAACCTGGTGGACTCGGAACATCTGTTGAGACAACTGGAAGAAGCTGGCTACCACGTGACCCACGACGCCGAACATCCGCACGGCGAAATAGCTGTCATCAATACCTGCGGATTCATCGGCGATGCCAAGGAAGAATCCATCAACATGATTCTGGAATTCGCGCAGGCCAAGGAGGAAGGGATGCTCGAGAAGCTGTATGTCATGGGATGCCTCTCGGAACGCTACCTGAAGGAACTGGCCATTGAAATTCCGCAAGTGGACAAGTTTTACGGCAAATTCAACTGGAAAGAACTGCTGGACGACCTGGGCAAAGCTTATCACGAGGAACTGCACAATGAACGGGTGCTGACCACGCCGGGACATTATGCCTATCTGAAGATATCGGAAGGATGCGACCGCAAGTGTTCGTACTGCGCCATCCCCATCATTACCGGCAGACACATTTCGCGCCCCATGGAGGAAATTCTGGAGGAAGTGAAGTATCTGGTAGGCCGGGGAGTGAAGGAGTTCCAGGTCATCGCACAGGAACTGACTTATTACGGCGTGGATCTGTATCAGAAACAGATGCTGCCCGAACTGATCGAACGGATTGCCGACATTCCGGGTGTGGAATGGATCAGGCTCCATTACGCTTATCCGGCCCATTTCCCGACGGAGCTGTTCCGCGTGATGCGTGAACGTCCCAACGTGTGCCGGTATATGGATATCGCCTTGCAGCACATCAGTGACAACATGCTGCAGAAAATGCGCAGAAACGTCACCAAGGAACAGACCTATCAACTGATAGAGGACTTTCGCAAGGAGGTACCGGGCATCCACCTGCGCACCACACTGATGGTGGGGCATCCGGGAGAGACAGAAGCCGATTTCGAGGAACTGAAGGAATTTGTCCTCAAGGTGCGCTTCGACCGTATGGGGGCTTTTGCCTACTCGGAAGAGGAGGGCACGTATGCTGCCGCCCATTATGAAGACAACATTCCACCGGAAGTGAAACAGGCACGTCTGGACGAACTGATGGAAATTCAGCGTGGCATCTCTGCCGAACTGAGCGCGGCCAAGATAGGGCAGCGGATGAAAGTCATTATCGACCGACTGGAAGGCGATTACTACGTGGGACGGACGGAATTTGACTCACCGGAAGTGGATCCGGAAGTGCTGATCGAAAAGCAGGGAGCAAACCTGACAATCGGCCAATTTTATGATGTGGAAATCGTCGATTCCGATGATTTCGACCTTTTTGGGCGTCTTGTCTGACTTTTTTCAGGCAAGATGTTGCCCATGTGAAGAAAAATTGTTAATATAGCGTCCGCTAACATCAAAAAGGAACAACAACCTGTGAACAATAAAGAATTTACGTCAGAACTGTCCAAAAGACTGGGGTATACCCTGAAAGACACTTCAGAACTGGTATCTTCGCTGCTGTCGGTCATGACCCGGCAGCTGGAGGAGGGAAACGCCGTAGCCATACAGGGCTTCGGGACGTTTGAAGTGAAAAAGAAATCCGAACGCATCTCCGTGAATCCGACAAGCAAACAACGCATGCTGGTCCCCCCAAAATTGGTGTTGACGTACAAACCCAGTGTCTTACTCAAAGGAAAGTTCAAGCAACGCCCTCAGTAGAATGAATGAAAAAATAAACATACAGAACCTGACCGACCTGCTTGTCGAAAAGCATGGCATGGAGCCCGAACATGCGGGAGACTTTGTCAAGGCATTTTTCACCCTGATTGAAGAGGGGTTGGAACAGGACAAGTATGTCAAGGTGAAGGGGCTGGGTACTTTCAAGCTTATCGAGGTGGACAGTCGGGAAAGCATCGATGTCAATACAGGAGAAAGGATTGAAATACAAGGACATAACAAAATATCGTTCACTCCGGACACAACACTGAAAGAAATCATCAACCGGCCGTTCGCCCACTTTGAGACAGTGGTCCTGAACGAGAATGTGCAGTTTGACGACACACCGGTGGAGAAGGACAATGAAGATGATTTTGACGGAGAAGCTGAAACGTCTACGGAAGAGCCTAAGGAGACAGTTGCTCCCGAAACGGAGGAGATGCCCGTGACTTCTCATCCGGAACCGGAACCAAAGCCAGAAACTGAACCCACAGTTGATGCAGAGACTACACCGAACAACAACCGCACTTCGGGAAAAGCATCCAAATGGCTGGCAGGAATAGTGGTCTTCATCCTGATGGCATGTGGCGGGGTAGTAGGCTATCTCTATCTGCCAGACATGCAAGAGGCTGATGGGCAACATAACGAGCCAACAGTCGAAGAGGAAATATCCGTTACGCCTTCTCGTATCGTGCCTGATACGATAGCGCCTGTGAAGGCTGATACGGTAAACTCTACTGAGGTTACTGCAGGCAAGGAACAAGCGGAAAAGACTCCCGTCCAGCCGGAAAAAGAAAGACGTCCTGCAGCAAACGGACAGGCAACAGGTAAAAACAATGCCAAGAAGGGGCAGCCTTTTGTGCCGGACTCGGTGAACTACGAAATAGAAGGTACCCAAACGGAATATACCATTCAGGAGGGAGAAACCCTTACTCGGGTTTCACTCAAATTCTATGGGACAAAGGCCTTGTGGCCATATCTGGTGAAACACAATGCCAAGATATTGAAGAATCCGAACAACGTACCCAGTGGTACGACCATCCGGATACCCAAACTGGTGAAGAAGCGGTAAGAATCTTACTGCTTCTTTTTTTGAGGTATCCTAAACTGTCTGAATTTAGTTTAAACTAAAGGTTTGGACTTCTTTTTTAATAAAAATTAGTTGGTATGGTTAATTTATTGCCGTACTTTTGGGAGCAAATAGACAAACTGACTGAATGTCGGTACAAAAAACAGAAATTTAAACTTTAAAAATACAGATTTTATGGCTGAAACTATTGATATCCGCGAACTGAACGAGCGGATTGAAAGACAAAGTGCTTTCATCACCAACCTTACGACAGGCATGGACCAAGTCATCGTCGGTCAGAAACATTTGGTAGAATCCTTGTTAATCGGTCTGCTTTCCGACGGTCATGTGCTGCTGGAAGGTGTGCCGGGATTGGCAAAGACATTGGCAATCAAAACCCTTGCATCGCTGATTGACGCGCAGTACAGCCGTATTCAGTTTACTCCGGACTTGCTGCCGGCCGATGTTATCGGTACCATGGTATACAGCCAGAAAGACGAAAGCTTCCAGGTGAAGAAGGGTCCGGTATTCGCCAACTTCGTACTGGCGGATGAAATCAACCGTGCTCCGGCCAAGGTACAGAGCGCCTTGCTGGAAGCCATGCAGGAACGCCAGGTGACTATCGGTAACGAGACTTTCCAACTGCCGCAACCGTTCCTGGTAATGGCAACCCAGAACCCCATCGAACAGGAAGGAACCTATCCGCTGCCCGAAGCCCAGGTGGACCGTTTCATGCTGAAGGTCATCATCGACTATCCGAAACAGGAAGAAGAAAAACTGATTATCCGCCAGAATATCAATGGAGACAGAAATCAGGTACGTCCGATTCTAAAGGCGGAAGAAATCATCGAGGCCAGAAAGGTGGTTCGCCAGGTTTATTTGGATGAGAAGATTGAGAAATACATTGTTGATATCGTATTTGCGACCCGTTATCCGGAGAAATATGACTTGAAGGAATTGAAGGACATGATTGGATTCGGCGGTTCGCCCCGTGCATCCATCAACCTGGCATTGGCAGCCCGCAGTTATGCCTTCATCAAACGTCGCGGTTACGTCATCCCCGAAGACGTACGTGCCGTGGCCCACGACGTATTGCGTCACCGTATCGGCCTGACCTACGAGGCTGAAGCCAGCAATCTGACTTCGGACGAAATCGTCAGCAAGATTCTGAACAAGGTAGAAGTACCCTGATGCATCCGGCTTCGCAACAGGTTCAGACAAGAATATGAGAAGGCCCTGCAACCGACAGGGTAAAGGGCCTTCCTGATTATTTCAAGCATGAAGATGTGTCCTGCAAAAAGGTGTTTATATCTTCATGGATTCATTATTTTTGAGACTTGCAAATGGAAACTACAGAACTATTGAAGAAAGTCCGTCAGATTGAAATCAAGACGCGCGGATTGTCCAGCAACATCTTTGCAGGCCAGTATCATTCGGCCTTCAAGGGTAGGGGTATGGCTTTCTCTGAGGTACGCGAATATCAGTTTGGCGACGACATACGCGACATCGACTGGAACGTGACTGCCCGCTTCAACAAGCCCTATGTGAAGGTTTTTGAAGAGGAACGCGAACTGACGGTCATGTTGCTGGTAGACGTTTCCGGCAGTTTGGAATTCGGTACGGTGAAACAGATGAAGAAGGATATGGTGACGGAAATAGCTGCTACACTGGCATTCTCGGCCATACAGAACAACGATAAAATCGGTGTCATCTTTTTCTCTGACCGGATTGAGAAGTTCATTCCACCCAAGAAAGGACGCAAGCATATCCTGTACATCATCCGTGAACTGATTGATTTCCATGCAGAAAGCCGGCGTACCAATATCCGGCTGGGACTGGAATACCTGACCAACGTCATGAAACGGCGTTGTACGGCGTTCGTCCTCTCAGACTTCATTGATCAGGAAAGCTTCAAAAATGCCCTGACCATTGCCAACCGAAAGCATGACGTGGTGGCTATCCAGGTATACGACCGCCGCGTGGAAGAGCTTCCGGCCATCGGACTGATGAAGATAAAGGATGCCGAGACAGGTCATGAACAGTGGATTGACACCTCATCGAGAGCTGTGCGCCAAGCACACCACGAATGGTGGGTGAAGAGGCAGAATGAACTGAACGAAACGTTCACCAAAAGCAACGTAGACAACGTGTCGGTACGGACCGACCAGGATTATGTAAAGGCGCTGATGTCACTGTTCGCCCAAAGAAGCTGACGCTCCGGGCGTGTACAAATGGATGTTTACTTAATAAGAATAGAACAATGAAAAGATATTTGCTTTCTATAGCCTTGGCCTTGGCATTTGTCGGAAAAGGGCATGCGCAGTCTGTAATAGTGGACGCAAGCATCGACTCCCTTCAAATACTGATCGGCGAGCAAGCGAAAGTCAAACTGGAAGTGTCGCTCGATGCCAACAAAAGGGCTATATTTCCAGCCTTCAGGGATACGCTGGTGACGGGAGTGGAAATTGTGGATATTGCCAAGCCCGACACACAGTTACTGAATGACGGAAAACGTGCATTGATTACACAAGAATATACGGTGACGTCTTTTGACTCCGCCCTCTACTATCTGCCTCCCATGGAAGTGATGGTGGACAACCAGACCTATCGTTCGAAAGCATTGGCTCTCAAGGTATATTCAGTTCCGGTCGACACACTGCATCCCGACCAGTTCTTCGGTCCCAAAACCATCATGAAGGCTCCTTTTGCATGGGAAGACTGGTATCTGTTCATCGCCTGCGTGCTGTTGCTGGCACCGTTCCTGCTGGCAGCCATTTATCTGGTCAAGCGCATCCGTGACAACAAACCGATTATCCGCAAAGTGAAGGTAGAGCCCAAACTGCCGCCCCATCAGGTAGCCATGAAGGAAATCGAACGCATCAAGCAGGAGAAGGTATGGCAGAAAGGACAGCCGAAGGAATATTATACAGAGTTGACAGATGCTCTTCGCACCTATATCAAGGAACGTTTCGGTTTCAATGCCCTTGAGATGACTTCTACTGAAATCATAGACAAGCTGCTGGAAACGAATGACAAGGAGGCATTGGCCGACTTGCGGGAGTTGTTCCAGACGGCCGACCTGGTAAAATTTGCCAAACATAGCCCGCTGATGAACGAGAACGACGCCAACTTGCTCAATGCCATTGACTTCATCAATGAGACCAAAGAAAAGGAGGACGAAAACGCCAAACCGCAACCGACTGAAATCACCATTGTGGAGAAACGCTCACTGCAGACCAAACTGCTGTTGGGTGCCGGTGCCGTAGTCATGGCGGGCCTGTTTGTCTGGGCTTTGGTCTATATTTGTAAGGAGTTGTATAATTACTTTGCTTAAAACGTAGAAACCATGGTTTTCGCTAATATTGAATATTTATTTTTACTGCTGCTGCTTATACCTTATATTATATGGTATATACTGAAACGCAGGAATAATGAAGCGACTCTTCAAGTTTCTGATGCCCGTGTATATGCGCATACGCCCAAAAGTTATAAGAATTATCTGCTGCATGCTCCGTTTGTGCTTCGGGTGGCCAGTCTGATTCTGATTATTCTGGTACTAGCACGCCCTCAGACCACAGACAGCTGGCAAAACAGTGAGATAGAAGGTATAGACATCATGATGGCCATCGACGTATCGACCAGTATGCTGGCCGAGGATTTGAAGCCCAACCGCCTGGAGGCAGCCAAAGACGTGGCAGCCCAGTTTATCAACGGACGTCCCAACGACAATATCGGCATCACCCTGTTTGCAGGTGAAAGTTTCACCCAATGCCCGTTGACAGTAGACCATGCCGTACTGCTGAATCTGATCAAGGACATCAAGTGCGGAGTGATTGAAGACGGTACAGCCGTGGGTATGGGTATTGCCAATGCCGTAACCCGCCTGAAGGACAGCAAAGCCAAGTCGAAAGTCATCATTCTGCTGACCGACGGTACGAATAACCGTGGAGACATCTCTCCGTTGACGGCAGCCGAGATAGCCAAAAGTTTCGGCATCCGTGTCTATACCATCGGAGTGGGAACCAACGGAACGGCACCTTATCCTTATCCGGTAGGTGGGACGGTGCAGTACGTCAATATTCCCGTAGAAATTGATGAAAAGACCTTGACGCAGATTGCCGGTACCACAGACGGAAATTATTTCCGGGCCACCAGTAACTCAAAGTTAAAGGAAGTCTATGAGGAAATTGACAAACTGGAAAAGACGAAACTGAATGTGAAGGAGTTCAGCAAGCGTGAGGAAGAATACCGCTGGTTTGCATTGGCTGCCTTCCTGTGTGTCTTGTTGGAAGTGCTTCTGCGCAACACCATTTTGAAAAAGATTCCTTAATGGAACGTGTGGACGCCCCCGTAAAGTGATAAAAAGAAAAACGTAGATAAAGAGAAAAAGATATGTTTCGATTTGAAGAACCTGCATATTTGTACCTGTTGTTGCTGTTGCCTGTGTTGGCAGCCTTCTACCTGTACTCGAACTATAGGAGACGCAAGGCCATCCGTAAGTTCGGCGATCCGGAACTGATGGCCCAGTTAATGCCGGATGTATCCAAATATCGCCCCGACGTAAAATTCTGGCTTGTATGGGTGGCTATCGGCTTGTTCGCCGTATTGCTGGCCCGACCCCAGTTCGGATCCAAGCTGGAAACGGTGAAAAGACAGGGAGTGGAAGTCATGATTGCACTGGATATTTCGAACTCCATGTTGGCACAGGATGTTCAGCCCAGCCGTTTGGAAAAAGCCAAACGATTGGTATCCAGGCTGGTGGACAAGATGCAGAACGACAAGGTGGGTATGATTGTCTTTGCGGGCGATGCCTTTACCCAGCTGCCCATCACGAGCGACTACATTTCAGCCAAGATGTTCCTGGAAACCATAGAACCGTCACTGATATCCAAACAGGGTACGGCTATCGGTGCTGCCCTCAATCTGGCTACCCGGAGTTTCACTCCACAGGAAGGGGTGGGGCGTACCATCATTGTGATAACTGACGGTGAAAACCATGAAGGAGGAGCTGTAGAAGCTGCCAAGGAAGCTGCGGACAAAGGTATTCAGGTCAACGTACTGGGTGTGGGACTTCCCGACGGCGCTCCCATTCCGGTGGAAGGAAGCAACGATTACCGTCGCGATCGGGAAGGTAACGTCATCGTAACCCGTCTGAACGAGCAGATGTGTCAGGAAATAGCCAAGAACGGTAACGGCATCTACGTACGGGTAGACAATAGCAACAATGCCCAGAAAGCCATCAACCGTGAAATAGACAAAATGGCCAAGGCCGATGTGGAAACCAAAGTCTATACGGAATTCAACGAACAGTTTCAGGCTGTGGCGTGGATTATCCTGATTCTGCTATTGGCCGAAATGCTGATTCTGGAACGCAAGAATCCGCGGTTCAAGAACATCCATTTATTTTCGAACAAGAATAAGGAGCAATGAGTATGTCATATCATAAATATATCGGAATAGTTTGCCTGCTGGTTGTAGCAACCTCTGCCCAGGCCCAGAAGGCAGAACGCGACCTGATACGAAAAGGGAACCGCCTCTACAACGACAGCGTATATGTAGATGCGGAGGTCAACTACCGGAAGGCATTGGAGGTCAACCCGAAATCGACCGTATCCATGTACAATCTGGCCAACACGCTGATGCAGCAGAACAAGCTGAAAGAAGCCATGGAACAGTATGCCGGAGCTGCCAAGGTGGAGAAAAGCAAACCCAATCTGGCACAAATCTACCACAACATGGGGGTCATCTTCCAGTCGCAGAAGGATTATGCGAAGGCAATCGAAGCCTACAAGCAATCGTTGAGAAACAATCCGAAAGACGACGAAACCCGCTATAACCTGGCCTTGGCACAGAAATTGCTGAAAGACCAACAGCAGAACCAACAAAATCAAGACCAGAACCAGCAAAACCAACAGAAGCAGGAGGAGAAGCAGGACCAAAAACAAAATCAACAACAGAACCAGAACAATAACCAGCAACAGGAACCTCCCCAGCAACAGAAGCAAGATAACCAGATGTCTAAAGAAAATGCAGAGCAGTTGCTAAACTCTGTCATGCAGGACGAGAAGGATGTGCAAGACAAAGTAAAGAAACAACAGCAGGTTATCAAGGGTAACCGACTGGAAAAAGATTGGTAAATTAAAAAACAACAAGTAATATATGAGAAAAATAGTTTGCTTATGGATAGCGTTGCTCGCCTTGACCGTACAAGCATACGCCGATGATAAGGTGACTTTCACCGCATCGGCACCGGATGCTGTGGCCGTGGGCGACCAGTTCAGGCTATCTTACACGGTAAATACGCAGAAAGTGAAAAACTTCCGGGCGCCTTCCATCAAAGGATTTGATGTATTGATGGGGCCCAGCCGTTCATACAGCATGCAGAGCATCAACGGCAATACAACGGAAACCCTGACATTCACCTACATCCTGCTGGCTCAAAAGGAAGGCGAATATACCATTCCCGGGGCTACCATCACGGCCAATGGTGATCAGATGCTGTCCAATTCAGTGAAGATCAAGGTACTTCCTGCCGACAAGACTAACAGTTCACAGAGCGGAAACACCCAAAGTACAAGCAGAAGCAGTTCGTCCGGTACCTCCATTTCAAACAACGATCTGTTTATCACTGCTACTGCCAGCAAGACAACCGCCTACGAACAGGAGGCCATCCTGCTGACTTACAAGATATATACCGTAGTTGATCTGAGAGGGTTCGACAACGTGAAACTGCCCGATTTCAAAGGGTTCCATTCACAGGAAGTGGAGCTTCCCAACGACCGCCGCTGGGGACTGGAGCACTACAAGGGGCGCAACTATCACTCCACTATCTACCGCCAGTTTGTACTCTTCCCGCAACAGTCGGGTAAACTGACCATCGATGCCGCCCGTTTCGACGCTTCCATTGAAAAGATGGATGCCATAGACGATCCGTTCGAGGCCTTCTTCAATGGTGGTGCAGGCAGTATTCAGATCAAAAAGACATTGATGACTCCCAAGCTGACTATTGACGTCAAACCGCTCCCGACAGGCAAGCCGGCCGACTTCAGTGGAGGAGTAGGGGAGTTCAACATTTCTTCCAGCATCAACAGTACAAAGGTCAAGACCAACGATGCCATCACTGTCAAAGTGGTTATTTCGGGAACAGGAAACCTGAAGCTGGTTGGAGAGCCGGAAGTAAAGTTCCCGGAAGATTTTGAAGTATATGATCCGAAAGTGGACAGCAAGTTCCGACTGACCAATGCAGGACTTTCCGGAAATAAAGTGATTGAGTATCTGGCCATTCCGAGAAATGCCGGTACTTATAAGATTCCGGCAATCAAGTTCAGCTACTTCGATATCAAATCGCGTTCGTACAAGACGCTGACCACCGAAGAATATACCGTACAGGTGGAAAAGGGAGCTGGAAATGCCAGTCAGACCATTGCCAACTTCACCAACAAGGAGGACCTGAAGGTACTGAACGAAGATATCCGCTTCATCAAGCAGAATGACGTGAAGCTGTCTCCCAAGGGTGAATACTTCTTCGGTTCCATGGGATATTGGCTGTTCTACATCATACCGGGACTGATTTTCATCGCTTGCTTCCTGATATACCGCAAGCAGATTGCCGCCAATGCCAATGTTGCAAAGGTACGCACAAAGAAAGCCAACAAGGTAGCCGTGAAGCGTATGAAACAGGCCGGAAAGCTGTTGGCCGCCAATGAGAAAGACGCTTTCTACGATGAAGTGTTGAAAGCCCTGTGGGGATACATCAGCGACAAGCTGAGCATTCCGGTATCCCAGTTGTCCAAAGACAATATCGAGGAAGAATTGCGTAAATATGGTGTGGCAGAAGACCTGATTAAGGAATTCCTGAACGCCCTGAACAGTTGTGAGTTCGCCCGCTTCGCACCGGGTGACGCCAACCAGGCCATGGACAAGGTCTACACCGACTCGCTCGAGGTAATCAGCAAAATGGAAAATTCTATCAAACATTAAGAGAGGAGCACACAGTATGAAAAAAATATGGATATTTACCCTCATTCTGATGACATCGGCAGCCGTATGGGCTCAAGATGACATTCAGACGGCAGACAGTGCCGTCACAATGACAGACAGCACAGCAGTGACTCAGAGGGAATTCTCGGCAGCCAAGCAAATCAGCAATGCCACTAAGGCGGAAGGCGACAGCGCCTACATCCGCAACGACTTTGCAGCGGCCATCCAGATTTACGAAAGCCTGTTGCAACAGGGAGAATCTGCTGAGATATATTATAATCTGGGAAACAGCTACTACAAAGCCGACAATATTGCACGGGCCATTCTGAACTACGAACGTGCCCTGCTGTTAAGTCCAGGCAACGCGGACATACGTGCCAATCTGGAAATTGCCCGTTCCAAGGCGATAGACAAGGTGGAACCGGTTCCCGAAATATTCTTCGTAACCTGGATCAAGTCACTCATCAATTGCCAGAGTTCGGATGCTTGGGCACGCACGGCCATTGTAGCTTTCCTGCTTTTGCTCGTTTCCCTTTCCGTCTTCTTCTTTACACAACAGGTAAAATGGAAAAAGACAGGATTTGCCGGAAGTATCGTTTTCCTGATTGTTGTCATTGTGGCCAATATATTCGCTTCTACACAGAAAGGTTACCTCACCGAGCGGAAGGATGCCATCATCCTGTCGCCGAGCGTCACTGTACGCAGCACTCCCAGTGAAAGCGGTACCAGCCTCTTCATCCTGCACGAAGGCCGCAAGGTCGAAATCAAGGATAACAGCATGCGTGAGTGGAAAGAAATTCGTCTGGAAGACGGTAAGGTAGGGTGGGTGCCTACTTCCACCGTCGAAGTCATCTGACATATCCGGTTTACATTTTTATCTGAAAAGCCCGAACCTCCTCATAAGAAAAGGAAGTTCGGGCTTTTTTTATTGGCAAAATGATAAAAAAACAGGGGAAAAAGTTTGTTTTATCTTTTTTTTTCCTTAAGTTTATACCGCGATAACAATAAAAACAGAGTATTAACCATTAAGTTTATGTATATGAGAACAATAACATTTAATGAGTTGCGTAAGATCAAAGACTCTTTACCCACAGGAAGTATGCATAGAATCGCCGATGAATTAGGTCTGAGCGTTGACACGGTAAGAAACTTCTTCGGCGGTCACAACTTCAAGGAAGGCAAAAGCGTAGGCATTCATCTGGAGCCGGGACCAGACGGCGGACTGGTCATGATCGACGACACGACTGTGCTCGACAGGGCTCTGCAAATTTTGGATGAAATAGCCAATGAAAATAAACAACCCGTAGAAGCTTGAAGTGTTTCTTGTCCGCTTTGAGAAAAGAGTTCTTCAAAGCAGCGGCAGCTTCCTTATAGGCACGGACTACACGGATTTCGCGGATCATACAATCCGTGTTATCAGTGTAATTCGTGCCTATTTTTTATAAGACCGGAATATTAACAGATAAACGATACCGATATGGAAGACAAATTAGTAACCCTCGCCATCCTGACGTATGCCAAAGCGCAAATATTGAAGAATGTGCTTGAAAATGAAGGCATTGAAACCTACATTCACAACATCAACCAGATTCAGCCGGTTGTCTCTTCCGGTGTTCGTGTGCGCATCAAGGAGAGTGACCTGCCGCGTGCTCTGGAGATTACGGAGAGTTCTGCCTGGTTGTCCGAAGAAGTGGCAGGAGGAAAAGCTCCTCACGTCGCTACGACCAGCAACAAGATTCTGATACCCGTAGACTTCTCCAGCTATTCGCTGAAAGCCTGCGAATTCGGTTTCCGGTTTGCCGAACATGTCGGTGCCGAAGTCGTACTGCTACATGTCTATTTCACACCGATTTATGCCACATCACTGCCGTATGGCGACATCTTCAATTACCACCACGGCGACGAAGAACATGTCAAGGGAATCTTGCAGAGAGTCCATAAGGACTTGAATTCCTTGTCCGAAAAGATTAAGGCGAAAGTGGAATCCGGCGAATTTCCCGACATCAAATATACCTGTACGCTGCGTGAAGGCATACCAGAAGAAGAAATTATCCGCTATTCAAAGGAAATCAGACCGCGCATCATCATTATGGGAACCCGTGGCAAAGATCAGAAAGACATTGACTTGATAGGAAGCGTAACGGCTGAAGTGATAGAAAGAGCGCGTACACCGGTATTGGCCATTCCTGACAGGGCCGTCATCAAACAGTTGTCCGAAGCAAAACGATTTGCCTTCATCACCAACTTTGACCAACGAGACCTTATTGCATTCGACCTGCTGATCAAAAGTCTGAAGGACTTCAAGTTCTCGATGTCCTTGATTCA
Organism: Mediterranea massiliensis; assembly: GCA_958402075.1. Classification (GTDB taxonomy): domain Bacteria; phylum Bacteroidota; class Bacteroidia; order Bacteroidales; family Bacteroidaceae; genus Bacteroides; species Bacteroides massiliensis_D. Next base: position 15,235 of record CATXSD010000028.1, on the reverse strand, counting down.
TTTGTCCGACACTAAGGATACATGGAACGAGATTAAACTTGGAGGCATTAAGGAATATTTCCATAAACAATATCCCGACCTCGAAATCCAATACGACGTTGTGCAGAACGATAATTTCCTGACCAATTTCGACCATTATATCAAGTCACATCACATTGACGTCATCGCTCTGGCTTCTTATAAAAGAAATATCTTCTCGCGGTTGTTCAATCCAGGAATAGCACGAAAGATGATTTTCCATTCCGATACACCGTTGCTGGTTATCTACGGACGACCGAGCTGATAGAAACAAAATACGCATAAAAAGGAAATAATCACGATTATGTTTAATATATAATAGCAGAATACTCAAAACAAGATACTTGGCTCGCCTATCCATACTTTTGGAGCTGTTCACAAAAGCAGTGCAAAAAAAATAAAAAGTCCCCGGCCCATGTAAAATCTGGACCGGGGACTATTTTTATCCTTATGATTCAAGCAAAAGTTTCCTTATTGCATCAGGCTTTCGATTTCCTCGAATTCAGGACCCATCTGCAGATTGTAGTAAACTCTGTAAAGTCCGTTCAGCCACAATTCCTTCTTTTCGGGTTGCAGTTGTCTTGCCTTCTCATAGTTCGGTTTTGCCTTTTCATAGAAAGCTTTCAGTGTTTCCTGATCTTGTTTGTATTTGGGATCATTCACATCGGTTGTAGCCTTCTCAGAGAAATCCTGAGCCTGCAGGCAGTAAACCAGACCTAAGTTAGAATAAGCTTCAGCATAATTCGGGTCGATTTCTACTGTCTTGTTGTAGAATTCGATAGCCTTATCCAACGCAGCAGTAGCTTCGGCATCCTTCTTCTGGTCCTTCAGCATGCTGTACTGGTTGTGGTACAGATAGCCTTTTACGTACAGATAGAACGTATTGTTCGGATCCTTGGCGAGCATGTCATCGGCAAACTTCATGGCTTCGTCATACTTGTTGTTGTTGCTGTAATAGTCAATCAAGTTACCGAAGAAGAACTGATGGTCAGGATACTTCTGTACACCTTCCTGCAGAGAAGCTACCCACTTGGCTGTATCGCCTTGTGCCTTCAAGGCAGAAGAAATGAATTCCATGGCATACTTGCCCACTTCCTTGTCGTCCTTGGCATACGGAGCATACTTCAATACGGCAGGATAATCTTCCAGACGAGTGGCTACCATAGCTGCATAGTAAGCGATCTGCGGCATCAGTGTATCAGCCTTAACCACTTCATTATCAGCAAACATGGGACTTCCTGCGATGTCAACGTATGTACCGAAGAACTGCAGGGCCTTGTTTCCATAGTCCTTGTTCTCGCCGTCCAGATACATGTTGTAGTACTGGATACCACCGTTGATCAAGTTACCGCGTTCACCCAGAATGGCGCTCGAATTGGCCTTTCTGTACTTGTTCTTGATCTTACCCTTTTCGTTGGGAATCTGGGCCAGTTCATCGCACTTGAAGTAGTACTGGCACATGTTCAGTGCGCTGTTGTACACCTGAAGTGTGTCGTAAGGCTTTCTCAGGTAAGCGTTCTCCATTTCCTTCTCGCTTCTTCTCTTCTGGATGAAGCCCGCTACGTTCCAGGTTTCTGCCTGATCCTTTGTTTCAGGATTTGTCAAGGCCTGGTTGATCAGTTCTTCAGCCTTTGCAAAGTCCGGTTGTACTGCATTGGCAATTTTCTTAGCTTCCTTGACTGTCTTTTCTTGTGCAAAAGCAAAGCTTGCCACAAGCAGCAAGGCTGCTGACAATAATACTTTTTTCATGATTGTAGAAAAGTTTAAATTAGAAATATGTTGTCTATTCTTATTCATTTGTATCTTGATTTTCAGAGTTTTCAGCATGATCGTCGTTGCTCTCGGGCAAGTTGTTCTCCCCTGTTCCCGTCTCTTCCTCGATATCCTCTTCAGGCTCGGAAGTCACCTTGCAGACGGAACCGATCTCGTCGTTGCGCTTCTCCAGATTGATGAGACGCACACCCTGCGTGGCACGGCCCATGATGCGCACGTCGGCCACTTTCAGACGGATGGTGATGCCGGACTTGTTGATGATCATCAGGTCGTTTTCGTCGGTTACGGACTTGATGGCCACGAGCTTGCCGGTCTTCTCGGTGATGTTCATCGTCTTCACACCCTTGCCGCCGCGGTTGGTCTTGCGGTAGTCTTCGATGTCCGAACGCTTGCCGTAACCCTGCTCCGATACCACCATAATGGTTTCTGTTTCAGGGTCCTTGATGCAAACCATACCTACCACTTCGTCCTGTCCGTCCTCGTCGAGCGTCATGCCGCGCACACCCGTTGCGGTACGGCCCATGACACGTACGGCGCTTTCGTGGAAGCGGATGGCACGTCCGTTGCGGTTGGCAATGATAATTTCGTTGTCACCGTTGGTCATGCGCACCTCGATGACGCGGTCGTCTTCGCGGATGGTGATGGCGTTCACACCGTTCTGGCGCGGACGGGAATACTGCTCGAGCAGGGTCTTCTTGATGATACCGTTCTTGGTGCAGAACAGCACGTAATGGCTGTTGATGAACTCCTGGTCGTTCAGGTTCTTCACGCGCAGGTAGGCGTTGACGGCATCGTCGGAGTCGATGTTCAGCAGGTTCTGGATGGCGCGTCCCTTCGAGTTCTTCGAGCCTTCGGGTATCTCGTACACCTTCAGCCAGTAGCACTTGCCCTTCTGGGTGAAGAACATCATGGTGTTGTGCATCGTGGCCGGATAGATATGCTCCACGAAGTCCTCGTCGCGCGTGTCGGAGCCCTTCGAGCCTACCCCACCGCGGTTCTGTGCATGGAATTCGCTCAGCGGCGTACGCTTGATGTAGCCCAGGTGCGAGATGGTGATGATCATCTCGTCGTCGGCATAGAAATCCTCTGGGTTGAATTCCTCGGAAGCATATACGATTTCGGAACGGCGGGCATCGCCGTATTTCTCTTTTACCTCGATGAGTTCGTCCTTGATGACCTTGCGGCAAAGCTCGTCGTTCACCAGAATTTCCTCCAGGTAGGCTATCTGTTTCTTGATTTCCTCGTACTCGGCGTGCAGCTGGTCCTGCATCAGGCCGGTGAGCTGGCGCAGACGCATCTCCACGATGGCGCGGCTCTGTATTTCGCTCAGCTGGAAGCGGTCCATCAGGCCCGTAATGGCATCGGCGGGTGTCTTGGCGGCACGGATGATGCGAATCACTTCGTCGATGTTGTCCGAAGCGATGATCAAGCCCTCCAGGATGTGGGCACGTTCCTTGGCCTTGCGCAGGTCGTATTGCGTGCGGCGGATAACGACGTCGTGGCGGTGCTCCACGAAGTACTTGATGAGTTCCTTCAGGTTCAGCAGACGCGGACGTCCGTGTACCAGTGCCACGTTGTTCACGCCGAACGACGTCTGCAGCTGCGTCATCTTGTAGAGCTTGTTCAGCACTACGCTGGCGTTGGCGTCGCGCTTCACGTCGATGACGATGCGCATACCTTCGCGGTCGGACTCGTCGTTGGCGTTCGAGATGCCTTCGATTTTCTTCTCGTTGGCCAGGTCGGCGATGCTCTTGATGAGCGCGGCCTTGTTCACGCCGTAGGGTATCTCGGTAACGACAATCTTGTCGTGCGTCTGTCCGGTCTCAATCTCGGCCTTGGCACGCATCACTACGCGGCCGCGTCCCGTCAGATAGGCTTCGCGCACGCCGCTCATGCCGTAGATGTAACCTCCTGTGGGGAAGTCGGGAGCCTTGACGTAGTTCATCAGCTCCTCTATTTCGATGTCGTTGTTGTCGATGTAGGCCACGCAGGCGTCGATTACCTCCGAGAGGTTGTGCGTGGGCATGTTGGTGGCCATTCCGACGGCGATGCCCGAGGCACCGTTCACCAGCAGGTTCGGGATGCGTGTAGGCATCACGGTAGGCTCCTGGAGGGAGTCATCGAAGTTGTTCTGCATGTCGACGGTCTCCTTGTCGATGTCCTGCATCATGTCTTCGCCGATCTTCTGCAGGCGGCACTCCGTGTAACGCATGGCCGCCGCGCTGTCGCCGTCCACCGAGCCGTAGTTGCCCTGACCGTCCACCAGCATGTAGCGCATGGCCCACGGTTGTGCCATACGCACCAGTGCGCCGTAGACGGACGAGTCGCCGTGCGGGTGATACTTACCCAGCACCTCACCTACCACTCTGGCCGATTTCTTATAAGGTTTGTCCGATGTATTTCCCAATCCCATCATGCCGAAAAGAATTCTTCGGTGAACGGGCTTAAAACCATCTCTAACATCCGGAAGGGCACGCGAAACAATGACCGACATGGAGTAGTCAATGTACGATGACTTCATTTCCTCCTCGATGTTAATCTTTATAATTCTGTCTTGTTCAAGCATTTAAAAAGATTATTAATTATACATTGCACGGTTCGTGAAAAACCACGCTAAAGTACTGCTTTTTTACGACATACGAAAACATTTCGGGGAGAAAGTTTCAGAAGGGAAGTGGACGGAATGACGACGTGCGTGGCTCGGGGAAAAGCGCACGGGAGGCCTGGCATATTATATAAGGTGTATCCTTATTTCAGGTACAGCACCTGAAGTACCGGATTGGCATCCTCCGCCCCTTCGGGCATGTACCAGAAGGTGAAGGTATTGCCAACGGTGTCCGATGTCCTGCCGCCCACAGGTTTTCCGTCCACATCGTTCACCAGCTTCTTGCCTATCCGGTATTTCCGTTCCCGCTTGGAGAACAGAAAATAGCGCAGGTCATGCACGGCCGACCAGTAGGCCGCATAAATCCAGTGGTCCGTTTCGATATATTGCGTCCGTACAAAGTCTTCCAAGTCCCTGAAAGAGGCGTCTTTGCCATAATAATGCTTCAGGGCGGGCTGCATGTCGAAGGTATAGGAACACAAAAGTTCCTGACCGTCAAAATGATAGACATCGTTCTCGAAGATGGGCGCCATGAAGGCGACTTCGCCTGCCACCGAGCACAGTTCCCAGTCGAGTTCGTAATAGACGGACGAATGCTTGTTCCGCCCGACCAGTTGCCGTATCGTCTTTCCCGTACCGTCTGCCAGATACACGCCGGCCGTTTCCTTGTCATACCCTTCCTGCGACACCACAAAGCCTCCCGAAGGAAGAGGTTTGAAGTCCATTGCCGTCACTTCCAGCCGGATGTCTTTCAAGAACCTCCCTTCCCAGTCATAAAACAGAAGTTTGTTGGTCCAAATGTCCAACAGGATGAGCTGCCGGTTCTTTTCGTCCACTTCAAACTGCTGCATGTTGGTGTATTCGCCCGGCCCCTTGCCCCGTCTGGAGAGCTTGTTCAGGTAATGCCCCTTGCGGTCGAACATCCAGACGGTCTGCGTCTTGCCGTCGAGGACGAACACCCGTTCCCTGCCGATATACACGTCCTTTATCTTTCCTATCAGGCATTCGTCGCTCGTTTCCAGCGGGATATACTCCAGGCTGTCCACGAATTGGGAATAGCAGATTTCCTCTGCTGCCTCGCCCAGCAAGTCCGGCGCAAAGGCGTTGTCGGGCTTCCTATCCGCTACGCAGGAGAAGAGGCACAGGAGGGCGGTCAGTAGAATGTATTTATAGAGGCTGCACATTTTTATACTTCATCAGCATGACAACCGGATTGGAGTCTTCGTCCAAAGTTGCGGCAATCTCTTTCAGCCTGCCTTTCAATTGGTTGTTTTTGTACGCTTCCACAAGTTGGTGGGCCATCAGGTTCTGGTGAGTAGCCACCTTGCCATTTCCGACATTGGCGGTCAGATTTATCACTTGTTTGCAGGTAATGTCGGCGTTTACCACAACAGGCCTGAATATTGCGTTCTCTTGCTTGTCGTACACCAGGCAGGTAGAAGGGAATCCTCTTCCTTTGGTAAAATCAAACTTCTTTTTGATGGTCTGAAGGAAGCAGTAGCGGTCCGTCACGGGGCCCATCGTGACAAGCACTTCGGGCTCACCGGAAGATTGTTTCACAAGGAAGGGACTTATGCGCTTGTTCTCAGGCGTATAGCAGTATACCGTATCGGAAGAGGTCTCTACCAGGAACCAGTTCTCCCGACAGGGGACGAGCGCACGGACGGAGGCTGCGGCTACACCGTCTCCCTGGTGCACAAATGGACAGCTGACGGTCTTGAAAGGTATGGGAAGACCCTGCACCACATGGCCGTCCTGCTTCGACAGGATGGCATGGTAGAATTCCTTTTCCCTTTCCTTCCCATCCTCATAGTACACGGTCACGTCATAGCAGATGAGGTTGTCCTTGTCATAATTGAACAAGTCCATATAGTTGGCACCCCCGGCGGGATGGAAACTTCGCTTGAAATTGCCGGCCAGATCGTATACCAGTATCGTTTGGGAAGAGTTGACAAACATTTCCTCGTTCTCTTCATCCAATACAATGCTCACGATGTAGGCATATTCTTCGGCTCCCTGCCCTTTCCGGTTTATTTTTCTTAATCCTTTGCCCGTTTTCCGGTCGAAAACGAAGATGTCTCCATCGTTGGCATAGTTCTTTACCAATATGAACTTGTCTCCAACGGCCATTACAGATCCTTGCGTGATGAATTCATCGGTTGTTTCCAGCGGAATGTATTCCACATCCATAATGTCCTGCAACGTCATTTCCTTTTCCGGATAATCCGCTTTCACGTCCACCGTGAGGAGGGCGCCGGGCTTTTCGGCTTGTCCGCATCCCTGCATGCCTATCCCGGCCAGGACAAATAGGAAAAGTATCCAAAGACTTGTACTCTTTTTCATGTTGGTTGATGGCGGGTAATTTGATGGAATATTTCTTTTATCTTTCAAAAATACAAATATATGGAATTTATTTGTTTGTTCAATGATTTTTGCAAGAAATCTTGTTGCAACAGAAAAAACGCTTGACATAATTTTCAAGATGGAATATTTTCTGTATATTTGAATAATATTGGATACGGTTCGGGATAAAAAATATCAGAAACAAGTTTCAATATTTTATTCTTCACTCATCTTTCCGTATATTTGTTGTAACTTCTACATATAATCATTATGAAACAGCTATTTCCCTTGATTTCCATTTGTGCGTTCCTGTTATTGTCCTGTTCGCCCCATCCGACCGTTCATCGCGAGAACGGCTGGTATCTGGCTGCGTCCGAAGACATGGACAGCATTGCTTTGGAGCCTATTGCCACCGTTCGTGACTTCAACGAGCTCCGTCTGGACTCTGATGCTTTTGGCCGATATGTCATTACGGGGCGGATCAGCCCCCGCAAACAGGCTGATTGGGCCGACCATACGGAGAAAGCCATCGGCCGTCGGCTGGCATTTGTGTTCAACGATACGGTTGTTTGTTGCCCGATGATTCATGCGCGGATAGAGAGCGGCACCTTCCAGGTGTCTTCTTCTCCCGACCGTCCGATGGATTTGCCTTCTATTTACCGCCGCCTCAGGCAGGAGAAGATAGATCTCATCGAAGGCTGTTTCAAGAATTGGACGAAAGACTCCACGCTGACAAAAGAACAACAGGATTCTATCATTGCCGATTTGGATTACTGGGACGCCCAAGCTATAACGCATGGTTTTGAATGACGACCTCCCGCTTCCGTTTTTGACAATCTGACATTTTGTCTTTCCAACCCGTCGAGAATCGTTTCTTTCGGACCGAGGTAAGGCTCGGCGGCAAATTTTGAAGCGAGGAAGGGCTTATCGTCTTATACACAGAATAATAGCGAAATCTTTACATTTCAACGAGGGGAACGGAGGGGCGGAAAGCGGTTTTCCGAAGGCCCGAAACGGCCTTTTCGGCGCATCATCCCCCTTTTCACCGGGCTAAAGTGGCACTTTGGCGGGCCAAAGTAGATGTTTTCCCAGCCTGAAATGCATGTTTTCCCAGCTTGGAGTGTATGTTTGGGCTGGGGAAAAGCAACGTTTTCCCTCGGAAAAGGCATTGTTTTCCCTCGAAAAAGATACGCTGTGGCTGGAAAAGGGTCATTTTCAGATCCCAATTCCTTCTATTTCCGCCTTTCCGAAAAACACGGGTGTCAGCAAGAAGATCGTTTTGGCAGCACAAGAGAACTATTTTTCTGAATTTTGTGTCAGATTGTATTCCGAAAGGAGTGTTGCGGGCAGGTGAAGGAAATTTTTGGCATAAAATTTGTTGAATATCCATAAAACGGCAATGGATAACATGAAAAATGTGTATCTTTACATAAGATAGGCTGCATCGCGGGAGTGAAAGCTTGAAAACTTTGTTTTCCGCTTTTGTACTTCTCTCGGTTTGCACTATCTTTGCCACGGAATATAACCCAAATTTAGAAGGAGTAAATCAATGAATTACCAATTTTCACAAAGAGTTTCGGACGTACTGACCTATAGCAAGGAAGAGGCCAACCGGCTGGGAAACGGCATCATCGGCCCCGAACACCTGCTGCTCGGCATCCTGCGCGACGGCACGGGCAAGGCTGTGGAGGCACTGACGAAGCTCGACGCGAACTTGAATCAAATCAAGGAGTGCCTCGAAGAACAACTGACAGACACCGGAAACCATAACCTGTCCGCCGACGGGGAGATGATACTCTCGCCTGCGGCAGCCCGCATCCTGAAGATGTGCATGCTCGAAGCACGCCTGCTGAAAAGCGAGCTGGCCGATACGGAGCACCTGCTCCTGGCCATCCTCAAGGACGGCAACAACGGAGCCGCCACCATCCTCAACGACCACTTCATCACCTACCAGGCCGTCTACGAACTGCTTACGATGAAATCGGCCAATCCGAACGCCGGCATGGGCTTCACCGAAGACGATGACGACGAGGAGGAAATGTCGTCGCCGCGCTCTTCCTCCGAAGGCTCGCGCGGCATGGGCGAAGGCCCGTCGGCCACAAGGACCGCCACGCAGAAGCCCACCAACGACACGCCCGTGCTCGACAACTTCGGCACCGACATCACCCGTGCCGCCGCCGAGGGCAAGCTGGACCCCGTCGTGGGCCGCGAACGCGAGATCGAGCGCCTGGCACAGATCCTGAGCCGGCGCAAGAAGAACAACCCCGTACTGATAGGCGAACCCGGCGTGGGCAAGTCAGCCATCGTCGAAGGACTGGCCCTGCGCATCACGCAGAAGAAGGTGTCGCGCGTGCTGTTCGACAAGCGCGTCATCATGCTCGACATGTCGTCCGTCGTGGCCGGCACCAAGTACCGCGGCCAGTTCGAGGAACGCATTCGCTCCATTATCAACGAGTTGCAGAAGAACCCCAACGTCATCCTCTTCATCGACGAGATACACACCATCGTCGGTGCGGGAGCCGCTGCCGGTACCATGGACGCCGCCAACATGCTGAAGCCCGCCCTGGCCCGCGGCGAGATACAGTGCATCGGCGCCACCACGCTCGACGAGTACCGCAAGAGCATCGAGAAGGACGGCGCGCTGGAGCGCCGCTTCCAGAAGGTCATCGTGGAGCCCACCACCGCCGAGGAGACCTTGCAGATACTGAAGAACATCAAGGAGAAATACGAAGACCACCACAACGTGCGCTACACCGACGCCGCCCTCGAGGCGTGTGTCAAGTTGACAGCCCGCTACATCAGCGACCGCAACTTCCCCGACAAGGCCATCGACGCCCTCGACGAAGCCGGCTCGCGTGTACACCTGACCAACATCAGCGCGCCCAAGGAAATCGAGGAGCAGGAACGCCTGATAGACAACGCACGCCTGCAGAAGACCGAGGCCGTGAGGTCGCAGAACTTCGAGCTGGCCGCCGCCTACCGCGACCGCGAGAAGGAACTGGCCGCCCGCCTGGAGCAGATGAAGGCCGACTGGGAAGCGCAGCTCAAGGAGCAGCGCCAGACGGTGGACGAGGAAGAAATAGCCTCCGTGGTGTCCATGATGTCGGGCGTGCCCGTACAGCGCATGGCGCAGGCCGAAGGGCTGAAGCTGGCCGGCATGAAGGAAGTGCTCCAGCAGAAGGTCATCGCCCAGGACACGGCCATCGAGAAAGTGGTGAAGGCCATCGTGCGCAGCCGCGTGGGCCTGAAGGACCCTAACCGCCCCATCGGCACGTTCATGTTCCTGGGCCCGACGGGTGTGGGCAAGACGCACCTGGCCAAGCAGCTGGCCCGCTACATGTTCGGCTCGGACGACGCGCTGATACGCATCGACATGAGCGAATACATGGAGAAGTACACCGTGTCGCGCATGATAGGCGCCGCCCCCGGCTACGTGGGCTATGAGGAAGGCGGACAGCTCACCGAAAAGGTGCGCCGCAAACCTTACTCCATCGTTCTGCTGGACGAGATCGAGAAGGCTCATCCCGACGTCTTCAACATCCTCCTGCAGGTACTCGACGAAGGCCGCCTGACCGACAACGTGGGCCGCACCATCGACTTCAAGAACACGGTCATCATCATGACCTCCAACATCGGTACGCGCCAGCTCAAGGAGTTCGGCCGCGGTGTGGGCTTTGCCGCCCAGAACCGCACGGACGACCGCGAATACTCGCGCGGCGTCATCCAGAAAGCGCTCAACAAGACCTTCTCGCCCGAGTTCCTGAACCGTCTGGACGAGATCATCACCTTCGACCAGCTGTCGCTCGACGCCATCACACGCATCGTCGACATCGAGCTGAAGGGCCTGTACGAACGCCTCGAAGGCATCGGCTACCACATCCAGGTGGACGACGCGGCCAAGAAGTTCCTCGCCACGAAGGGCTACGACGTGCAGTTCGGCGCCCGTCCGCTGAAGCGTGCCCTCCAGAACTATCTGGAAGACGGCCTGTCCGAACTCATCGTTGCGGGCGGCGTACAGCCGGGCGACACCATCGCCGTGACCCACGAAGACGGCAAGGACGAGCTGACGATGCAGAAACTTTGACCGTAAAACGGCCATCATACCGACAAAATGTCAGTCCCCGGCGGACTGGCATTTTTTTTGTACCCTTTCCGTCAGAAAAAATAAGTACAACCTATAATACACAGATTGAATTATGCAAAAAGGTAACATTGGGGTAACGACCGAAAACATCTTCCCCGTCATTAAAAAGTTTTTGTACAGTGACCACGAGATATTCCTGCGCGAGCTGGTGTCCAACGCCGTCGACGCCACGCAGAAGCTGAAGACCCTGGCCTCCATCGGTGAGTTCAAGGGCGAGCTGGGCGACCTGACCGTTCACGTCAGCCTGGGCAAGGACACCATCACCGTGTCCGACCGCGGTATCGGTCTCACCGCCGAAGAAATCGACAAATACATCAACCAGATAGCCTTCTCTGGCGCCAACGACTTCCTCGAGAAGTACAAGAACGACGCCAACGCCATCATCGGCCACTTCGGTCTGGGCTTCTACTCGGCCTTCATGGTGGCCAAGAAGGTGGAAATCATTACCAAGTCCTGCAAGGAAGGCGCACAAGCCGTGAAGTGGACCTGCGACGGCAGCCCCGAGTTCACCATCGAGGACTGCGACAAGGCCGACCGCGGTACCGACATCGTCCTCTACATCGACGACGACTGCAAGGAGTTCCTCGAAGAGGCCCGCATCTCCTCGCTGCTGAAGAAGTACTGCAGCTTCCTGCCCGTGCCCGTAGCCTTCGGCAAGAAGAAGGAATGGAAAGACGGCAAGCAGGTGGAAACCGCTGAAGACAACATCATCAACGACACCACCCCGCTGTGGACCCGCAAGCCCAGCGAGCTGAAGGACGAGGACTACAAGAAGTTCTACCGCGACCTCTATCCCATGTCCGACGAGCCTCTGTTCTGGATTCACCTGAACGTGGACTATCCGTTCCACCTCACCGGTATCCTCTACTTCCCGAAAGTGAAGAGCAACATCGAGCTGAACCGCAACAAGATACAGCTCTACTGCAACCAGGTGTACGTCACGGATTCCGTTGAAGGCATCGTGCCGGACTTCCTGACGCTGCTCCACGGTGTGCTCGACTCGCCTGACATCCCGCTGAACGTGTCGCGTTCGTACCTGCAGAGCGATGCCAACGTCAAGAAGATTTCGACCTACATCACCAAGAAGGTGTCCGACCGTCTGCAGTCCATCTTCAAGAACGACCGCAAGCAGTTCGAGGAGAAGTGGAACGACCTGAAGATCTTCATCAACTACGGCATGCTGACGCAGGAAGATTTCTACGACCGTGCCAAGGATTTCGCCCTCTTCACCGACACCGACGGCAAGCAATATACCTTCGACGAGTACAAGACGCTCATCAAGGACAACCAGACCGACAAGGACAACACCCTGATCTATCTGTATGCCAACAACAAGGACGAGCAGTACAGCTACATCGAGGCTGCCAAGAACAAGGGCTACAACGTGCTGCTGATGGACGGTCAGCTGGACATCGCTGTTGTAAGCATGCTCGAGCAGAAGTTCGACAAGGTACGCTTCACCCGTGTGGACAGTGATGTCATCGACAACCTCATCGTGAAGGAGGACAAGAAGAGCGAAGTGCTCGAGGCCGCCAAGCAGGAAGCCCTCTCGGCCATGTTCAAGAGCCAGCTGCCCAAGATGGACAAGACGGAATTCTACGTCGTGGCACAGGCCATGGGCGAAGGCGCCGCTCCGGTCATGATCACGCAGAGCGAATACATGCGCCGTATGAAGGAGATGGCCAACATCCAGGCCGGCATGAGCTTCTACGGCGACATGCCCGACATGTTCAACCTCGTGCTCAACGCCGACCATCCGCTGGTCAAGGAAGTTCTGGCCGGTGAAGAACAGGCCTGCGCAGCCGACATCGTGCCCATCCAGCTCTCCATGGACGACACCAACAAGCGCCGCAACGACCTGAAGAAGAGCCATGAAGGCAAGAAGGACGAGGAAATCCCTACAGCCGAGAAGGACGAGCTCAGCGAGCTGGACAAGAAGTGGGAAGAACTGAAGACGAAGAAGGAAGCCGTTCTGGCCGACTACGCCTCCAAGAACCCGGTTGTCCGCCAGCTCATCGACCTGGCCCTGCTGCAGAACGGCATGCTGAAAGGCGAAGCGCTCAACAACTTCGTGAAACGGAGCATCGAGCTTATCAAATAAGCCCCTTCAAACACAACTTTTTTTCATACACGCAGAGAGGGTGTGTCCTTCGGGATGCACCCTCTCTTTTTTTGTGCCTGCCGCTCCCTCCCATCCTTCGGAACAGGCGGTAAAAGGGGACTGAAATCCTCCATTTTTTCCCTTTTCATCGAAAATAATGGTTTTTTCTTCGCCTGATGGAAGGAATTTGAAAACATTTGTTTATATTTGGACATTCATTCACTTGTGTAACCGTAACTGTATGAGAAACGTCCTGTTGTTCCTGCTGTGCATCCTCTGCTGCCTGCCGTCCGTCGTTCGTGCCCAGAAAGTGGGGCTCGTGCTGAGCGGCGGCGGTGCCAAGGGCATGACCCACATCGGCATCATCCGTGCATTGGAAGAGAACAACATCCCCATCGATTACATTGCCGGCACCTCCATGGGCGCCATCATCGGTTCGCTCTATGCCATGGGCTATTCGCCCGACGACATGGAAGCCCTGCTCCGTTCGCCCGACTTCAAGCGGTGGTACTCGGGCGAGGTGGAGTCGCAATACGAATACTACTTCAAGCAGAACCGGCCCACTCCCGAATTTGCCAATATCCGCTTCGCCTTCGGCGACTCCCTGCACACCAAGCCGCAGATCATCCCCACCAACCTGGTGAACCCCATCCAGATGAACCTGGTGTTCGTGCAGCTCTTCGGGCAGGCCACGGCTGCCTGCCGGGGCAACTTCAACAACCTGTTTGTCCCCTTCCGCTGCATCGCGTCGGACGTGTACAACAAGCAGCCCCTCGTCATGCGCGAAGGCGACCTGGGCGATGCCGTCCGGGCCTCGATGAGCTTCCCCTTCGTGTTCAAGCCCATCGAGATAAACGGCGTGCTGGCCTACGACGGCGGCATCTACAACAACTTCCCCACCGACATCATGCAGGAGGACTTCCACCCCGACGTCATCATCGGCAGCGTGGTGGCCGCCAACCCCAGCAAACCCAAGGAAGGCGACCTCATGAGCCAGCTCGAGAACATGATCATGCAGAAGACGGACTATACCATCCCCGACTCGGCAGGCATCGTCATGACCTTCAAGTACGACGACGTCAGCCTGCTGGACTTCGACCGCCTCAAGGAACTGCACGACATCGGCTACAACCGCACCATGAGCCTGATGGACTCCATCAAGGGACGCATCCGGCGGCGCGAGAGCACGGAGAACATCCGCCTGCGGCGCATGGTGTACCGCAGCAGCCTGCCCCAGTTCCGCTTCCGCGACATCTACATCGAAGGGGCCAACGCCCAGCAGCAGTCCTACATCAAGAAGGAATTCCACGGCGACGACCACGAAATCTTCACCTACGAGGACCTGAAGCGCGGCTACTTCCGCCTGCTGGCGGACAACATGATCTCCGAAATCATCCCGCACGCCGTCTACGACCCCGACAGCGACCTGTATGAGCTCCACCTCCAGGTCAAGATGGAGAAGAACTTCTTCGTCAAGATAGGCGGCAGCGTGTCCACCACCAGCTCCAACCAGATTTATCTGGGCGTGGGCTACCAGAACCTGAACTACTATTCCAAGGAAATCACGCTGGACGGCCAGCTGGGCAAAATCTACAACAACGTGCAGCTCATGGGGCGCATAGACCTGCCCACACACATTCCCACATCCTTCCGCCTGCTGGGCTCCATCAGTACCTTCGACTACTACAAGAAGGACAAGCTCTTCTCCAAGAACAACCTTCCGTCGTTCAACTCCAAGGACGAACGGTTTGTGAAGCTGATGTTCTCCCTGCCTTTCCTGGCCAACAAGCGGGCGGAGTTCGGCTTCGGCTATGGCGTGCTGAAGGACAACTACTACCAGTCGAACGTCATCGACTTCAGCAACGACCGTGCCGACCAGAGTACCTACAGGCTGCTGGGAGGCAGCATCGGCTTCTATGGCAGCACGGTGGACTCCCGCCAGTATGCCACCAGGGGCTACTACGAACAGCTGATAGCCCAGGTGTTTACGGGCCACGAATGGTTTGCCCCCGGCACGTCGTCGGCCAGTGAGGGCCAGACGGCCATCGACAAGAAGCGGCAGTCGTGGCTGCAAATCTCGTACATGAAGGAAGCCTACCATCCGCTGTCGTCCCATTTCACCCTGGGCTGGATGACGAAATCGCTCTATTCATCGAAGAATTTCTCGGGAAACTATACAGCCACCATGATGCAGGCTGGCGAGTTTGCCCCCACGCCCCACAGCCAGATCATGTACAACGAAGCCTTCCGG
>CATXSD010000027.1 GCA_958402075.1 Mediterranea massiliensis | reverse complement strand
CGACCCCATGCGCGTCTACTCCACCACGCTGATGGGGGTGGGCGGCGTGTCGCTCACGTTCCTCGTCCTGGGACTGGTGTTCCTGCAGCCCATCGCCGGCCTGCTGGGCTACGCAGCCCATCCCGAATACGTGGGCATGATGATGGCCGTGGTGGCCATGGACGCCATCCAGAGCATCCCCTTCGCCTACCTGCGCTACCAGAAGCGGCCCATCAAGTTCGCCGCGCTGAAGCTCTTGTTCATCTTCCTGAACATCGCGCTGAACCTCGTCTACTACGTGGCGATGAAGGGCAGCGACGTGGGCTACGCCTTCCTGTTCAACCTGGTCTGCACCTTCACCGTCATGCTCTGCATGATACCCGAGCTGCGCGGCTTCCGCTACGTGCTCGACCGCGCCCTGCTGCGCCGCATGCTGTCCTACAGCCTGCCCCTGCTGGTGCTCGGCCTGGCAGGCATCCTGAACCAGGTGGCCGACAAGATTATCTTCCCCTACGTCTATCCCGACGCCGCCGAGGCCAAGGTGCAGCTGGGCATCTACGGCGCGGCCAGCAAGATAGCCATGATCATGGCCATGCTGACGCAGGCCTTCCGCTATGCCTACGAACCCTTTGTCTTCGGCAAGAGCCGCGACAAGGACAACCGCGAGGTCTATGCCGCCGCCATGAAGTATTTCATCATCTTCACCCTGCTGGCCTTCCTGGCCGTGATGTTCTACCTCGACCTGCTGAAGTTCATCATCGGATGCGACTACTGGGCCGGCCTGCGTGTGGTGCCCATCGTGATGGCGGCCGAAATCTTCATGGGCGTGTACTTCAACCTGTCGTTCTGGTACAAGCTGATCGACGAGACGCGCTGGGGCGCCTACTTCTCGCTGACGGGCTGCGCCGTGCTGGTGCTCATCAACGTGCTGCTCATCCCGCGCTACAGCTACATGGCCTGCGCTTGGGCGGGCTTTGCGGGCTACGGAACGGCCATGCTGCTGTCCTACTTCGTGGGGCAGAAGAAGTTCCCCATCCGCTACGACCTGAAGGCCATCGGACGTTACGTGCTGCTGGCCGCCGTCCTCTACGTGGCTGCCGAGTACGTGCCCATCGACAACCTGTGGCTGCGCCTGGCCTGGCGCACGGTGCTGCTGCTGGTGTTTGTCGCCTATATCTTGAAACATGACCTGCCCCTGAGCCGCATCCCCTTGCTGAACCGGCTGGCGGCAAAGAAATAATCTGTGAACAAAACGAAGAAAACGATGATGAGAGACCTGAAATACCTGCTGCTGGCCGCCGTCTGCCTGCTGGCAAGCGTGGCCGCCCTGGCCGACGAAGGCATGTGGATGCCGGGCAACCTGGACAAACCGACTGCCCGCACCCTGAAGAAAATGGGACTGGAACTGAAGCCCAGCGAACTGTACAGCCCCCGCAAGGCTTCGCTGAAGGACGCCGTAGTGAGCTTCGGCGGCTTCTGCTCGGGCGTGGTGGTGTCCGAGGACGGACTGGTGCTCACCAACCACCATTGCGGCTTCGGCAGCGTGCAGGAGCACTCCAGCCTGGAGCACGACTACCTGAAGGACGGCTTCGTGGCCCGCACGCGTGAGGAGGAGCTGCCCAACCCCGCGCTCTACGTCCGCTTCCTCCTGCGGCAGGAGAATGTGACGAAGCGCGTGCTCTCCGCCGTGCGCCCCGGGATGGACGAGTCGGACCGCGCCAATGCCGTCGACTCGGTGATGCTGGCCGTCGGGGCCGAAGTGTCGCAGAAGGACTCCACGCTGACGGGCGTGGTCGATGCCTACTACGGCGGCAATGAATTCTGGCTCTCCGTTTATCAGGACTTCAACGACGTCCGGCTGGTGTTTGCCCCGCCCTCGTCCGTGGGCAAGTTCGGCTGGGACCAGGACAACTGGATGTGGCCGCGCCACACGGGCGACTTCTGCGTCTTCCGCATCTACGCCGACCGCAAGAACCGCCCCGCCGACTACTCGCCCGACAACGTGCCCTACCATCCCCGCTACGCAGCCCCCATTTCTCTGGAAGGCTACCGCGAGGGCGACTTCTGCATGACGATGGGCTATCCCGGCACGACGGAACGCTACCTCTCGTCGTTCGGCATCGAGGAGGCCATGAACGGCATCAACCAGGCCCAGGCCGACATCCGCGGCGTGAAGCAGGCCATCTGGAAGCGGGCCATGGACGCCAGCGACGATATCCGCATCAAGTACGCCTCCAAGTACGACGAAAGCTCCAACTACTGGAAGAACAGCATCGGCACGAACCGCTCCATCCGCCGCCTGCACGTGCTTGAGAAGAAGCGGGCCCTGGAGCGCGACCTGCAGGACTGGATACGTCGCACCCCTGCCGAACGCGACAGCCTGCTCCACCTGCTCACCGACCTCGAGCTGGCCTACAAGGACCGGCGGGCGGCCAACCGGGCGCAGGCCTACCTGCTGGAGAGCTTCCTCAACGGTCCCGAGCTGGTGCAGCTGGCCCTCAGCATCCTGAACTTCGACTTCGGCGCCGACCCGAAGGTGGTCGAGGCCAATCTGCAGGACATCGTGGACAAGTATGCCAACCTCGACCTGAACATCGACAAGGACGTCTTTACAGCCCTTCTGAAGGAATATCCCCGCCACGTGGAGGCCGAGTACCTGCCGCCCCTCTACGACTCCATCGCGACCGTCTATGGCGGCAACGAGCGGGCCTACGTGGACAGCCTCTATGCCCGTACGGCCATCGCCACGCCCCGCGGGCTGCAGCGCTTCCTGGAGAACGACACCACGCTGAATCTCTTCAACGACCCGGCCATCAGCCTGGGCATCGACCTCATCACCCAGCTTTTCGACATGAACCTGCAGATGCAGGCCTCCAATGTGGCCGTGGACCGCGGCGAGCGATTGTTCAACGCCGCCGTGCGCCGGTATTACCACGACCGCCGCTTCTATCCCGACGCCAACTCGACCATGCGCCTCAGCTTCGGCACGGTGCGGGGCTACGACCCGGCCGACGGGACGCATTACCGCTACTTCACCACCGTACGCGGCATTCTGGAAAAGGCCCGCGAGCATCGTGGCGAGCCCGACTTCGCCCTGCAGCCCGAGCTGGTGAGCCTGCTGGAGGGCGGTGACTACGGCCGCTACGCCGACCGCAGCAGCGGGGAGATGAAGGTGTGCTTCATCTCGGACAACGACATTACGGGTGGCAACTCGGGCAGCGCCATGTTCAACGCGCGCGGCCAGCTGCTCGGCCTGGCCTTCGACGGTAACTGGGAGGCCATGAGCAGCGACTACCTCTACGAGCCCCGCCTGCAGCGCTGCATCGGGGTGGACATCCGCTACGTGCTGTTCATCATCGAGAAATATGGCAAGGCGGGCCGGCTGATCGAGGAGATGCTGGGTAGAAAGACTGAATAAAAGTAAGGGATATCAGTCTCCAAACATCAGTTCAATCTCGTTTATACAGATGCATCGGCCGGGGGTCTTGTCAATTTCCAAAAAGACATATTTTCCTTTCTTCCCTTTTTGTATGGTAAAACCATTGTCCCATATGCCGGCATGATAGTCTGCGGCATTGCCCGTGCCGTGGATGACAGCTTCTCCCAAATTGTCTTTGTCTGTCGTGACATACACCTTAAATTTGTTCAGGCCTTTGACTGTCGTCGGCAAGCGGCATCCTACGATATATCTTTCTTCATTTAGTTCCAGTTCGACAATCACTTTACCGGAATTGGCGGGTAATTCGCAGAAAGTATCCGATGAGCCGTCCACCATATTTATGGCCGGGTGCTGTTTTGACTCGCCGGGAAGACGGACTGCACGGTAGCTTGTTTTGTTTACCTCGTCCGCAAAGAAACAGGCTTTCAGTCCCGGTACCTCTTGGGGTTGGAAGGCGGAGGAATTCATGTAGTTCAGGATGCTGTACTTTAACTGCCTGGCGACCGGGCGGGTTTCCAGATTGGACAGTATGTCCAACATACAAACCAATAGTTTGCCTTTACCAATCCGGGTTTCCATAATTGCTCCCAGTTTGTCGTTGCGGACTGGATGGTCAATTACTTGGAGGATAGGTCTGTAAGAAGAAGGTGTCCCGTTAATTCTTGCTACAGAAGCCGAAACGGTCAGTTCCCACCATTGCCAATTCGTATGCATGTCTGTAGGGAAATTCTTGAAAATAGGATGTTCGGGGTTACAATATAATCCCATTGACTTAGGCTGATAATCAAACAGGATGGTGGACCAGAACGGATTAGAAAACGTCATCCGTTCCACGTCTTCCACGTCTTTGGGTACCAGCAGTACAGATGCACCGTTCTCTATCTGTTCCAATAGTTTCGGTGTGGCTTTATCGGCCACAATCACCCGCCCACGATTTATGGGGACAGACTTCGGATAAACCCAGATGGAGTATTGGTTGCGGATGCCTAAAGGAGAAACGCTCAAGACGACTTTCAGTTTTGTAGCTTCAGTGAAATCTTCTAAAGGGAAAGTAATTTTTCCACACGGATGGACCTCGCCTTGTGGCAGTCGTCCGATGTGCAGACTGTCTTTATATATTGGTTTGCCATCGTACAGAACTTCCCATTCTATATGGGTATTTTCGAGAGAATGTCTGCTGTAGTTCGGTATGACAATCTCTCCGTCAAAGATTTCATTATTAGTCCACGTCCGTTTGGGCATCTTCAACAATACGGTGACATCGTTGCATGACTGACGGAACTCTTCAGGTGAGATCAGTCCTTTGCTATCCCAAAAGACGTTCAGCAGACCGACTAAAGCACTGCCTTGCGCCGGATAGTCCCTCAAATCCAAAAGCTGGAAGCCGGACATTCCCGGGGTACGCAAGACACGTTCTATCTCTTCCTTATAAAGGATGGAAGCTAGTTTTCCCGATGCTTTCAGGAATGCCGGTGCTTGGTCGTCCATGCCTTTCTGCTCAAGACTGTTCTTGAATACTTCCAGATTTCTGGGGGTGAGGACACCTGTATATTTTTTTATTTCTGAGAAATCGGGATATATCTCCCATTGACCCAGTTCGTGGGTGATGACCGGACACTGATTATAGGGCGGAACCAACGTATGCGAATAGTCATTTATGGTATTGGGATATTCCGAATTGAAATATCCTCCCATTCTGCGTTCAAAGCGCTTTCCGTTTACTTTTGCGGCGTGGGCTACCTGGAACTGATCACCGGAAAGAGGCAAGTACTTGCCCATGGCTTCCAGATTGGCACTGCCGGCATACAAATGGCGGTTGTCATGGCGCTTGCCATATTCCACCCACTTTTCCAGTACGGAGGCATCGCCTCGCAGCTCATTCCCCATGCACATCAACAGGAACGATGGATGGTTGCCGTATGTATCCAACAGACGTCGCAATTCCGAGAACAGGAATTGGTCTCTGGCGGTATCTTGTCCCACCAGTGTATGTTCCCAATTCTGGGAAAACAGGGTCAACTCCGGCTGAAGATAGACACCCACTTCATCGGCCGCTGCGAAAGCCGCTTCGGGAGGACACCAAGAATGGAAACGCCAATGGTTCATGCCGTATTCCTTCCCTATACGGAAAATCCGTATCCAGTCCTTCTTTTCCATTGATGGATAACCCGTCAGGGGAAAACTGCCGGGGTCGTGTTCACCGCGGAGGAACAAGGTGCGGCCGTTCAGCTTCAGCTTGCCGTTTTCGGTGGAAATGTCCCGGAATCCAAACGACACCTGCTCAGTCCCTTTATACGTATCAAAATGACAGTCAACCTCCAGTTGATATAAATGGGGAGTATATTCATCCCACTCTAAAACCGGTTCATTCAACTGCAAACAATAAGAGATGTCTGTCTTTTCATTCTGGCAGATGACTTTCTTCTTTTCGCGTAACACAACTTTGCCTTTGGGATCTGTAATTTTAATCCTCAAAGTTCCTTTCCCTGATTTCCCGGAAAGATTGATGAGTTCTCCTTTCCATCGCACCGTCTTATCTTTCAGTATCGGATAACACTGAAGATTCTCGATTGAAACCTTGTCTTTCGCTTCCAAAAACAACGATCCGATGACACCGTTCCATATTGTTTGTATGCCCGGTGAATAACCATGACTCCAGGAACCTAAATGTACATAAGGAGAGTTGTCAATCCGCAGGCAAATTTTGTTCAGCCCCTTCTTGATGTAGCGAGTGACATCATATTTATGCGGAGTGCATAGGCTGTGCTCCTCTCCTACATAATCACCGTTAATCCATACTTTTGTTTGCCACATGCAACGCTCCAAAGAAAGGATTATGCGTTTATCTGTCCATTCTTGTGTGATGTTGATCTCCTTGTAGTACCAGACAGGACCTATGAATGTGTATTTTCTGGCCAACTGCCAGGTTTCAGGCTTGCCGATATATAAATCCGTACCCGGTTTATGTCTTTCACCCAAAGGAATTTCATCTGTAGAGCCTGGAAATGTTATTTGATGCTCAAATCTGATGGAATCCAATGACAATTTCCATGTACCTGCCAAGTCTACTCTCAAACATTGGGCAGAACAAGGCGAAAAGATAATCAATAACAAAAAAAAGATAAAAGCAGATGATTTTTCATACATTCTTTGTACCATAGAACAAAATATATATATGTCTGTTATCGCGTATTTAACGCACATTATTTGAGTTTTCTCAACGGGTTATAATGTTTATTTTCACTTCACACGAGCTGATTTAGGATTACAGCGATTACAGTCAGATTGTCTTTTACAGCATGAATGCCACTCAGTGTCACACTTTGTTTCTTCTGTTTTGTCTGTATCCTCTCTTTGATGACAACATTGTATGTCTGTTTGACTTTCATCCCTTTGCTCAAAAGAGGTAATGAGAAGTTATTGTCCATATATCCTCATAGGAAATAGATGTATATGACATTGTTCCGGTAACAGAAACCATATTGTCCGTCCACAGGTTGCCAAAGTCCTCCACGTGTTTCGTAAACGGCTTCGGACGTTGTGCTTACCCAGTCACCGAATTCAAGCAGACGTTGTTCCACCAGTGGTGACTGAACAGACTGATATTGTTCTTGCCCAGTCCGGTAATCTGTAGTGTGATATGGTCTGCTCCACTTTCTGTACGTACAAAGGCTGTCAAAGAGGAAGCGGGTTGTAGCGGAAGTATATATTGTCGTTTGAGGATGAAGGCATAAGGATTTTCCTTGCCATGCACCTTTTGCCATTACTTCTGCCTTGCCTGCAGCTACTTTCCAGTCAGGTGTGTCTTCTTGATTGAAGTTACAGTTGAAAGTCGTTTCCTGTGCTGTAACCTTGACTTGAGGATGATAAAAGGCGGCAGGAGATAAATGAGGATTTTGGCTTTCATGGTTTCTTTTGTTTTTTAAGATTTTCGAACAGTTCGTGAATGTTTTCAGGTCTTACCGCCATCATTGTGGCGGCACCATTGCCTATTGTTACTTTCTCAAACAAAAAATCGAGTGATTCTTTGGCATTCGCATGTTTCCCTATGAGTGAATTGTAATAGGCTGAGTTCTCATGGCAGTGTGACTCGTTTGGTTTTTCTGCAAATATGCCGAAATAATAGTTGTTCTCAAACTTATTGTTGGTGGATTGTGTGAGCTGGAAGGCTGAAGGCTCGGAAGCATAAAAAATGTTTTCTCTAAAAAGTGTGCTGTCCGCATAGCCTCCCCAGTGATTGGAAGTAATCAGTGTGTGGTCTCCATATTTCCATAGCTTTTTGCCTGTATGGAGAATGTTTCGTTCTATCAGTGTGTTTCGTACAGGACCGGCTATATGAATCGTGGGGGAGAAGACGCCGACATGAGTCTTGCGTCTGCGAATGGCATCGTTGATACTGACGTTATAGCATACTTTGCTTCCTAAGTTTCCGATGTTGTCGGCCGGATCGGTTTCACTTCCCGCATCACAGATTAAGATGAATCCACCGTCGTTGTCATGGCTGTAGTTGTATTCGATGGTGGTATTTGTACAGTTAAAGTCACTGTCGAAACCCTGTCCGTCCCAAGGCGCTTGATGTCCGCTTACTTCGTTGAAGCGGATAATGGTGTTGTCGCAACTCCAGGGCCAGATGCCTGCGGCTGCCTGTCCGTCGGGCAAAGTGGCAGGGCAGTTGCGCATTAGGTTATATTCTATGATGGCACTGTCGCAGCCGATGGGAACAATGCCGTCACCTGGGACTTCTTCAATCAGATTTTTCCGTACCAGCGTGTTTGTACTCAGGTTCCAGTCTTTACGACTCCATGGCGCACTCCAAATAATGGCGTTGCGTTCGCAACGGCGGATAGTACAGTTCTCAATGACCAGGCTGTCGAATACAGAAACCAGACTGTCATTCTTCCAGTTATTCTGTATGAAGATACCACAGCCACCTCCTTCGTGCTTTATTAAACTACCGTTAACGTCATGTATGTCTAATGCATTGAGTACGATGTTGTGTGATGTACCGTAATTTTCACACAGAATTTTAACGCCTGTCCGATACGCCATACGCTTACTTCCTTTGTTGGATATTTCGATATTTTGTAGTGTGACGTAATCAGAATTATGAATACAAATTGTATAGAGCGAACTATCAGGAGCCATGATGTAAGGTTTGCCCCCTTCTCCATATGCATCGATAATAATGCGGCGAGAAGATGTCCCTTGTGCAGATAACTCTAATTGTTCGTTGAATATGCTTCCTCGACACAAAAGTAAACTATCACCTGGTTTCAATCTTACTTGCTTGATTTTAGCCAGACTTTTCCATGCGTTCATTGGTGAGGTACCACAATTAGTGTCACAGCCGTTTACGGCATCTATATAATAGTTCACTCCTGTTTTAGGTTTTTCTGCTCTACATCCAAATAGTATGGCTATTATAAATATGGATAGTATCCGGCATAGGAACGGTATAGATTGGCATAAAGGAATTGCCGAACAGCTTTTTTGCATTGGATATATTTTTCTCATGGATATATGTTTTTGTTATTCGTAAAAGGCATGGTCTCTCGGGAAGCTTTCTCCATCCCATGCTTTTTTGGAGGTCCAGGATGCTGCCGGGGCTGTCCAAAAAGAATGATCGGCTGGCAATCCTAACGGCAGGAAAGCCAGTGTGGCCATGTAAAGACTTCCGTTGTTGGTATATACATCGGCAATTTCGGGTTGCTTCCCGTTGAAGCCAATCGTAAGGAATCCCTTTTGGTTGAAATTACGGTCGTCCCGGAACATGCGTTTCAGTACAGCTGTCATGGCCGAACGTACCTGTCCTTCTGACAATTCTTCCGGAAGCCATTCTCGCCAGGCAAGGAATGCCAGCGGCTGAAGTACCCCCGTACGATAGGTGATGGAACGACCGAATACAGGGAAAGTACCTTCCGGAGAAATGAGCCTTTCCAGTATCACACCATAGCGCTGCATACGTTTCAGCCCTTTACCGAAGTTCTTGGGGTCAATATTCCATGCTCCTCTTTTTCCGCCGTTTGTAAGCACTTCCTGGCATTCCACGAACATGGGATGCAATACAAAGCTGTTGTAATAGTCGAATGCGAACTTGGATCCGTCGCTGTACCATCCGTCACCGATGTACCATTCATTCACTTTTAGCAGCGACAACGTGATGCGGTAGAAGTCGGCTTGTGCTCCTACCTGTTTCAGGAAACTTTCGATGGTAGCCACAAAAAGCAGCCAATTGGAATAGACAGGAGTAAAACGGCGAAGGCCTTGGAACTCTGTTATATAACGGTTTTTTGTTTGTTTGTCTAATGCTTGCCATAGATTGGGAGCTCTGAGAAAGCTTTCTGCAATGTAAGCGGCATCAACCAATGCCTGTCCGTGAATATTCCATCCCAAATAATCCGGGCTGTTGGGATCGACTGCATGTGCATAGCTCTTCAAGGCCCATTCCCGCAATTGTTTGCGCTGTTTTCCCTCGGTGGTATCGTCGTCAGGCAAGGTGAGCCAAGGGGCAAGGCCTGCCATGGTACGTCCGAAACACTCCATGTAGGCCACGTTCTTATTCCGTCCGTCCCAGTTGGGGCTTAATTCAAGCTGCATTTTCTGTTTCAACTGCCCCTGGCTCATGTTGCTCAATACGGGTGCCGCCATTTTGTATAGCAAGTCACACCAATACTGACGTTCCTCTTTCCCCTGGTCGTTACTTTGAGACACGGTCTTACCCAATACCGACATGTGGAATAACATAAGGGCTGCAATCAATAACACATTTCTTTTCATAATCTATTCGTTTTTATTTAGTTGCTTAATTTCTTCTTGTGACAATGACCGTTCATATATCTGATACCGTGTTGATATACCATCGGGATAATGGGATGTCAGCCCCTTGAATGTCAGTCTTCCGACAGGGACAGACTGGTCCAGCAATCCGTCTATATAGGTACGCAACACACCGTTCCCATACGTGATGCATAGGCGGATGCTGTCCGGAACTTTTGGATCCAGCCACTTACCGTTGGTCGTCCGTTCGTAGTACTTCCAGTTGTCTGAATTGCCTATGACATTTGGGCTGATATGCGGACTGTTTTCAATCAGCAGAAAAGGTTTTAATGTCTGGCCGTCTATTCCATAGCTGAAGTTTCCGAAATCCCATCTCCCTCCTTTAAAGGTTGCACCTTTTCTGTCCAATGTCAGAGAGACGGAGAACTCGTCCCGGAGTGTTTCGGACAGACTTGACTGTCCGGTTCCTTCCAGTCTGCCTTGTTTGGCAGATTCTTTTGTCAGACCGGCAATCCTTTCAGGCAGAGGGGTAATGCTGCGGATGGCCGTGCAATAGCCCAACGGCCGTCTGGCGCTGACGATCCAGTCATAATAGTCTCCGTACATCCAGCCCAGGAATATCGTTTTGTCTTTTGCTCCGGGAATGTGATAAGGGCGGGAGTTGTTCTTTTGGGAATTGCTTGTTATGGCCTCTTTTTCTACATCGCCGTTTTCCTTCACCGTAAATCTCATGATCTCATAGACTGTCCCGTACTTTCCCTTCACCGGAACCGAGCCGTAAACCTTCTGCGGGTGTTGCTTGTCAATGGAGATACCTCCGCTGTAGCACTGTTCGGTGTCGGGTGTCTGATGGAAGTGGCCTCCAGCATGTGCGAGAAAAGTCTTTTTCCATTCTGTCCCGGTCCATCGGACGTGGTAATAATCGTGCTTCTTTTTGTCGGCGGAGATGCACACCATGGCTATGACGGGTCTTTCCTGAGCGTCGAGTGCCACTTCCCATACCCAGTTTCGGTAATTGGAGTGTTCTACTACCGCATTGGGATAGGCGATGGCGTATTCGGGTTGTTTGTTTACGTGATGGGGACCGTCCTGTATCGTAGCCAGTACTTTTCCCTTGATGTCTTTCAGTTTCAGCGAGCGGATGTCAATTTCATTGAAATAGACATCGTTCGGGTACTCATTGTCCGGATGGCCTGTGGTGTAGGTCATGTAGATTTTGTCTTTGCCGTTGGAGGCATATTTGGCGTATGGGCGTGCTCCGGTGGATTGCACCAGCTGGTAAGGCCCCCAGTCGAAGTTTGTGTTGCCGTCGGAATCGGGTATGAGCAGACGGCCGATGGTGGGATGCCAGTTAATGCCCCGCCAGCACAGATAAATGTGTTCCGGGTCGTCAGAGAGGATAAATGGGGATGGATACGTCGTGTTGTTCTTCATCCTGATGATTTTTTCCTCTCCCAATGTCGTGATATCGCCCGGTTCGTGGGAGACGCGATAATAGAAACACGCTTCGTCGGTGTGCCGTGAGTAGAACACCATGACGCGATCGTCGGGTAGCACGAGAAATGTGGGGTTGTTGTGGTCATCGGGTTGGAACCAGGATCGAATAAGTACTTCTTTTTTTTGGTTAGTCTTCCAGTCTGTTTGCATGGCTTTGATGTTCCCATGCACATCAATGTAGCCGATATACGTTTTGTCAATGCTCCCGTCCTTGCTTTCATGATGCAGGGCGCGCGGGTCGGCGAACCAACACCAAGCGCCTTTGGGAGTCACTTGGTATCCTTCAAAGGACGGGCCTTCGTCGGGTGTCTGTATGCGGGCAGGCAGATCCGGCAGGCAAGCGAATAGAGTCAACAGCAGTATCAAATAGTCTTTCATGGTATTCTCCGGTTTCATTTGTTGAGGTGTCGGTATCTTTCACATGCGGCAAGCAGGAAGGCTCCTACGCCGAAATTGGCTGTGGACCTTGCGTCCAGCTTCTGGTCGGGGATGGCTTTGGCTCCGATAGGCTGTACGTAGCCTATACGACCGTCAGGTTGTAATGCTATATTCTTCAGGTAGTTCCATGCCTTGTCTGCAACCGGCTGATAGGTACTTCCGTCCAGCAGGCCGTTGTTGACACCCCATTGCAGGCCATAGGCGAAAAAGGCTGTTCCGCTGGTTTCCGGCCCCGGAGCGTATCCGTGTTCCAGTAGACTGCGTGTCCAGTAACCGTCGGGATGCTGGCAGGCTACCAGTGCCTTTGCCATGCTGCGGAAGCGGTCGATATAAAGAGGGCGGTGTTTGTTTGTTTCCGGCAGGTCTTGCAGGACTTTGGCCAATGCGGCAAGTACCCAGCCGTCGCCTCGTGCCCAAAAGTCTTTTTCGCCCTCCAGAATTTGATGTTGTGGATATACGAAATTGCGGTCGCGGTAATATAGGCCGATTTCGGGATCGTACATGATGCTGTCGGCATATATGAAATATTCATATAGCTTGTTCAGATAAAGTGGATTCTTCGTTATCTTATACATTTTGGTCATTACGGGCATTACCATGTAGAGCCCGTCTGCCCACCACCAGTAGCCGTCGAATGCCGTGCTCATTTGGTATTCCATCACTTCGCGTGCGCGGGCTATTTTGTGGGGAGAGGGTTCAATGTTGTAAAGGTCGGCATATGTCTGGAAGCAGCATTGCCAGTCACCGAAGAGCACGTATGGGTCACTTTCGCCATAGCCGTATTTCCACTCTGCCTTGTTGTCCGATTTGGCTCCTTTCCATTGGTTGTACTCCGCCCATGCTGTAGAATAATCAAGATATCGCTTTTCACCGGTTAGCTTGTAGGTTTCCATATTTCCGGTGTGATAGGCAGCATGGTCCCAAAAGGCCCGTACTTGTGGCTTGTTATTGGTCTGCCAGTAATCATTGACTTTATGGATGAGTTTGAGAATGCTTTGTGGCGTTTCAGGAGCTTGTGCCCAAAGCATAGCTGTACAACTAACTGTGATTAGGAGAAATATGTAAACCTTTTTCATTTGATATTGTTTATGTTTGTAGATGGTGTATTTATATTATACATTTTGTTAAAAAATATGATATTCCCATACTTCCCCCCTCTTCCCTCACAGGGAGAGGGGGAGTAAGGGGAATTTAATGGGGGGCTATCAGTTGTTGGCTTCCGACTCTTCCCAAGTTTCCCACATGGGGATGCTTTCGTCATAACCATCGTAACCATAATTCTGACGTAATTGTGCGTTACGGTTGGCGTCAATAGCCGATTGCGGGATGGGAAGATAGAGGTTATGCTTGTCAAGGGTATAGGCACGGTTCTTCACCAAGAGTTGCGGGTTTTTGTTGTAGAAATCATTGTAGTGCACAATGCGTTGCCACCAGTAACTGCCGCCTTGTTTGTCCGTGCCACTCTGCTTGTCGTAGGTTTCCGGATTGTAGGTGTTGCCCCATTCATCCGGCTGTCCGCTGATGGCGAGGCAGTAGGAGATGCGGCTCAGCTCCATGTAGCGCCATTCTTCCATGTAAAGCTCACGGGCACGTTCATTCACGATGTCGCCGATAGTTACGGTTGTATACATTTGTTGGCAATGTGCACGCCGGCGGATGGTATTCACATCTTGTGCGGCTCCGGTGGCGTCGCCTTTGTAGAACTTGGCTTCGGCTCGCAGTAGATAGGTCTCAGCCAGGCGGTAGCAATACCAGTCTGCATTGCCAGCTGTACTGGAGCTACTGTTAGCTCCGTTCCAGTTGGTGGAATTTTCTTTGGATTCAGCATTTTGGTCCAATAAGTAGATTTTGTAGTGTGGCCAGCCATACCAATCGCGGATGGTATCGGTAGTCCATGCTTTCTGTATCGGTTCACCAAAGTAAATAGATTCTTTATTATTGACTTTCAGTAATTCGGTGTGACACCAGTTCCCCATTTCTACACTGTGACGCAAATCACCTTCATCGGGTACACCATTGACGTTCCACAAACTGTGTTGTGCAAACCAGGTGGGACGGATGTAACCTGTACCTCGTCCTACGGCTTGATTGTAGGCATACATAGGATCAAAATTGGAATTAGTTCTAGCGTATGCCTGTATGGCACGTTTACCATCAGGAGCATTTAGGTTGGCACTGTTCCATAACGGAACCAGTGCACGCATGGTGTTGAAGTAGATAAACGAGTTGCTGCTGCCGATACCTCGGTTAGGCATACCCAAAATAACTTCTTTGTTGGCCGGTATCAGTTTGTTTTCCGGGCGATGCAAATCCCAGATGACATTGCGGGTCACGGGGAAGGTCGTTGTGTTGAACGGCTCTATGAAAGTCCCAAATTCACTGGTCATCAGGCTGTATTGTGGGTCGTCAATGAGTGCGTCACATTGTGCAATGGCGTCATCCCAACGTCCCAGGGACAGATAGAGCTTGGCTAGTAACATACGGCAAGCGCCTTTGTTCACCATACCTATCAGGTCCATGTCTTTTTGGTCAGGCACCCATTTCACGGCAAATTCCATATCTAAAGCCATTTTCTCTAAGATAGCTTTGCGCGAAGTGCTTCGGTAGTCCAGCTTGGGTGAGTCGATGATTTTTGCGATATAGGGCACATCTTTGAACATAAATACTAACGACAAGTAGCGGAATGCACGATGGAAGTACGCTCGCCCCAGATAGATGTTCTTGGTTTCTTCGTCCAAACCTTCTACGCGATCAATATAGCTGATGACCGTATTGGCACTTTTAATGCCGGTGAAGGTTTCTCCCCAAAAGTAGCTTAACATATTTATTTCACCTTGCTCCAGACCATCAGTAGGTGTCAGTCGTGTAGCTATGTCGGCAAAGATGGTACTTTGGTCCGTTTTTCCTGCTACATTCAGATCTGAATACATGTATTGTGAATAAATAGGGGTAGCTATATCCTGTCCTGTGTAATAGGTCCAGTAAGTACGCAGGTGCCGGTCGGCAGTGGCAAGTACCGATTCCAAGCCCTCAATAGTGGTGAACGTCTTGCCCGGTTCGTAGAACGACAGCGGATCCGGTTCCAAGAAGTCTTCATGGCAAGCGGTGAATAGGCAGCCTGCAGCAAGCAGGGTGGTTATGGTAAAAACTATTTTGTTCATAACAAGTGTTTTTCTTATAATGTTAAACTTAATCCGATGTTAAATATTCTAGGTACGATACCTCCTGTCTCGGGGTCCCAGTACGTCCAGGTCTTGTCCATCTTCCAGCAGGCTACGTTGCGGATACTGCCAGAGATGTTTACGTTATCAATACCCCATTGGGTAGTCAATTTCTTCGGTAATGTGTAGCCCACGGTGATGTTCTCCAAACGAATAAATGAGCGATTGTACAGCTTGGAGGGGCTTGCTACTCCTGACGGACCTTGTGCATCGAGGCGGGCATAGTCGTTGGAAGGATGATTCACTGTCCAATACTCCTTAACATATACGTTCTCTCCATTTGCTATCTTAGAACCAGCGTTGTCTTTGTTCAGAAATGCTGAACTCAGACTCTTGTGTCCCATGCGGGAATAGATATTGAACGAAAGGGTCAGGTTTTTGAACAATGTGAATTCATTGCGTATTGACCAGTTGAAAGGTGGTGTGCTCTGTCCCTGGAATGCCTTGTCGTCGTTGTTATACACTACGGTAGTGGTGCCGTCCTCATTCACTTTGTCATTGGCGGGGTTGTTCCATACTTTAGGGTCGCCCGGCCGCTGGCCATATTTGGCAGCTTCTTCCACTTCGTCTTTTTGCCAGATACCTGTCACTTTGTAGTCCCAAATGGCTCCGATGGGGTGACCGATGAACCAGCGGTTGCTGATATCATCCTCTTCTTTCATGCCAATAATGTTGCCGGCAGCGTCCAATAGCTGTTCGTATTCATAATAGAGGTGCTTGATGCGGTTTTTGTTATAGGAGAATCCTACAGTGGTATTCCATTCAAAGTTTTTGTTACGGATATTGGTCGTGGTAAGCGAAATTTCTATACCTTTGTTCAACACTTCGCCCAAGTTGCAGGTGATGGAACCGAAACCGGTGAAACCGGGTAGCGACTGATTCATGATCATGTCTGTGGTGGGCATGTAATAGTAGTCGATGCTGCCTGTAATGCGGTTGTTCAGGAAACCGAAGTCCAAACCGATGTTCCATGAAGTGGTTTTTTCCCATTGTAATCCTGGGTTGGCCAGGCGGCTCATGGTATAGTAGCGATATTCCACGGTGTTTCCGCTGGCATCAATGTAACCTTGCGTGGCTCCCATACCACCAGACAAGTTCGCTAAAGCGAGATATGGGTCGCTTAGTGACCGGTTACCATTTTGTCCCCAGGAAAAACGCAATTTACCATGGTTCATGATGTCGGTCCACTTGAAGAAACTTTCTTCAGAGAAGGTCCAGGCAGCTGCGGCTGAGAAGAATGTGGCGCGCGGGTTGGACATGCCGAAAGCTGAATATCCATCGCGGCGTACAGAGCCGGTGAACATGTAACGGTCGTCATACGAATAGAAGAGGCGTGCCAGCATACCGTCAGCCGTTTCGTGGGTATCGTTGGAGCTGAATGAGCTCGACTCCTTATCGCCCGCCAGGACATTATGGAATCCCAATGCATCTGTCGGTGCCAGGTTGTTGGCGGTCAGATTGTCCGACCAGTAACGTCGTTCCTCTGCTTCTTGTACCAATGTCAGTATGACGTGGTGCTTCTTGGCAAATATGTAGTCCCAAACCAAGGTATTGTTCAGCGACCAATCGAAACGCTTGCTGCTGTTACGGCTGGCGGAACCTGCCGTGCGGTCTGGATGTTTGGACGAGTTGAAAGCGCGAAAGTAGTATCCTTGATAGCGTGGCGCAATGTTGAATGTGTAGCTGATGTTAAAGGGTAGTTTCACTTTGGCATTCAGAATGGTGTTAAGTACGGTGACACCTGACTCGCGTTCATAATATTGTTGGTCGAAGTCGTAGTTCCAACCTTTATTGCCCGCAATGTTGCCCATCGGGTAGATTTCCAGTTCACCTTTTGCATCGCGATATTGGGCAAACGGGCTGTTCACAGTCACTTGTCTATTCCAGTCCACTGTGCGGTCACCGTCTGTGCGTTGTTGGAAATTGATGTTAGTGCCCACTTCCAGCCATTTGGTTACACTAGCGTTCAGTTTCAAGTTGGAGCGGAACGTGCTGTAGTCGTTACCTACTACTACACCTTCGTTGTCCAGGTATCCCAGTGAGAAATAGTAGTTCATCCGATCCGAAGCACCGGAAAGGCTGACGTTGTAATCTTGGTTCAAACCCGTGCGAAACGAGTGGTCATACCAGTCATACGTTTGTCCTGCCAGAAAATTTGCCAAGTTATTTCCCTGCCATTGCATACGTGTGCCGAAGATTTCATAGTCCAATGTTTCTGCTGTTTGCGATGTGTATCCGCGCCATTGGTCCAACGTGATGCCATATTTGTCCAGATTGACTTGTGTAGGCAGGGCGTAGTAGCCTGCGGGGAACTTGTTTTTGTTGGTTTGATATTCTTCGTAGGCTCCAGTCTCCGGATTTACGCCGTAGGTTTGTGCCGTGTACCAGTCGCTGTAGAACTGGGTATATCCTTCTGGATCATATACTTTTCGGTTGTTTCCCATAGTGGAGAAGCCAATGTTGGAGATGAACTTGATGACTGGTTTTCCTACCTTGCCTTTTTTGGTTGTGACGATAATGACACCGTTGGCTGCTTTGGCGCCGTAAACGGCTGCCGAAGAAGCATCCTTCAGTACATCAATTTGTCCGATGTCGTCGGGATTGATTTCCGAGAGTTCGCCGTAGAACATCATGCCGTCCAGAATGATGAGCGGGTCATTATGTCCACCGTCCGTGTACAGGGAGCGTTGTCCGCGGATTTGCAGCGAACCACCTCCTTTAGCATCAGTGGATAGTCCTACATTAAGACCTGGCGTTCCTCGTAGAATGTCCTGTACACTTTGTGGGTTTTCCAGAGCCATCTTGTCCGGTCGTATTTGGGCAATGGAGCCGGTCAAGTCCTTTTTACGCATTGAACCGTAGCCTACAACGACTACTTCATCCAGCATTTCGCTGTCTTCTTTCAAGACAACTTTCACAGAATTTCTTCCATCAAGTTTGATTTCCTGGGTCTGATAGCCTACAAAGGAAATCTGTAGTGTAGCGTTAGTGGTTGTATGGTCCAAGGTGAAATTTCCGTCAATGTCGGAAATGACTCCCATTGTGGTACCTTTTACGCGAATGGTAGCACCTATGACTGGCGCACCGTTAGCGTCCACTATTGTGCCTTTCACGGTACCGTTTTGCAGCACCTCCTGTACATTGTAGTTCCTTTCCGCATGTACAGGTTGCGGAAAACCTCCGAAAAGGCTTGCAATCATCATCGAAGCCATTATAGATTTCGAAGGGAACTGTTCAAATAATTTTCTCATTTCTTAAAGTATTAGAGGGTTTGCTATTGTGTTATTAATCTCGTATACCTGTTTAAAAACTGAAATCTTAGAAA
Organism: Mediterranea massiliensis; assembly: GCA_958402075.1. Classification (GTDB taxonomy): domain Bacteria; phylum Bacteroidota; class Bacteroidia; order Bacteroidales; family Bacteroidaceae; genus Bacteroides; species Bacteroides massiliensis_D. The sequence continues at coordinate 12,661 of CATXSD010000027.1, read as the reverse complement.
CCTTTTTTATTGTATGCTTGGCCAAAACACATGGCAAAAGTGAGGAAAGTGGGATTAATTTTGCTGTTGTAAAACGTCAAATACAATTGTTTTTTCCGTCGTGACGTATTTTTTGTCGTTTTCTGACGTATTTTTATTGGGTATGTCACTCATTTCTCAATTTTTGGTGAGTCTGTTTCCTTTTGGGTAATGGTATAGGTTCGGGATAGCCATTATGGTGAATGGCCGGATGGTTATGTTTACGAAATAGAGGTGGTTGTTTCTTTTTTGATGTTTCACCATATTTCGTTTATTGACAGAATGTTACTTCTGTTTGTGAAAGAATGTATCTTTCACCGTTAATCTTCTGATAAGGTGAAGGGAACTGAAAGTTGCTTTCACACGCAGGCTTTTGCTGTTCGGTTTAAAACACATTGACCATACCAGAGACGTAATCTTCAGATATATACATTTTTGCAATTATTGCCGGCTGCACATGAGCATTGTATATAAAGTCTCTGCATAGGCGTATCTGGAGGAAGGGGAACAGAAAAAATATGCCGAAAAAACGGTCTCGGATGAGAAAATAAGGTATCATTGCAGAGTCAAACGACATTCCCCGGTGAAAGTGCAGGCCGGAGCTGTTGATTGTATAGAAAAACAGTATGACCTTTTACAGTATGTCTGCTCTTTTAGGGGGCTTTTTCGCAAAGTGTCTACCTTCTTAGGCTACCATTTGGTGGAATGTCTACTGCTTCAGTTTATAAAGCCAAAACTGTCTAGCTAAATCAGGAAAAGTCACAGAAAAAGTCATCATGCCCCAAAGCATTGCTTTAAGCTGGACAAAACATTGCTTTAAGCTGGATAGTACATTGCTTTAAACAGGGCGAATGGTAACTTTAACCAGCTTAAACATCTACATTAGTCTGCTAACTATCTATTTTGACAGCATCACTATCTACTTTGATGTGATTAATTCTTGGATTCACTCCTGTTTGATAACGGATTTTTTCATATGTGTATGTAGATACAACTTTCTTCAGATGTATATATGTAGTGTTTCTGGATGTAAGGTACTATTTATTCTTTTTCCCTTTCAGTAAGCTGTTTGAGATATTCTTGTGGTGTCATGTCGAATTCTTTTTTGAAGGAAATGGTGAAATAGCGCGGATCGTTATAACCTACAGCATAGGCCAATTCGGCAATGTGGATGAGGTGATTCTCTTCCATAAGGCGACAAGCGGCCTTCATGCGGATGTTGCGGACAAAAGATACGAAGTTCATGCCGGTAAGTGATTTCAGTTTACGTAAGGATGTGGATTTGGTGGTATGCATTTCCTCTATGAATAAATCTTGGTTGAACTCTGGATTGTCCAGGTGGCGGTTGATGCAGTCTATGGCTCTTTGTAAGAAGTCCTGATCCATGCTGGTATAGTCGGTTTGTTTGGCTTCAAATACAAGCCGCTTCCGGAAATCGTAACCTTTCCGCTCGCGGGCAGTGATTAGGTTTTTTATGCGTGCTTGCAATACTTGTAAGCTGAATGGCTTGTTGATGAATGCATCGGCACCTGACAGGTAGGCTTGTATACGGTCTTCTTCCTGCTTTTTGGCTGTCAGCAGAATGAGAGGTATGTGACAGGTTTCAAAGCTCTCTTTAAGAGTTTTACAAAATGTGATACCATCCATGACAGGCATCATTATGTCGGAAACAATGAGATCAATATCTGTTTTTTCAATTAATTCTAAAGCCTCTTTCCCATTTGTTGCTGTGTATAAAGTATATTGAGAGGTCAGTAGTTTGACCATAAGTTGTAGTAGTTCTGTGTTGTCTTCTACTAACAGAAGATTGTAATTCTTCGGTTGGTGAGTTATGGATTTTGTTTCGGAAGGGCTTATATTAATCTCTATATTTTTCTGATTGATAATTTCCTCTGGTAAGTTAGAAGAATAACTGCTATCAATCTCTTCCGAAGGATAAGCAGTGCATTCGTATGGAAGGCTGACAATGAAAGTAGCTCCATGTCCTTCTTCGCTCTTTACTTTTATATTACCGTGATGTAGGCGGACAAGATCATTTACCAAAGATAATCCAATTCCTGTACCAATTGTGTGGTATTTACGATATTCTCCTTCGTAGAATCTTTTGAATAAATCTTTCTGTACCTCTTTGGAAATGCCTGGCCCATTATCCTTCACGATTAGAAGCGCGGATCCGGGATTTTCAGGGTGTTTGGTCAGATGGACCTGTACTGTTCCATCCGGTCGGCTGTATTTGGCGGCATTGGAGAGAAGGTTATAGAGTATCTTGTCCAGTTTGTCAGGATCAAACCAGGCAATGAACGTCTCGGGGTGGCAATAGATACTGAAATGCATATTCTTTTTTTTCAATAGTGGGCGGAATGCTTCAACGCTCCGTCGCACAAAAGCAGAGAGGTCACCTTGTGATACTCGTAATTTCAGGTTGCCAGATTCAGACTTACGGAACTCTAAAATTTGTTGTAGTAAGCGGATAAGCCTGGTAATATTGTTTGTTATAACTCCATATTGTTCTTGATAAGTAGGGGCAACTTGTTTGAGCTCGTCAACAGAAGCTGAAATGATGGATAAAGGAGTAAGTAGCTCGTGTGTAATATTGGTGAAGAATTGCAGTTTGGCATGATTGATTTCTTCCGCTTTAGCTTGCTCAATTTTTTGTATTTGGAGTATTTGGCGTAGGCGAATACGGTTGCGTATATTTCGGAGCATGGCGAGAAGGATACTTGCAATGATTATTGTATATAAAGAATAGGCCCACCAGGTTTCATACCAAAAAGGTAATTGTTGGATGTCAAGTGTTGTAATCTCATTACTCCATAAGCCGTTTTCATCCGTGACTCGTACTTCAAACTTATAGGAACCTTTCTTTAGTCGGTTATAAGAGGCGAAATTTTGGCCTTCAGGGAGATAAATCCAATCTTTGTCAATGTTTGATAATCGGTAGGCATAACGGATACGGGAAATGTGCTGATGGTCTAATGATGAGAAAAAAAACTGTATATTTTGTTCTCCTGGCCGGATGAATATTTTATTGGAGTTATTTTTTCTGTTCGTATTGAAGAAGATGCTGTTTCCCATAACTTGTATGTCTGTTATATGGGCTTTTGTTTTATTGCTATCGGGTTGTCGTAAATTACTGGGAGTAATGGCTAAGATGCCTGGTACCCCCCCGAAATACATGCGCCCATTGGAGCTTGTACATACGGCTTGTGGCATGAAGATATTGAAGTTGATATTCTTATCAAAGGCAGAAAAGGTACGGTAAGCTCCATTTTGGGGGTTGAATTCTTTAATTGTCTGACTAGTGACAATCCATAAATGTCCCAAGGTATCAGCGGTAAGACTATAGATTTGATTGCCATTTATTCCACATGTTGTATTGTGGTTCCGAACTTCTTCATTCTGGGGGCAGAAGGAGAGAAGCTCTCCTTTATCAGTCGCCATCCATAAAAGACTATCGGCAACAGCGATACAACGTAATTTTTGTGGAAAAGGATATTTTGTTAGTATGTTTTGACGATTGACGCAAGCCAAACCCTTTTCTTCTGTTGCGCACCAGAGGTCTCCGTCTTTTGTTTGAGCCATTCCCGTAATGGTTCCGATGCTGTCCGATACTATTTCTATATATTTCTCCGAAATATGGTAGCGATAGAGGCTGGTTCCGGCAGCTATCCATAAATCGTCTGTATATCCTTCATAAAGGCGACGGATGGTTTTGGGGTATTTGGAGATATCTGTTAAATCAATTTGTTGTTCTATTTGTATATTCAATTTTTTTTGGTTTAGTCCATAGACACGGGTCGTATATTCAGGAGACAGCCATACGCGGTCGGATTTTGGAGACTTGACAAGTGCTGCAAGATTCCAAAAACGGTATTTATCTGGTAGATGGTTAAAATAGTTTAGTTGTTCTGTATGTGCATTATATAAGCATAATCCTAATCGCCATTGATAAAACCAGAAAATGTCAGGTTCGTTGTCTTTACATAGGAAAGCAATATTAGGTTGCCATTGGACAATATGTTGTAGAATAGGGATGTCATAACGTTGAACATTATTGTTGTTGAAACATATGCGGAAATTATGTGTATCTTTGGTCGTTATCCATAGATTGCTGTTTTTATCTTTTAATATGTCCCTTAATGCCCGATTTTCAGATGGAAGGAAAGAAGTCGTGTTTATTTGTTGCAGATTGCCATCTGTTTTTTTTTCAAAAACGAACAAATGGCTCCATGAGGCAACCCAAAAATAGCCGTATATATCATCTCGTACAACGTCTATTGCCGTTGTAGCTGTTTGTCCTATGGAATTGACAGGGAGCGGTTGGTGAATGAAGCTTTCTTTTATATTATCTGCTTTGGGATTGAAACGGATGAGTGAATGATCCCAGGTTGCCAGCCAATAACATGAATCAGTTTGGTCCGGAATGATGGCGTTCACTTTTTCTTGATAAGGAAAAAATAGTTGGAATGATTTTGATTGCTTGTCCCATCGATGCATGCCTTTACCAGAGATGGATAGCCAAAGTTGTTTGCCAGGAGTTTCATAAAGGACATAATTTTTCCATCCGCCTATTGAATTATATTCTATAGGGTATTCTTTTATTAGGGTTCCATGACTATTTAGTTGATAAAGCTTTTGAAACACACCTATCCAAATTGAACCGTCAGAGGTTGCATAGATATTTTCTATTTTATTATCTGTTTTATTGGATAGGGGAATAAGTTTGATGTTATAAGTTCGTTTGTTTAAGTGATATAGTCCCTTAGCTGTTCCTATCCAAATATTGTGATGGATGCTGTCTTCGGCTAAACAGGATATAGAATTGCTGGAAAACAAGTTGGGCGTTTGATAATCAGAGCGGATGACATGGATATTATAACCATCGTTTCTGCATAATCCGTCTTCTGTACCATACCACATATACCCTTCACTATCTTGAAAAAACACATTGATTAAGCCTATGGGGAGTTGTTCTATATGTGGAATGTTGCGGACTTGAATTTGTTGAGCAAAAAGCACAATAGCGACTGTTTGGAACAGAAAGAAAGTTATAAGTTTTTTTATGACAACATAAGTGTGGTTCATAGGATATCGGTTTTTCATTGTGGATGCGAATATATAAATAATATGTGGGACAAGTAGGATTCTCCTGCGTTTTTTATATTACATGGACTATCTAATGGTATCTTTTTCTTTATTTATAATTGCTTTTTTATAAAGGCATCATGTTTGCCTTCAATTTGAGCATGTCGGACGGTACGGCTTCCTGTATGGCCTGTCGGAGGGTGTCGAGCAGGGTGCGGCGGATGAAGTGGCGCGATGTGAGCATCACGATTTGCCGCGTGGGGCGGGGCACGGCGAAAGGACGTACCAGCTGGCGCTGCGCCTCGCCCAGCTGGAGCACGGCCAGGCCCGGGATGAAGGTCACGCCCTTGCCTCCCTCCACCATGCGCATGAAGGTCTCCATGCTGCCCAGGTGGTAGGTGAGCTGGCTGGTGCGGGCGTTCTTTAGCTGGCAGAAGCGGACGAGCTGGTCGCGGAAGCAGTGGCCTTCGTCCAGCAGCCAGAGCTGCGTGCCGGCGAGGTCGGACGTGCGGATGGTGTCGCGGGCGAATAGCTCGTCCTCGCGGGCCACGTAGGCGTAGAACGACTCGTAGAAGAGCGGGGTCTGCACGAAGTTGTCCATGCCGTCGAGGGCGGCCACGATGCCTGCGTCAATCTCTCCCTCGGCCAGTGCCTGGCAGATGGCGGCCGTCTTCATTTCCGTGACGCGGATGTCGAGCTGCGGATGCCGCTTCACGAGCTGGGGGAAGAAGCGGGGCAGCAGATAGGGGGCGATGGTGGGCAGGATGCCCAGGTTGAAGGTGCCCGTCAGCGTCTGCTTCTCTTCGGCCACGATGTCCTTGAGGCGGGCGGCTTCGGCCAGTACGTGCCGGGCCTGCTCCAGGATGAGTCGTCCGGCGGGCGTAGGCTCCACCGACTGGCGGGTGCGGTCGAAGAGGCGGGTGTCCAGCTCCTCTTCCAGCTTCTGGATAAGGGCGCTCAGGGTGGGCTGCGTCACGCCGCACTGTTCGGCGGCCTTGCCGAAGTGGCGGTGCTGCTCCAGCGCGAGGATGTATTCCAGTTGTTGCAGGGTCATGGTATCGGTTGTTCAGGGTTCTGCGGTTTATTTCTTTTTCTTCTTCGACGGCTTGGCCCATCCTTCTTCGCTGAAGTCGGGTTCGGGTCCCTTGAGGTCGTTGTTGTGCTGGAAGAACTGCTTCCAGTCGTCCTTGCGGCCGCGTGGCTTAGTGTAGCCCCGTTCTTCTCGGCTGGGCTTGGCGCGCTTGGGTTCCTTGGCCGGCTTCTCGGCACGGGGCTTTGCGGCCTTCTTCGCTTCGGGCTTGCCGCCTTCGCTGCGTCCGTCCTTCTTTTTCTTCTTTCCGTCCTTTTCATCGGCTTCACCGGCCCGTTCGACGGATACTTTCCGTCCGTTCCAGCGGGTGCGGTTCAGGGCCTTGATGACCGTGTCGGCTTCGGCTTCGTCCACCTCGAAGAACGAGAAGTTGCGCATCAGGTCGATGCGTCCCAGGTCTACGCGTCCTTTCGTGTTGCTGTTGATGAGTCCGATGAGGTCGTTGGGGAAGAAGTTGTCCGTCTTGCCGATGTTGATGAAGAGGCGTGTGAAGCCTTCTTCGGCCTTGCGGCTGCCGCTCTTCTTGCCTTTGCCGTCCTTGGCCGCCTTCTTCTCTTCCTTGAGGCTGACGGTCTCGATCTCTTCGCGGTCGCGGTAGTACTCGGCGAAGCGGTTGAACTCGTGCGACACCATGCGCTTGATGAGGTCTTCCTTGGACAGCCAGTCCAGCTTACGGTACACGTCAGGCATGAAGTCCGCGATTTCTTCCTCGTTCACCTTGACCTTCTCCAGGTCGTCGATGACCTTGAGGAGCTGTTTCTCGCAGATCTGCTTGGCGGTGGGCATGACGCCAGGTTCGAACTTCTTGCCAATGATGCGTTCTATCTCGCGCATCCTGCCCTTCTCGCGCAGGTTGATGATGGCGATGGAGGTACCCGTCTTGCCGGCGCGTCCGGTACGTCCGCTGCGGTGGGTGTAGCTTTCGGTGTCGTCGGGCAGGCCGTAGTTGATGACGTGCGTCAGGTCGTCCACGTCCAGTCCGCGGGCGGCCACGTCGGTGGCCACGAGCAGCTGCAGGTTGCGGATGCGGAACTTCTGCATCACGGCGTCGCGCTGTGCCTGCGACAGTTCGCCGTGCAGGGCGTCGGCGTTGTAGCCCTCCTGCATCAGCTTGTCGGCTATCTCCTGCGTCTCCTTGCGGGTGCGGCAGAAGATGATGCCGTATATCTGCGGATAGTAGTCAACGATGCGTTTCAGCGTCTCGTACTTGTCCTTGGCGTGTACGGCATAGACGATGTGCTTCACGTTGGCCGTCCCTTCGTTCTTGCGTCCGATGGTGATTTCCTTGGCGTCGTGCAGGTAGTTCTTGGCGATGCGGGCTATTTCGGGGCTCATGGTGGCCGAGAAGAGCAGGGTGTTGCGTTCCTCGGGCACGTCGGCCAGGATGGCGTTGATGCTGTCGGTGAAGCCCATGTTGAGCATTTCGTCGGCCTCGTCCATCACCACGTTCTGGATGGTGGCCAGGGAGACGGTCTTGCGCTCCATGAGGTCGAGCAGGCGGCCGGGCGTGGCCACGATGATGTGTACGCCGCGTTTCAGGGCCTTGATCTGGCTCTCGATGGAAGAACCGCCGTAGACGGGCAGCACACGCAGGCCGTCGATGTATTTGCTGTAGTCGTTCAGGTCGCCCGCTATCTGGAGGCAGAGCTCTCGCGTGGGGCAGAGCACGAGCGACTGGGGGATGTTTTCCTTTACGTTGATTTTCTGTATGAGCGGCAGGCCGAAGGCCGCCGTCTTTCCGGTGCCTGTCTGTGCCAGGGCCACCACGTCGTTGTTTTCACCCAGGAGGTAGGGGATTACTTCTTCTTGTACCGGCATGGGCTGCTCGTAGCCCATCTCTTCGATGGCGCGGCGTATCTCCGGCGACACACCGAGCTCTTCAAATGTCTTCATTAAATCTTTGTATTTCTTTGATTTCGGGTGCAAAGATAGTGCAAACCGAGTGAAGTACAAAAGCGGAAACGCAGTTTTCGGCTTTTTACTCCCGAGGTGCCGCCTGTCTTATGGAAAGATAGTGCAAACCGAGTGAAGTACAAAAGCGGAAACGCAGTTTTCAGTTTTTTGCTTCCTGCTCTACGGTTACTTGGTCAGCAGGATGCTTCTCAGCTGCTTCAGTTCCTGCTTGCTGAGGCCGATACCGTCACGCAGGTAGGTCGGGATGTCTCCATAGAGCCGTTCAGCCTCTTCCTTGGCAGCGTTCAGGAAGTCCTCGCGGGCGGAGAAGATGGTGGTGATGGCCTCCTGCGAGCGGGTAGGCAGGCTGTAGGCATAACGGGTGGCCTTGGGGATGTTGAAGTAGTCGTTGCTCAGACGGTAGTCTTCCATGATTTTCTCTTCGTTGACATCGAGGGCCGAGAGGACGAGGGCCGACACGACTCCCGTGCGTCCCTTGCCCGAGGAGCAGTGGATGACGATGGGATAGTTCTCCTTGTCGAGCAGAAGGTCGAACACCTGGCGGTACTGGGACGTGTATTTCGTGATGAGTTCTCGGTTCATGCGTTCCACGATGCGGTAGACTGTGTCGCTCCGGATGCTGCGGTCCTGTACGCCGTCCACGATGCCCTTCATGTTGCCGGTGGCGATGGGGATGGACACGAGGTGGAAGTTCTTGCGCAGGCAGGGGTCGGTGGCCGTGCCTTCTTCGGGCGAGCGGAGGTCGATGATAGTGCGGATGCCCAGGTTCTTCAGCTCTTTCAGCGAGCCGCATTCCAGACTGTCTATCTCGCCGGAGCGGTAGAGCATGCCCCAGCGCACCGACTTGCGTTGGGGATAGGACGGATAGCCGCCCAGGTCGCGGAAATTCTGTACACCGGGAATGTTGACGTTGCGCGTGGCTACCTTTACCTTATACTTGTCGCCGAACACCAGCTGGTAGTAGTAGCGGCGGGTGGGGTCGGAGGTGATGATGGTCAGGTGCTGGTCGGAGATGGGGGCGCTGGCCACCAGTTTGCCTTCCGTCTGCTGGTCGGGGTCGGCCGAGGCATAGACTTTGACGTCGCCGGGGATTTCGGGGATGATTTCCCACTTGACGATGCTGTTGCCCACGTTGTTTTCCTCGCACACGACGGAGATGCGGGGACGCGTGTTGCTGCACGAAGGCAGCAGCAGGGTCAGCACAAACAGGAAGTACAAGTCTTTACACATAGCTGCAAACTCTCTTTAGGGGTGAACAATCGCCCGCCTCTGCCGGCAGGGAGCTCCTCCCTGCGGAAGCGGTTATCACAAATATATGCAATTTGCATTCAAGAGAGTCGTTGCCGCCAAGGCTTTTATACTTCTTTTTCTATCTTTAAAGTTTCTGCAAACTCTCGGGAAACGCTGTTGTTGAGGCTGCGGCACGACTCGGCGGCAAAGGCGATGCCATAGTTCACCACGCGGTCCCAGCGCGCTTCGTCCAGTTCGTAAAGCGTGTCGTAGCGGATGTCCTCCTTCAGCAGGCCATAGATGACGCCGGCGTTGAAGTTGTCGCCCGCACCGACGGTGCTCACTGTCTCGACGGCGGGGATGGGGTAACTTTTGCAGACATGGTTCGTGCGCAGGGCAATCTCCTTGTGTCCGGCCGTGCAGATGAAGTTGGGGCAGTAGAACTTGATCTTGTCCTTGTAAATCTTGTCTACATCCTGCAGGTTGTACATGTACAGGAAGTCGTCGGCCGAGCCGCGTACGATGTCGGCATATTCCAGGTTTTCGATGATGGTCGGCGCCAGCTTGATGGCTTCCTCCTTGTGCGAGGAACGGAAGTTGGGGTCGTAGTACACGATGGCTTTCTTGGAACGGGCCATGTCCAGCAGTTCCAGTATCTTGTCGCGCAGCACTGGGTTCAGGGCGTAGTAGGAGCCGAGGACGACGATGTCGTCTTCCTCCACGTCGGGCCACACCACGTCGAGCCGTTGGCGCGGATAGTCTTTGTAGAAGATGTATTCGGCGTCGTTCTGCTCGTTGAGGAAGGCGAGCGAAACGGGCGACTTGCCGTCGGGGAAGACGTTGACGTGTTCCGTGGGCATGCCGTTGTCGCGCATGAACTGAAGGATGATGTTGCCTACCCGGTCGTTGCCCGTCTCGCTAATGAAGCGGATGGGGACGCCGGCCCGGCTCAACGACACGAGGCCGTTGAATACCGATCCGCCCGGTACGGCCGCCGTGGGCTGTCCGTCGCGGAAGAGAATGTCGAGAATGGTTTCTCCGATACCGATTACTTTTCGCATAGTGAACGTGATTTTTCACCCAAGTAGCCGCCGTGGTGGCGCTTGGAGTATTCTTCGATGGTGAAATGTGTTTGCTTCATGGTCTGCACCACGAGTATGTCGCCGATGACGGTCATGACGGTGGTCGAAGTCGTGGGAGTCATGCCCAGCACGCAGACTTCCTTGGGGCTTCCGGTGTGGAGGCAGACGGTGGCTTCCCGTGCCAGCGGGCTGTCGGGGTTGCCGGTGATGACGATGAATTTCAGTGCGGGGTTCAGGTTATGGGCCAGCCGGGTGAGTTCCACGATTTCGCGCGTCTTGCCCGAGTTGGAGATGAGCAGGAGCAGGTCGTTCTCCTGCAGGATGCCCAGGTCGCCGTGCTGTGCTTCGCTGGGGTGCAGAAAGACGGAAGGAATGCCCGTCGAGCAGAAGGTGGTGGCAATGTTCATGGCTATCTGTCCGGCCTTGCCCATGCCCGAGGTCACCAGTTTTCCCTTGTGGCGGTGTACATGTTCTACGATGAGGCCGACAGCCTTTTCATACGCGTCCGTCACGGGGATGTTGAGCACAGCCTGTGCTTCTTTCTGCAAAAGCTCTTTAATGGAGTCTATCATGATTTTCTTCGTTTTTTGTTCTTCCGGCGTCCTGAGGGGACTCGGAACATACCGAATGCAAATATCTGCAATTTTCCATAAACGGCAATAGGTTTTATTGTATTTTTGCGGGCAGAAAACGTTAGAAAGCCGATAATGAAGAAGTTTGAAACCAGAGAACCGGAATATCACGTGCACACGCTGTCCAACGGCCTGCGCATCATCCACGAACCCCTGCGCTCGCGGGTGGCTTATTGTGGCTTTGCCGTCGACGCCGGTACGCGCGACGAGGGCGAGGACGAGCAGGGCATGGCCCACTTTGTGGAACACCTCCTCTTCAAGGGCACGCAGAAGCGGCGGGCCTGGCATATCCTGAACCGCATGGAGAACGTGGGCGGCGACCTCAACGCCTATACCAACAAGGAGGAGACGGTGGTCTACTCGGCCTTCCTGGCGGAACACTTTGCCCGTGCCTTCGAGCTGCTGGCGGACATCGTGTTCCATTCCACCTTTCCGCAGCGCGAGATTGAGAAGGAGACGGAGGTCATCATCGACGAAATCCAGTCGTACGAGGACAATCCGGCCGAGCTGATTTTTGACGACTTCGAGGACCTGATTTTCCGCGGCCATCCGTTGGGGCGCAACATCCTGGGCTGTCCCGAGCGGCTGCGCACGTTCCGCACGGAGGATGCCGTGGCCTTCACCCGCCGTTACTATCGGCCGGACAACATGGTCTTCTTCGTGCTGGGCGACGTGGATTTCCGGCGGGTGGTTCGCCTGGCCGAGAAGCTGGTGGGCGACCTGCCCGGCGGCACTCCGTCCGCCGGACGGAGGACACCTCCTCCGCTCTACGTGCCCGACCGTGTGACGTTGGACAAAGGTACCAACCAGGCACACGTCATGTTGGGCGGCCGCGGCTACAACGCCTACGACTCCCGCCGTACGGCCCTCTACCTGCTGAACAACCTCTTGGGCGGGCCGGGCATGAACAGCCGTCTGAACGTGTCGTTGCGCGAGCGCCGCGGACTGGTCTATACCGTCGAGTCCAACCTGACGGCCTATACCGACACGGGCACGTTCTGCATCTACTTCGGCTGCGACCCCGACGACGTGGACCTCTGCCTCCGCCTGGTCCGCAAGGAGCTGAAGCGCCTGCGCGACCATCGGCTGACCGCCTCGCAGCTGGCAGCGGCCCAGAAGCAGCTGATCGGTCAGATAGGCGTGGCCTCGGACAACAACGAGAACAACGCCCTGGGAATGGCGAAGACCTTCCTCCACTACAACCGCTACGAGTCGCAGGAGGCCGTCTGCCGCCGCGTCAGCGCACTGACGGCCGACGAGCTGCTGGCCGTGGCGAACGAGATGCTGGCCGAGGATTATCTTTCGGTGCTGGTTTATAAGTGATTACAACATCCTTTCTTGTGCTTCGGAAGGTCGTATGTTTTGAAGGGAAAGCGGCAATGTTTCGGGGCGGAACATTCTTGCTTTTGGGGAGGTACATGCGGGGGCGTTTTCGGGGCGTTTCAATCAGTCCTTGTTCTTTTCCGTTGTTTCGTGCGGTTGTTCGAGCCGCCGCATGCTGAACTCGCAGCCGCAGTACAGCTGGTTGTAGAAGTGGTATTCGCGGAGCAGCTGGTTGCGTCGTTCCTGCAGTCCGCCCTTCCGCCAGTTCTGTTCCCAGAACAGGGTGC
>CATXSD010000026.1 GCA_958402075.1 Mediterranea massiliensis | reverse complement strand
GTTGCGTGTGGCGATGGCCAGGGAGGCGGTAGACACGATGGTGGGCAGCAGGGCCAGTCCTACGAGGTTCAGCCAGGCCATGTGGCCCGTCAGGCCCGTCGTTACCCCCGCGTCCGACATTGCAATCTTGGCCAGGAAGACCACGGTGCCCACCGTGAGGGCGTAGAAGGTGAGGAGGCTGTTCGAAATGTTGGCGATGACCTTGCTGCGGTTGATGATGACGATGAACAGCGCATACACCAGGGCCGACATGAAGGAGAGCAGCAGCCCCATGGGATGGAGCGTCTGCGACGACTCGCTCTGCGTCATGATGAAGACTCCGAAGAACGTCAGGCCGATGGAGAGCCACACCGGCCACGAGGGAACGACCTTCAGAAAGACCATGATGATGGCCACCAGGACCGGATAGAGGAAGACAATGGTCGTGGCCAGCCCCGACGCGATGTATTGGTATGCCTCGAACAGGGTGAGGCTGCTGGCCGTGTAGAGCAGGCCCAGCACAAGCAGCACGCCAGCCTGCTTCCACGACACCTTGAAGCTCTGCTTGCGCAGCACGAGGAACGCGCCCAGCAGCACGACGGCGATGGCGTAGCGGAAGAAGAGGATGGATTCGATGGGGGCGCCTTCCTTCATCAGGGGGACGGCAAACAGGGGGTTCAGTCCATACGTGATGCCGGTAATGATGCCGGCCGGATAGCCGATAATGGCGTTTTTGCTGAGTGTTTTCATCTTTGGGTGTGCTGTAAAAACTTATCAGGGCGCAAAAGTACATAAAAATCTCCGAAGAGTGTACGCTCCGCTGCCGGCAATCCTACTTTTTTGTCCTGCCCCGATGGGAAATCGGCATAATTTCGCTATGTTTGTAACGAATTAGCAAGAACGTGCATGAAACGGAAGTGGAGTATCATCGGAATGGTCGTTGCCTTCCTCGCGGCCTGCAACGGGGGCGACGAGGACTGGCAGGGAGCGGACTATCCCGTGACGCCCTGTTCGGAAATCGCTCTCTCGGAAACGGTTCAGGACGATGCACAGGCCGTGACGCTCGGCAAGACCTACCTCTATGCGGGCGGTCGGCTGGAGTCGTACACCATGACCCAGCTCATCCATGCCGCCGAGCCGGTGGAGCTCGAGGCCCGTACCCGCCTGCATTACGACGACGGTGAGGCCGTGGCCATGGACGACTACGGCAACACGTGGACCTACCGGCTCGACGAAGGCGGCTACGCACTGAGCTGCCTTTGTCAGGAAGGCGGAGGGACGCAGCGCAGCTACACTTTCGGCTACCACACCGATGCCGAGGGACGGCATCTGCTGGAGAGCCTGACCGAGGTGCTCGACGACGGAACCGAATATGCCTCGCTCCACATCGACTATACGGACATGAACGCGCTCCGCATCACGCATCGGGTGGACGGTTACGAACAGGAGTTCATCCTCTCGGCTGACGCTTCGGAGCCTGTTGCCAATCCCTGGGGGCTGCCCGACCTCTTCCTGTCCGAACTTTATCCCCTCTCGCTCCACCAGCCCGCTTGGTACGGCAAGCTCCTGGGCGATGCCTACGGACAGCTCTACACCGCCCTCGAGCCCACCGACAATGCGGAGAGCGGCGAACGGACCACCTACAGCTACCAGCTGGACGACGAGGCGCGCCCCACCGCCTGTGTGCAGACCACCGTCAGCTATGGACAGACGTACATGCGGCGGCTGGACTATCGGGTGGAATGAAACGAATGACAAACAATTAGAACCAACGTATATGAAATTTATCTCCTGGAATGTGAACGGGCTCCGCGCCTGTAAAGACAAGGGCTTCATCGAAGCCTTCCACCGGCTCGACGCCGACTTCTTCTGCCTGCAAGAGACCAAGATGCAGGAAGGACAACTGGACCTGCCCTTCGAAGGCTATACCTCCTACTGGAACTATGCCGAGAAGAAAGGCTATTCGGGTACGGCCATCTATACACGCCACCAGCCGCTGAGCGTCACCCGTGGCATCGACATCGAACATCACGACAAGGAGGGACGCGTCATCACGCTCGAGATGCCGGACTTCTACCTCGTCACCGTCTACGTGCCCAATTCGCAGGACGAGCTGCGCCGCCTGGACTACCGCATGACGTGGGAAGACGACTTCCGTGCCTACCTGTTGGCGCTTGATGCGAAGAAACCCGTCATCGTGTGCGGCGACCTAAACGTGGCCCATCAGGAAATCGACTTGAAGAACCCCAAGACCAACCGCCGCAACGCAGGCTTCACCGACGAAGAGCGCGCCAAGTTCACCACCCTGCTCGAGAGCGGCTTTACCGATACCTTCCGCTACTTCTACCCCGACCAGCGTGACATTTATTCGTGGTGGTCCTACCGCTTCCGTGCGCGTGAGAAGAATGCCGGCTGGCGCATCGACTATTTCCTCGTATCCAACCGCCTGCGCGAAAAGCTCACCGACGCCAAGATACATACCGATATCTACGGCTCAGACCATTGCCCGGTGGAAGTGGACATCAATCTTTAATTGATACATTCGATTCTGCATGGCAGGCAAACTCCTTTTTCTGCCCGTTTTGTACAATATTAATAGATAATTCGTACAAAAAAGTAAGCAGAGTCCGTTTTCTTTTGCTACATTTGCATCGTGTACGCAAACGGAGGGCATGTAGCCCTGTTCCGGATGCGGCGGAAGAGGAGAGCCATGAAGACAAACCAGCCGGGTGGAAGCCATGCCATACCTGAGGAAAAGGCGTCTGTCAGAACTTTCCGCTGACGACAGACTGAAAAAACTTAAGTTTAATCTAATATTTAAACGTTATGAATCCTTATTTGAATTTTTCTTTGGAAGGTAAGGTAGCCCTCGTAACAGGTGCTTCCTACGGTATTGGTTTTGCAATCGCTTCCGCCTTTGCAGAACAGGGTGCAAAAATCTGCTTCAACGACATCAATCAGGAGTTGGTAGACAGAGGTTTGGCTTCTTATAAAGAAAAAGGCATCCCCGTACACGGCTACGTATGCGACGTGACAGACGAACCTGCCGTACAGGCCATGGTTGCCCAGATTGAGAAAGAGGTAGGCCCCATCGACATTCTGGTGAACAATGCCGGTATCATCCGTCGTGTTCCGATGCACGAGATGGCAGCTTCTGAGTTCCGTAAGGTAATCGACATCGACCTGAACGCTCCGTTCATCGTATCCAAGGCCGTATTGCCCAGCATGATGCAGAGAAGACACGGTAAGATCATCAACATCTGCTCCATGATGTCCGAGCTGGGTCGTGAGACGGTATCGGCTTATGCTGCTGCCAAGGGTGGTCTGAAGATGCTGACCCGCAACATCTGCTCCGAATACGGCGAATACAACATCCAGTGCAACGGTATCGGCCCGGGCTACATCGCCACTCCGCAGACTGCTCCGTTGCGTGAAAAGCAACCCGACGGCAGCCGTCATCCGTTCGACCTGTTCATCTGCGCCAAGACTCCGGCCGGCCGTTGGCTCGACCCGCAGGAACTGACCGGTCCTGCCGTGTTCCTCGCTTCTGAGGCTTCCAATGCCGTAAACGGCCACATCCTCTACGTGGATGGCGGTATCCTGGCATACATTGGCAAACAACCTAAATAACCTGTTTTGGTTTAGGTATACCTTATACAATGGATAATTGGAGCGGAAGGATTGCCTTCCGGCTTCAATTATCCATTTTTCTTTTTTATCTGAAAACACATCTTTCTATTTACCTGTTTATGAAGAAAATGATTTTATCCTGCCTGGCTGCCAGTGTACTGATGGCCTGTGCGGACAACCGTCCGATGACGGTCGTTGTCAGCAATCCGCTTGATATGGAACGTTCGGGCGAGATGGTGGAGGTGTCCATGGACGAAATTACCCGTCGCTTGCAGTTGGCCGACACGGCACAGATTGTGGTACTCGATGCCGAAGGGACGGAGGTTCCCTATCAGATTACCTATGACGACAAAGTGATATTCCCTGCCACGGTAGCTGCCGGCGGCAAGGCTTCCTATACCATTCAGGAAGGCACGCCCCAGCCCGTTGAGGTGAAGACCTGCGGCCGTCAGTATCCCGAACGTCTGGACGACATGGCTTGGGAGAACGAGCTTGTGGCCTTCCGTGCCTACGGTCCGGCCTTGCAGCAGACGGGTGAGCGCGGTTTCGGTTACGACCTGTTCCTGAAACGGGGAACATCGGAACCGGTTCTGGAGGATTTCTATGCCAAGGAATTGGATAAGGAAACCCGTGCGCGGGCAGCGGAACTGAGAAAAACAGATCCGAAGGCTGCCTCGGAGCTGTTGCAGTCCATTTCCTATCATATAGACCACGGATATGGCATGGACTGTTATGCCGTAGGTCCGACGTTGGGTGCGGGCGTAGCTGCGCTGGTGGCCGACGGCGAGATTGTCTATCCCTGGTGCTACAAGGATTTTGAAGTATTGGACAACGGTCCGTTGCGCTTTACGGTAAAGCTGGAGTTCAATCCGCTGACCGTGAAGGGCGACAGCAATGTGGTGGAGACGCGTGTCATTACGCTGGATGCCGGTTCGCACCTCAACAAGACACTTGTTGCCTATGCCGGTTTGCAGGAGGCTATGCCGGTTGTGACAGGCATCGTTCTGCACGATGACGGTGCGGTGGTGGCCGATGCCGGAAACGGTTACATGACTTATGTGGACCCCACGACAGGTGAAGGCAATGGCAACATCTTTGTAGGTGCCGTGTTCCCCGCCAATGTCAAGGAAGCCAAGGTAGTGAAGTACACGGACGAGGAGAAGAAGCAGCACGGCAATGCCGAAGGCCACGTGCTGGCTTTCAGCGACTACGAACCCGGTTCGGAGTACACCTATTACTGGGGCTTCGGTTGGGACAAGGCCGACATCAAGGATGCCGCCGCCTGGAATGCCTACGTATCTGCCTATGCGCAGAAGGTTCGCAATCCGCTGGAGGTGACCATTCAGTAATATGATTCCTTTTCAGGGAAAGAGCTGTTAAAACAATCCTTTTCCTTTATAGACTAATTCGGCTACATTTTTGGCCTCCAGCTTTTCCATCAGACGCTTGCGGTAGGTTTGGATGGTATTGACGCTGAGAAATAGCCGGTCAGATATTTCAGAAGTGCTGAGCCCTTTCGAGAGATAGGCCAGCACTTCTTTTTTATAGTCGAGGATATGTTGAGAAACAAGTCTTTATAAGTTCAGATGCCATGTTTGTGATAATTTGTGATATTATCTTCAAAAATCCACCAACTTGTGCAATTCTTTTATCTGTTTTTTTGAATATTAATAAAAAAACATTATTTTTGGCAGAATAAAGATTGAAACTTGCGAGTTCCTTTTTTAATAGAGATGCTGATAATTTTTTACTAACTAAAAAAATTAGCCATGGAAGAGAAAGTGAAGAAACAAAAATTTCTGCAGTTACAGTTTGGTATGTTGTTGGTTGTATGCACCTTGTTGCCCGATTTGGGGTCTTTATTGGGTGTTCCTGATTTTGATATTCCGGTATTTTGTTGTCAGTTAGTCGGCATTGTGCTCGGTGGAATAGCTTTGTTTTCTTTTTATCAGGCAATGGGAAGTTCCTTGTCAGTACCTTTCTTGGTTTTGGCGGGGGGCGGTTTGTTTGTCGCTTTATTGTCACTGATTCCTAACATGCCTGTTTGGTTGGATTACGTGGGCCTGGTAGCTTTGTTGATAGCACTCTTTATGAGTAAGAGCAGTCTAAATATACAATGGAAGAACTGGGGAAGCCAGGGGGCTTATCTGATTTTAATGGCTATTCTGCTGCATGTGTATGATGGTATCGGTGATACGACCCTGACGGCTGTTGCAGCTTTGGTTGGTTTGATTCTCTATTTCGTCGGTTTGGGCAAGCTGAAGGAAAGTCTGGATGCCGATGGTGCCAAGGGTATATCACGTTTGAAGATTGCTGTTATCCTGAGTCTTGTGGCCGTAGTGTTCGGTTGGATTCCATTGTTGGGAGGTATCATTGCCGGTATTTTGTTGATTATTGCTTTCGTTGTAGAATATTTGGGTTATAGTGCCATGAAGCGTTCGGCCACCTTGGGTGTCGAAGGCCAGAATGGTGCCGGAAAGTTGTGTTTCAGTATGATTGTATTGTTGATTGCGGCCTTCATCGATTTATTCCCGCTGACAGGAATGATTGTCGGTTTGATATCATTGGTCGCCCTTTGGCTGGCATTCCAAGGCTGGAATATGGTGCTTTTGGGTATGGAAGGTGAAATGGAGAAACAAGAATAATCATAGGTTAGGATGGTTGAATAGCAGTGTATTTCTGTCTGCAAAGAAGATGGAAATACACTGTCGTTTATTTAGATAAAAGTGATGGGTATGAAATGTAGATTCTTTATTTTGACAGCTTTCTTATTTATAATAGGATGGCTTTACATGGGCTGTAGTGATGCCGAAAACAATTCGGCGTCTGAAGAGCCTTCCATTGAAATGGAAGGTGATGTGGATGTGCGTCCTGTGATAGGATCAGACGGCGGTACGTTCACCGTGACATTTACGGCTTCGGGTGATTGGACAGCCCGTGTCAATGCCGTAACCCGCATGCTGGACTGGCTAAGTGTTTCTCCTACACAGGGAGGGGCGGGTACCGTGACGCTTCAGATTAGTGCGCAGCCCAATGAATCGTATGACGAAAGGAATGCGGCTGTTCTACTGACTTGTGGAAATGCGCAGCAGACCATTACTGTCACACAAAAGCAGAAGGATGCTTTGCTGGTCAACTCTCATAAGGTGGAAATGG
Source organism: Mediterranea massiliensis (assembly GCA_958402075.1). Taxonomy (GTDB): domain Bacteria; phylum Bacteroidota; class Bacteroidia; order Bacteroidales; family Bacteroidaceae; genus Bacteroides; species Bacteroides massiliensis_D. Next base: position 24,986 of record CATXSD010000026.1, on the reverse strand, counting down.
ATGCAGAGGGTGGAACTTTCGGTATCGAATTGCAGGCTAATGTGAATGTAACTTATGAGATAGAAGAGGCAGCCAAGGATTGGTTGACGGCTTCGTCTTCTTCTTCGACACGTGGTCTTACGACTTCTACTTTGAACTTTCAAGTGGCAGAAAATCCGGAGGAGTCTGTCCGTCAGGCGGTCATCACTCTGCAGGGTAATGACTTAAGAGAAGAAGTTACAGTTTATCAGGCGGGCAGTGAGCCAGCCATTCTGCTGTCGCAGAAAGAATATACAGTGCCTTCCGACGGTGAAACCATTCAGGTGGAGCTGAAAAGCAATACGTCGTATAAGGTAGTGATGCCTGATGTTCCTTGGATTACGGAGGTTTCCACCCGTGCCTTTTCAGCCTATACACATTACTTCACGGTAGCTGTGAACGAGAGTTATGATACGCGGACGGCTGAGATATACTTTGTTGATGAAGAAAATGGTTTGCAGGAGAAGGTGACTGTGACTCAGGTTCAGAAAGATGCGATTGTCATTGCAGAGGATGAATATACAATGGATGCGGAAGGCGGGAGGTTGGAGTTTTCCGTGAATGCTAATGTGGATTTTAAGATAGATATAGATGCCGATTGGATACGACAGATAGTTGCAACACGTGGTTTGGTGGAACATGCATTGATTTTTGAAGTTGATGGGAATAATGCAGATGAGTCTCGTAAGGCAATAATTACATTGAAAGCTGATGGTTTTAGTCAAGTGATAACGGTTGTTCAAAGAGGAAAATTCCAAACGGATGGAAACATTGATGATATTCCTATTCAACCATGGTAAATGATTTAAAAAATAGCTTTATGGATAGAATTAAATTTGTTGTATTTAGTTGCTTATTAGTGTTTTTATATATTGGGTGCGTTGATGAGGATATCATAGAAGCTAATAAGGGAGAAGTCCGTGTAACTGGGACGTTGGCGAACGCAGGTACCCGTATTGTTTATGCGGAACATGAAGCAACGGTAAGTAGTGTTTGGAAGGTACAAGATGCTATTGGTTTGTCGTCAAGTGAACAGACTAATTTGAAATATGTGGCTTTGACTGATGGTGTAGAGACTGATTTTATAGCATCGTCTACCGACAGTTTGTTAAAGATGGGAGAAGGGGAAGAGGTATATGCTTACTATCCTTTCACTACACTGCATACAAACTATGAGGTGTTTGGTGAGGATAATTCAACCGTTTCTTTACCGAATCTTTATTTTCAATATCGTTCTAAAGGATTAGGCAGCTATGATTTTATTTATGCTGTTGGAAAACAGGCAAACAATACTTGTTCATTACAATTTAAGCATTTGTTTACTTTCCTTAAACTGGAAGTAAAAGCCGGTTCGATAAAAGAACCTGGGGAATGGGGACAAGGGTGGCAATACAGGGGACTTATGATTAAATCGAGCGAACCGTTGCATTATATAGTCCAACATTCCGATCCCGTATCTCCTTTTACTCCGACACCCAAGTTCAGTGTCGCTCAACAAAAAATGTTTGTGGAGAAATACAAAGATGGAGATGGATGGAGGGATGCTTATGTCAGTAATGATATATTCTATATTATGGATGAAGATTCCATACCGTCAGATTCGGTTATCACTTGTTATGTTGCCATGCTTCCTCAATCAGAAAAAGCATATGTTCGTGTTTATGATATGGCGACGGAACAATGTCTTTTTGAAGGAAAGCCGGTGCCAAAAGGTGGTTTGAAAAGTGGTTATATGTATTCGTTGTCATTGGATACGTTGGATACAAACCAATTGGAAAAAACACAACGTGAAGCTTTGATTGCTTTTTATAAGGCAACGGGAGGTGATAATTGGGTGCGGAACGATAATTGGTGTAGTGATAAACCGTTGAGCGAATGGTATGGACTTTACGTATCTCAAGACAATGATGCCCAATTGCCTCCTGGCTATGTAAAGAATTTATTTCTTCCAAATAACAATCTGAAAGGATACATACCGGAAGATATTTCTCGGTTGACAGGCTTATGTAGCATTGAATTAGGTGACGATGGATATGGTGGGGTAGCCAAGAATCAACTGACAGGTGAATTGCCTCAAAGTATGACCAAATTATGGCGTTTGATGGATTTGGGTTTGAGTGATAATAAATTATCGGGTACAGTACCCGATTTTGCATCATCCTGTCCCAGTTTAAGATCCCTTGATTTGCAAGGTAATAGTTTTACAGGGGCATTGCCTGAATATGGAAATGGAATGATGTTTTTTCATGTGGATGGCAATCAATTTACAGGCACTATTCCAGTTTCTCATGCTCGGGCCTTGACCGATAATTGCCGATATGGAGTCATAGCAAACAATCTGGCAGGAGACATTCCCGAAGAAATTGTTCGCCATCCTAATTTTTATGGTTTTTGGGATGACATGCTTCCCCAAAATCCGGGCTATGGTTTCAATGATGTAGATATAGCGGCTCCGCCTATTACATTGCCTTGTTATGATGGAACACAGATCCGGCTGGCTGATGAATACGCAAAGAACGAATATACAATGGTCTTTCTTTGGGATCCCAATTGTGGATATTCTATTTCAAGCATGGGGACAGTGGTTGCTCTTTATAAGAAATATAAGGAAAAAGGGTTGGAGGTCATTGCGGCTACGGGAAACAAGATTAATGAAAATTATGCCGCACCCTATTTTGAGCAAATGTCTGACATACGGCAGGCCTGGACTTATGATGAAAATACATCTTGGATAGGTGATAATCATTATTTGTTTGAATTCACGTCAACTCCATCTTTCTATGTAATCAATAAAAGTGGTGATATAGTATATCATAACCTTTATCAGGGATTTAACGTTGGTAAAATGCCATATCAACATTCTGATTGGATGGATGTTTTTGACTTTGTGGCCAATCTTTTTGGAGATTCGGTTTTTGTACCTGATGAAAATGACTTTTATACATCCTCCGACTACAGCCGTGACGGAGAAGTTGTCACTTTGCAAACGGCTTCGCAAGGTCAAGGTATTGACCTCGTGTTTATGGGTGAGGCGTTTGTGGATAAGGATATGGGTGATGGAGGATTGTACGAACAAAAGATGAAGGAAGCAATGGAACAATATTTTTCCATCGAGCCTTACAAGTCTTTCCGCAGTCGTTTCAATGTTTATGCTGTGAAGGTTGTATCGCCCAATGCTGAGTTTGCTACGGGGGCGAAGCATCGTATCAATGAATCTCCGGAGGTTTGTTTTGAGTATGTACAGAAGGTTACGCAGCGTAATTCTGCCCAAGTGCCTATGGTGTCTGTTATTTATAACAGTCTCAATGCTGGACGTAGTTATACTGTGATGTATAATGATGGTGCTTTCGTTGGATATATGATGGAGGGGGTGAATAGTGTGCTTAACCATGAAGTGGGTGGACACGGTTTCGCCAAACTGCTGGACGAATATGTGGAGGGTGGCAATGAAAGTTTGACGCTTCCTCAATCTGGTAGGGAAGAATTGGATAATGTGTGGGAGAATTGGAATTGGGGTGCTAATGTAGATTGGCGTAATGATTATTCTACTGTCAAATGGGCACACTTTTTGCAAGATAGTCGATACGCAGGAGAAGGTTTGGGGCTCTATGAAGGTGCTTATCTTTATGGATTTGGTGCTTATCGTCCTACAGAGAATAGTATGATGCGTTATAATGATTCACCATTTAATGCACCTAGTCGTGAGCAGATATATAAAATGATTATGCAAATGTCTGAAGGTAGTGACTGGACTTACAACTATGAAGATTTTGTGCAGTATGATGCTATTAACCGTAATGGAGTTGTAACACGTGGCTTACAGCAGCAGCCTTCTGCACAGCAAGTGGAGAAGTGGAGAAAAACGCATCGTCCTCCTGTCAAGATAAGTGGTACTTGGCAAGATGCGGTTCGAAATAATAGGCAAATACTTGTACCTTTGCGTTAAGAAAGTTTTCTAAAGATGCACAAAGTTTCTTGAACTTCCCTTCTTATAAAAGAGGAGGGGAGTTCAAATATTGCCATTTTTATCTGTTTTTAAGACTAGTCTTTTTCTTAAATAGGAATATCGGCTACAGCACCTTGAACGCATACCCCTCTTCCTGCAGGAAGCTGAGGGCACGGGGAAGGGCGTATTGCAGATTGCCGTTGTCCCACGACTTGAGGGAGTCGTGGAAGGTGATGATGGAGCCATTACGGGCATAGCGCATGACGTTGGCCAGCACCTGCGGACCGCGGAGCTTCTTGCTGTAGTCGCGGGTGACGAGGTCCCACATTACAATCTTGTATTTCCGTTTCAGGACCATGTATTGGGCCCAGCCCATGTGGCCGTGTGGCGGACGGAACAGGAGGGGGCGGAGGGCCTTGTCGGTCGTTTCGGGGTCGCAGATGGAAAGCATGAAGTCGTTGGCCTCTTCCGTATTCTCCAGATAGCTGTAGGAGGTGAAGTATTTGCGGCTGAAGCCGCGGATGTGGTTGAAGGTGTGGTTGCCGATGCGGTGCCCGCGCTCCACAACCATGCGAAACTCCTTGGGATGCTTGCGGATGTTGTCGCCCACCATGAAGAAAGTGGCTTTGACGCCGTGCTTGTCCAGCAGGTCGAGCACCCACGGGGTGACTACGGGGATGGGACCGTCGTCGAAAGTCAGATAAACGGCTTTCTCGTCGGGATTCATCCGCCACAGAGCGCTGGGGTAGAGTTTACGGAACAGTTCGGGGGGTTGCTCGATGAACACAGTGGTAGTGGTTAACGGTAAGTGATTAGTGGTTAACGGTTAGCGGTAAGCGGTGAGTAGTGAATTGCTGGAATACTCACCGCTAACCACTCACCGCTAACCGCTTATTTCATTCTGTTTACATACATATCATACAGTTCTTCCAACTTGGCCCGGTAGGTCTTGGCCAGCGGAGACTTGTATTGTTCCATCTTCTTGACTTCCTCGTTGAGCAGGGCCCAGTGGTACTCGTACTCTTGGGTAGAAATCATGAAGCGGCCTTCGTCGAGGCTCATGTACCAGGTCATGTATTCTACGGCCTTGTCGGCAAGGGCCTGGGCAATGCGGTCGCCTTTCTCGGTTTCGCCCAGCTTGTACCAGGCTTCGGCCATCTGGAGAGATCCGTTCTGCCAGTCGTAGGGCACGTTTTCGGCCGGAATCATCTTCTCGGCATATTCCAGGGCGGCACGGGCCTTGTCGTTCTTGCCTTCGGCCAGCAGCTGCCCGATGAGCTGCGAGAAGATGCGGCGGTGTGAGTAGCACATGCGCATGGCGTTCTCGTCGATGTAGATGCCGGGCTTGTCGATGCCGCCGAACTTGAATTTGTTCATCAGGTTGTCGTACATCTTTTCGCTGTCTATCTTCACGCCGGTCTTGTTGGTGTCGAAGGGAGTGAAGCGGTAGGCCAGACCTTCCTGGATGAAGTAGTTGTCCAGGCCGAGCTGGTTCTCGTTACCTACGCTGACGGCGATGTAGATGGGACGCTCCCAGTTGGCCTCGGCCAGCATCTCGAGCATCATCAGTTCGTTCTTATAAAGCGCGCGCTTGGGGTGGTAGTTGCCCTGGTTGTCCTTGGTGCGGAGCTTGATGGGCATGTAGTCGGGGATGGAGTCGCCCGGCAACAGCATGCCGCTGCGGCGTACGGCTTCCTTGTCCACCTTGATGACCACGCTGTCCGTGGGGATAACCTGCAGGTCCTTGTTCTTGTTGCGTACCCAGTACTTCAGGATGTTCTTCAGTTCGTAGGGATTTTCGCCGAACTCCTTCTGCACGTTGATCTTGGCTTCGGGGTTGCCTGCGAGCGCTTCCTTCTCAGCCTGTGCATAGAGGGCATCGATGCTCTTCTTGTACTCGGGCTGGACGGGGATGTATTCGTTGGTTCCCTCGACGTAGTCCATGCGGTCCCAGGTGATGGGGAGCGACGGCGAGTCGTAGGCCGGACGCTTCATCTGGTCGATGTACCAGTCGGTGTTGAGGTATGACAGGTTGCAGGTACGCGCATCGGTGCGGCAGCCTTCTGTCTCCTGGCTGTACCACAGGGGGAAGGTGTCGTTGTCGCCGTTGGTGTAGATGATGGGGTTTCCGCTCTCCTGGAGGGACATCAGGTAGTTCTCGCCGAAGTCGCGTGCCATGTAGCGGTCGCTGCGGTCGTGGTCGTCCCAAGTCTGGCTGGCCATCTGGATGGGTACCAGCAGGCAGACGACGGAGACGATGAGGGCAACGGCCAGCGAGGGTTTCAGTTCGGAAGCTTCTGCGCCTTCGCTCGATGTTTCGGCCTGGGCGGCAGCTTTGCCCCGCATCCACTTGCTCAGCAACTGTATCAGTCCGGCCACACCCATGCCGATCCAGATGGCAAAGGCATAGAACGAACCGGCGTAAGCATAGTCGCGTTCACGCGGCTGGCTGGGCGTCTGGTTCAGGTAGAGCACGATGGCGATGCCCGTCATGAAGAACAGGAAGAAGACTATCCAGAACTGCTGGATGCCCTTCTGTCCGCGGTAGGCCTGCCACAGCAGACCGATGATGCCCAGCAACAGGGGCAGACCGTAGAAGACGTTGTGTCCCTTGTTTTCCTTGAGCTCGGTGGGGAGCAGTGTCTGGTCGCCCACCAGCAGATTGTCGATGAAGCTGATGCCCGTAATCCAGTTGCCGTGCTCTATCTCGCCGAAGCCTTGCAGGTCGTTCTGTCGGCCCACGAAGTTCCACATGAAGTAGCGCCAGTACATCCAGTTAAGCTGGTAGGAGAAGAAGAACTTGATGTTCTCCCACTGGGTGGGCATCTTCACCATAATCATCTCGCCGCACTGGTCGTAGGGCACTTCGTAGCCTTTGACTTCCTGCCAGCTTTCGTATTGCTGCGTGTGCAGGCTGCTGTACATGCGGGGGAAGAGCATGTTCTGTGCATATTCGTATTCGATGCGTCCGGGTATTTCGATGTACGAGTCCTTCTCGTCGGGCGTAGCCTTCTCCTTGCGGATGAACTTGGTGCCGTTGTACGAGATGCGCGGCTGGCAGTAGCCGTCCTTGACGTCGAGGGCTACCTTCGAGGTGTAGGCAGGTCCGTAGAACAGCGGGCGCGTGCCATACTGCTCGCGGCCCAGGTATTCACCCAGCGTGAAGATGTCTTCGGGCGAGTTCTGGTCCATCGGCGTGTTGGCTGTGGAGCGGATGACGATGAGGGCATACGACGAGTAGCCGATGACCATCATCATGGTGCACAGCAGGGCGGTGTTCAGCGTGCGGGCGCTGACGCGGTATTTCTCCTTCATGCGGGCCTGCATCTTCGGGCTGAGGTAGAGCCACAGCAGGGCGATGACCACGATACCGATGACCACGGCGCTGGCTCCGTGTCCGTAGAACGGGATGCCCAGCATGGCGATGGTCAGGACGAACGAGAGGGCCATGCGCAGCTTGTCTTTTTCGGTGTAGCTTTCGTACACACCCCAGATGAGGCAGGCGGCCAGCAGAATGATGTAGACGATGACGCCCGTGTTGAACGGCATGCCCAGCGTGTTGACGAACAGCAGTTCGAACCATCCGCCCACCTTCACAATGCCCGGCACGATGCCATAGAGCACAACGGCTACCAGTACGGCAGAGCCGATGAGTGCCAGCAGCGAACCTTTCGCGTTGGCGTGGGGCACCTTCTTATAGTAGTAAACCAGTACGATGGCGGGCAGGCAGAGCAGGTTCAGCAGGTGGACACCGATACTGAGGCCCGTCAGGTAGGCTATCAGGATGAGCCAGCGGTCGCTGTGAGGCTGGTCGGCCACGTCTTCCCACTTCAATATCAGCCAGAACACGATGGCGGTGAACAGCGACGAGAACGCATATACCTCGCCCTCGACGGCCGAGAACCAGAACGTGTCGCTGAACGTATAGGCCAGCGCACCTACCAGTCCGCTGCCCATGATGGTGACCATCTGTCCGCGGGTGATGTGGTTTTCGTCCTTGATGACCAGCTTGCGCACCAGGTGCGTGATGCTCCAGAAGAGGAACAGGATGCAGGCGCCGCTCATCAGCGCGCTCATATAGTTCACCATCCGTGCCACTTCCGAGGGGCCGGAGGCGAAGAGCGAGAAGAAGTTGGCCACGAGCATGAAGAACGGTGCTCCAGGCGGGTGTCCCACTTCCAGTTTATAACCGGTGGTGATGAATTCCGGGCAGTCCCAGAAACTGGCGGTCGGCTCGATGGTCAGGCAGTAGACCGTGGCCGCGATGAGGAAAGTAATCCAACCGACGAGGTTGTTTACGAACTTGTACTGTTTCATTCAGCGTGTAGATGTAACGTTATAATCTGCGATGTTTCTATAAAAACGTCGCAAATATAAGCATTTCGTACTGAAAAGCATGCCGATGGGGCTGATTATTAGGATAGCTTAAAGGATGTGTATGTAGAATGCGGCAATGTTTTACACCAAAACATTGTTTTCTTTGATGCAAAACATTGCTTTCTTTGGAGGAAAACATTGCTTCCTTTGCGGCATGAGGTCGGAGCTTTCGGGGCGCGGGCTACGAGGTGTGCTTGCCCAGGATGCGGTGGGGCAGGTTGCCATGGCCTAGCAGCTCGATGGGACAGTTGAAGTTCTGCTCCAGCCACTCGCCCGTGATGCCCGTGTCGGGGTGGTAGTGCAGCGTCTCGTTGACGCAGGCGATGGACTTCACCTGCTGGAGCACGGTGCCGATGTCGTGGCTCACGAGGATGATGGCACAGTCGCGGTTGATTTCGGCCAGCAGCTGGTAGAGGCGTGCCTCGAAGCGGCGATCCAGGTAGGTGGCAGGTTCGTCGAGGATGACGACCTCGGGGTCGGAGACGACGGCCCGTCCCAGCAGGGCGCGTTGCAGCTGTCCGCCGCTCAGGGCGCCGATAGCCTTCTGCTCCATTCCCTCCAGCCCCATGCGGGCGATAACCTGGGCGGCTTTGTCGTGCTCGTCGGCAGTGAAGCGTGCGCTGAGGCCCTTGCGGCTGCTGAGGCCCGAGAGGATGACCTCCTGGACGGTGATGGGAAACTTGCGGTCGATGGCCGTATATTGGGGCAGGTAGCCGATGGTGAGCGACGCTTGTCCGTCGGCCGGGCGCTGCGGATGGAAGGTGATGGTGCCGCTCTGCGGCTTCAGCAGGCCGAGGATGCACTTGATGAGCGTGGTCTTACCACCTCCGTTGGGGCCGATAATGCCCAGAAAGTCGCGGTCGTAGACGGTGAGGTCTACGTCGCGCAGCACGGTGCGGCCGTCGTAGCCGGCGTTGAGGTTCTGTATTTCGATGAGAGGGGTCATGGGAATGGATCATTGATAATGGAGAATGGAAAATTGATGCTTGGGGATGGTTATCCATTATCAATTGTCCGTTGCCAATTCACGCGCTGTTTTCAGCATCTCCGCCTCCCAGTCGTAGGCCAGGGGATTGATGTCCACGACGCGGGTGCCTGTCTGCCGGGCGATGAGCTCGGCGTTGCGGCGGTCGAACTCGGGCTGCACGAAGATGACGTGTATGTCTTCCTGCTTGCAGGCGTTGATGAGTTCCTTCAGGTGTGTGGGCGAGGGTTCCTTGCCTTCCGCCTCGATGGAGAGCTGCAGCAGACCGTAGTCACGGGCGAAGTAGCTGAGGGCGGGATGGTAGATCATGAAGGCATGGTCGGATCCGGGCTGTGACAGCATCTGGCGGCAGAGGCTGTCGGTGCGGTCGATGACGGTGCACAGACTGTCGTAGCGGGCCAGGTAGTCGTCGCGATGGTGACTGTCAAGGGCGCTGAGAGCCTTCAGAATGTTGGCCGCGATGATGCGGGCGTTGGCGGGTGAGTTCCATACGTGGGGTTCGGGACCCTGGTGGATGTGATAGGGTTCATCTTCGTGTGGCTCTTCGGGCAGGCCGTCCTGAAGGATGAGGTCGATGCCCCGCGAGGTGTCGAACACCTGCAGGTGGGGAGCGTTGTCCGTGAGCTTGTCCATCCACGTCTGCTCGAAGCCGATGTAGCCAATGCGCAGGTAGGCCGTACTCTTGGAGAGCGACATCAGTTGGGTGGGGGTGGGGTCGTAGGTTTCGGGGCTGCTGCCTTTGGGCACCATGCTGACTACATCGAAGCGGTCGCCGGCAATGGCTTCGGTGAAGTAGCGCAGTGGTTCGATGGTGACGGTGATGACGGGTTTCGTGTCGCCGTCGTCGGCCTTCGTCTTTTGTCCGGCAGGCTTGCAGGCGGCCAGCAGCAGAGCCAGCAGTCCTATGGCGTATATCTTCTTCATATCCTGTAAACTTTACTCCTATTCCTTTAAATAATGTAAAACATTGCAAAGATAAGAAGAATATGGCAATTTATGGCGAAGAATCCTTCTTTTCTTTCCGAACCGCCTGCCGGCTGCTTGGGACGGAGGGTCAGGGTTTCGTGGCCCGCAGTATCTCGCGCTTGCCTCCCGGCGGGCCGGGCAGGCGTTCAGTGCGGAAGCCCGTCTGCTGCAACAGGCGCCGCACGGCTCCCTTGGCGCAGTAGGTGGTGAGGATGCCTCCTGACGAGAGGCAACGGTACAGGTTACGGAAGACCTCGGGCGTCCACAGGGCAGGCTGTTTTTCGGGTGCAAAGGCGTCGAAGTAGATGAGGTCACAGCGTAGAGGTGGGTGTTCGTCGTCGGCCTGCCAGCAGCTCAGGTCGCGGCGCAGCTTCAGCAGTCGGAAGGTGGGCGTCAGCTGCACTTCCTCTTCCCACGGCGCTTCGTGGAGGAGGCGCAGGTGCGGGTCGTCGCTGTAGTGAAGGGCCTCTACCTCGGGCCACGCCAGCGGATAGAGCTCGATGCCGGTGTAGTGGATGGAGCGTCCGGTTCGTTCGGCTTCCTGCAGGGTGAGCAGGGCGTTGAGGCCGGTACCGAATCCCGCTTCGAGTATCCGCGGTGCAGGGGCGGTCGAGGCTTTCAGCCCCATGTCGATGAAGATATGCTGCGACTCGGTGCGGGCTCCCTTCACCGAATGATAATGTTCGTCCAGTTCGGGCACGTAGAGCGTGGCGCTGCCGTCCTGAGTCAGTTCGATGGTTCTGTGCATGGCTTTTTCTCAATGAGTCGTTAGAAACCTGCTGCCGAGATGGCTCCTTGGAGGGCCCACAGCATCGCCACGTAGCGGAGCAGCTTGCCGGCAAACATGGAGAGGGTAGTCAGTACGATGTTGCTGCGCATGAATCCCAACGCGATGGCAATGGCTTCACCCACGAAAGGGAGGAAGGCGAAGAAGGCCATCAGGGCACCTTTGCCCTGGAGGAAGCGCATCATCTTGTCCACCTTCTCCCGTTTTACCTTGAAATATTTCTCTATCCACTCCGTCTTGCCCAGGCGGCCCATGTAGTAGCAGGTCAGTCCGCCTACGGTGTTGCCCACGGCGGCGGAGAGCACGCAGAGTGTCGGGCTCAGACCCAGTTTGACCAGGGCAACGAGCACCAGTTCAGAACTGAAGGGCAGGATGCTGCCTGCCAGCAGGGCCGACAGGAACAGGCCGACGTACCCCCAGTCAATCAGCAGTTGGATGAGTGAATCTACAAAAGCGTCCATATCAGGTTGAAAATGAAGAGAGCCAGTGTGCCTGTCAGCGAGAAGATGAAGAATGCGTTGGACATACGGCTGTTGGTCAGGGCAAACAGATGGCCGGCCAGAATGCTGGTGATGCACAGCAGTATCGGGCAGAAGCTGACGAACAGGAAAGGCTGCAGGAAAACATAGATATAGATACAAAGGCCGAAGAATGACAGGAAATACAGATAGGTACGCGTGCGTATCTTATCCTCGTAGCCGGCCACGATGCAATGAACAGCACTGACAGTAAAAAGTAGAAACAGAAACAGCAAGGAAACTCCGGGTATGGCTTCGAATCCGATGCCGATAGGTTGGAAAATCTGCATTTCACTGATGCGTTGGAAAAAATCTGTCAGATTCCCAGTCAGTGTGGCATATCCCAACAGTAGCCACCAGGGAAAGGCGAAACCTACAACGGAGGCAGCCAGGCTTCTGGCATTCAGCGCATAGAAGCTGGAAGCTCCAATCCAAAGCAGGGGGGCCAGCAGCATATAGGGAGGAGTGATGAGCCCTGCGATACCAGCCAAAAGGAAGGAATGGAATAGCAGGCTGGAGGTTTGTTCTGCGCGGTAGCTGGAAAATAATAGTTGCAGCGCTGTCAGGTAGCAGGCTGTGCACAACAATCCCGACAGAGCTTCGTGCGCAAACGGGCAGGCGGCTATCAGCAGGAAATAGACGGCACTTTGGACCGATGCCCTGACACGGATCAGGGCAAATGTATTGTTCAAGTTGATGAGGAAGAGAGCTATGCCGCCGTGCAGGAGGAAGCTGACTGCCAGCAGCAGCCAATGGGGAAGCGTGTCGCTTGTCAGGTCGCGGAGCCATTGGGGCTCTGTTGCCAGGCTGCCGGTTTCGGGATGCAGCAAGGCAGCTACTGCCCAGCAGGCAGCAGCGATCACTATGGCGGCAGGCAGGGTGAACCTGCCTGCCGTCACTTTACCTTGAAACCGTCGGTTCCTCATCGGTTTATTGGTTGCAGGTTGTTACAGGTCGAATCCGATGTCGCGGCGGAAGTATTTCTTCTCGAAGTCAATCAGGTCGGCCACACGGTAGCTCTTCTGCAGGGCTTCTTCCTTGCTGTTGCCGTACGAGCAGACGGCTATGACACGTCCGCCATTGGTCACTACCTGACCGTCCTTCTGTGCCGTGCCGGCATGGAAGAGGATGCTGTCCGTTGCAGCTGCCTGCTCCAGGCCGGTCATCACCTTACCCTTCTCGTAGGCTTCGGGGTATCCGCCGCTCACCAGCATTACGCAGGCGGCCGTACGTGGGTCGAGAACCAGTTCCTTGGTGTCGAGGTTGCCGTCGCGCACGCCTTCGAGCAGGTCCACCAGGTCACTCTGGATGCGCAGCATCACGCTTTCCGTCTCGGGGTCACCCATGCGGACGTTGTATTCGATGACCATCGGCTCGCCCTTCACGTTGATAAGACCCAGGAAGATGAAGCCTTTGTAGAGGATGTTCTCTTCGATGAGGCCGTTGATGGTGGGCTCGATGATGCGGGTGCGTACTTTTTCCATGAAGGCATCGTCGGCAAAGGGAACGGGCGTCACGCTACCCATACCGCCGGTGTTCAGGCCCTTGTCGCCTTCACCGATGCGTTTGTAGTCTTTGGCTACGGGCAACACCTTGTAGTGACGTCCGTCAGTCAGTACGAAGACGGAGCACTCGATACCGCTGAGGAACTCTTCGATGACTACCGTAGCACTGGCATCGCCGAACATGCCGCCCAGCATCTCTTTCAGTTCGCGCTTGGCTTCGTCCAGCGTAGGCAGGATGAGCACACCCTTGCCGGCACAGAGACCGTCGGCCTTCAGCACATAGGGAGCTTCGAGGCTTTCGAGGAAGGCGAGGCCTTCTTCCAGATTGGCGGCGGTGATGCTTTTGTAGCGGGCTGTGGGGATGTGGTGACGTTGCATGAAGCCTTTCGCAAACTCCTTGCTGCCTTCCAGTGTGGCTCCAGCCTTCGTGGGGCCTATTACGGCAATATGGCTTGTGGAGGCGTCTGCGGCAAAGTAGTCGTAGATGCCTTTTACCAGCGGGTCTTCGGGTCCCACTACAATCATTTCCACTCCGTTCTTCAGAACGAAGTCCTTGATGGCAGGGAAGTCCGTTGCCTTGATATCCACGTTCTCGCCTGCTCCGTGTGTACCTGCGTTGCCAGGGGCGATGTAGAGCTTCTCCACTTTGGGGCTTTGGGCTATCTTCCATGCCAAGGCATGTTCACGGCCGCCCGAGCCTAAGAGTAATATTTTCATGATTTTATGCTGTTATATCGTTTGTCTTTATAAATAGTCCTCGAAATATCTCGTTATCTTTTCGTGCAGATGTACGCGGTCGCGGCCCAGTACGTTGTGCTTGTGGCCGGGATAGATGAAGAGGTCGGGATAAGTGCGTGCATCGACGCAAGCCTTTATGAACGACAGGGTATGCTGGGGCACGCAGGTGTCGTCGTGGTCGTCGTGGATAATCATCAGATGGCCTTTGAGGTTGGGCGCCAGATTCTTCAGGTTGCACTGCTTGTAGCCTTCGGGATTGGTTTGCGGAGTGTCCATGTAGCGTTCGCCGTACATCACCTCGTAGTAGCTCCAGTCGATGACGGGGCCGCCTGCCACGCCCACCTTGAAGAGGTCGGGGTAGCGCAGCATCAGGGCCGTGGTCATGTGACCGCCGAAGCTCCAGCCGTGCACGCCGATGCGGTTGCCGTCCACGTAGGGCAGTGACTGGAGGAACTCGACGCCTTTCACCTGGTCCTTGCCTTCCTCGATGCCGAGGTGGCGGAAGGTGCAGTTCTCAAACTCCAGGCCGCGGTTCGAACTGCCTCGGTTGTCGAGGGTAAAGAGGATGTAGCCCTTGTTGGCCATGTAGAGATCCCAGCCGCGTGCGGCATAGTTCCAGTTGTTGACAATCATCTGGGCATGCGGACCGCCGTAGACGTAAACGATGGCGGGATATTTCTTTGCCGGGTCGAAGTCGGCGGGCTTGATAATGCGGTAGTAGAGGTCAGTCTTTCCGTCGGCAGCCTTGAGGGTACCTACTTCCACGCTGGGCATCTTGAAGCCTTCGAAGGGATTGGCGGCGGTGAGCAGGCGGACGGTTTCCTTGCCGTTGGCAGTGGATGTGATGTCGATGACGCGGGGTACATCGGGTGCTGACCAGTTGTCCAGCAGGTAGGTGCCCGAGGCAGAGAGTTGCGCGTTGTGCACGCCCTGACCGTTGTCTATCGGAGTCAGCTTGCCGTTGGCGATGCTTACCTTATATATATTGCTCTGTAGGGGAGATTCCTTGGTGGCGGTGATGATGACTTCCTTCTTCTTGGTGTTGAAGCCGAGGATATTCTGCACGAGCCATTCGCCTGAAGTGAGTTGTATACCTGCGGCTCCGGCGGGAGTCTTTCCCTTTCCGGCCTTCTCGATAGTCTTCCACAGTTTTTCTACCTCTCCTTTGGTGAGCTTCTGGGGCTGGATGGCGTGAAGTTGCTCCAGGTCGTACAGATAGAGGTGGTTGTAACCGTCGCATTGACTTTGGTAGATGAACTTGCTGCTATCCCACGGCAGGAACTGGATGGGGTTCTGCGGCTCCACATACTTGGAATGCGTCTCCTCGATGAGCACTTGCATCAGTTCGCCCGATGCGGCGTTGTATTGGCAGAGTTTGGAGTGGTTCTGGTCGCGGTTCAGCTCAATGAGGAAGAGCGACTTCTCGTCGGGTGCCCACGCGATGTTGGTGAAGTAGCGGTCGGTGGGGTCGCCCGTGTTCAGATAGACGGTCTGGCCGTTGGCAGGGTTGTAGATGCCCACCTGTACCTTGTGGCTCGTCATGCCGGCCATGGGGTAACGGATGTTGTTCACCTCACCCACGCGGGCGGTGATGTCTACCAGCGGATATTGGGTCACCATCGACTCGTCCATGCGGTAGAAGGCCAGCAGCGTGCCTTTCGGGCTCCAGAAGGTACCTTTGGAGATGCCGAACTCGTTGCGGTGAACCGATTGTCCGCACACGATGCCTTCGGGTTCGTTGGTCACCTGCTTGCCGTCCACGTAGAGGTTGTTCTTCAGGGTGTAGGCCACGTGTCCGCCTGCCACGGTATAATCCGTGTTGGCTGCCTGCTTGTCAAAGGTCAGGACATTGGTTGCCTTTCCTGCCTTCCAGTCGTAGGTGATGTATCGGCCGGGCAGGGTGATGAGAAGTTTCGTCTGGTCTTCCCACGGCAGCTGTACGTTGTAGAGGTGCGACAGCTTGCCCAGCTTTTCGGCTTCGAGTGCCTGGTTGATGCTCTCTCGGGTCGTGAGCAATGTCTCCTTGCCGTTCTTGGGGTTGACGGCCACGAGAGAGTCGATACCCGGCTTGATGCACTGGTCGCCCCACCATTGCAGGCCGTAGAGGCTCTCGGCGTAGCGGTAGGTTGCCCCGCCTGGAATGAGGTCCTCCAGCGTGGGATATTTCAGTTCGTTCGTTGCAGTTTCTTGTGCCATAATGGATGTTCCTGATAAGGCGGGCACGGCAAGCAGCAGTGCGATGATGCCTTTACTGATGATTTTCATATTCTTGTGGGTTATGGGTATTATCTGTTTCATTACTTTCTTTTCGGAAGCCTTTCACCTCCACTCGCCCCAATGGGGCCGTTTTGCTCTGAATGGTAGCACTGAGGCGGGCAAAGGCGGAAAACAGTTCGTCGAACTGCTGTTCGTAATTCTCCCTGTCGGATGAAATGTCTTCTTCAAGATATTCGATGCGTTTGCGCAACTCTTCCAACTCCTGTTTCGGAGCATGGGCCAGCAGATATTGTCTCATGCGGACGAAGGCGCGCATGATATTGATGTTGACCTGGATGGCGCGGGGACTGTTCAGCAATCCGGAAAGCATGGCTACGCCCTGTTCTGTAAAGGCAAAAGGAGCATAGCGCAGTCCTCCTTTGTTTGAGGTGCCAATTTGGCACCTCAAGTTGATTGTCAATGAGTTAAACTCTTCATTGGAGAGCTGGAAGAGGAAATCTTCAGGAAAACGTATCATGTTTCTTCTGACAATTCGCTTGAGATATTTTGTTTCTACCTCATACATCTCGGCCAAGTCAAAGTCCAGCATTACTTTCTGTCCCCTGATTTCGTATATTTTGTTTTCTATGACTGATAGTTCATCCATGGAAATTCAGTTGCCAGTTTATGAAATATCATTTTCCTTCTCTTTCTCTTCTTTTTCTTTCGGGATACGACTCGCCCGAGCGCGGTTTGCGTTCACTTTGAAAGTCTTTCTTGAAGTCCTTCTTGAAATCTCTCTTCTCCCGCGGGGTGAATTCTTTCCGTTCGCCACGGGGCTTGAATTCTTTCTTGTCGCCATTGCCGAAGCTGCGCCGTTCGCGGGGTTTGAAGTCCTTGCGGGGAGCGGGGCGGTGTTCATGCTGTTCCTTTTCCAGTTCTTCACCCTCGGCGCGGAAGTCCTTGTACTTGCCGTCGAAGATTTCGTACTTGCGGAACTGGCATTCCAATGCGCCGTTGAAGAGCGGAATGCGGGCACTGGCTTTCAGGCCGATCTGGTCGAAACACTCGTCGCGGTAGGACAGAATCCAAGCAGTATTACCCGTAAAGGCATGTTTCAGGCGTTCGCCTATCATCTCGTAGAGCCCCAGCAGGTCGTTGGTCGAGATGCGTTCGCCATAGGGCGGGTTGGTGATGATGATGGATTTTTCCTTCGGTTGCTCGAATTGCTGGAAGGGTTGCAGCTTCAGGACGATGTCTTTCGTGACGCCGGCCGCCTTGACATTGCGGGTGGCTATCTCGTTGGCTTTCGGATTGTTGTCGTAGCCGTATATCTTGTGAGCGAACTCACGCTCCTGGCTGTCGTCGTTGTAGATGGCATCGAAGAGGTCGCGGTCGAAGTCGGGCCACTTCTCGAAGGCAAACTCCTGGCGGAAGACGCCGGGTGCGATGTTGCGGGCGATGAGGGCCGCTTCGATGGGGATGGTACCTGAGCCGCACATGGGGTCGATGAGGTCGCATTCGCCATGCCAGCCCGTCAGCAGAATCATGCCGGCGGCCAGCACTTCGTTCAGCGGAGCCTCGACAGCCTCCTGGCGATAGCCGCGGCGGTGGAGTGACTCGCCGCTCGAGTCGAGCGACAGGGTGCAGGAGCTTTCGGCGATGTGGATGTTGAGCAGCACGTCGGGCTTGCTGATGCGCACGTTGGGCCGCTTGCCGGTCTTCTCACGGAAGTAGTCGACGATGGCGTCCTTCACGCGGTAGGACACGAACTTGCTGTGGCGGAACTCCTCGCTGAACACGACGGCGTCTACGGCAAACGACTTGTCTGTCGTCAGATAGTCTTCCCAGCGGATGGCTTTCACCTCGTTGTACACCTCGTCGGCATCGTGGGCGGTGAAGTGCTTCAGAGGCTTCAGGATGCGGACGGCGGTACGCAGGCAGAAGTTGGCTTTGTAAAGCATTGCTTTGTCGCCCGTAAAAGATACCATTCGCCGGCCTATCTCTATGTTATCGGCACCCAGTTCCGTCAGTTCCTGTGCCAGTACTTCTTCCAGACCTTGGAAGGTCTTGGCTATCATCTCAAAAGAAGGTTGTTCGTTCATTTCTATTTATTTCAGATTTCAGAATTCAGATTTCAGTGTTCCTTTCCCTCGTGTGCCTTCATTTCTTGGCCTTGGTCTGTACGATGCGTGCGCCGGCAGGAACGTTTTCGGTCACCCAGATGTTGCCGCCCACGGTAGCGCCTCGTCCCACGGTGATGCGCCCCAGGATGGTGGCGTTGGAGTAGACGATGACGTCGTCTTCCAGAATGGGATGGCGGGGGATACCCTTGATGGGCTTGCCGTCGGCATCGAGGGGGAAGCTCTTGGCACCCAGCGTGACGCCCTGGTAGAGCTTGACGTTGTTGCCGATGATGCAGGTCTCGCCGATCACCACGCCTGTGCCGTGGTCGATGGTAAAGTGGTGACCTATCTGTGCACCCGGATGGATGTCGATGCCCGTCTCGCTATGCGCCATTTCGGTGATGATGCGGGGGATGAGGGGCACGCCGAGGCACAGCAGCCGGTGGGCCATGCGGTAGTTGCTGATGGCGCGGATGGCCGGATAGCAGCAGATGACTTCGCCGAAGGAATGGGCGGCAGGGTCGCCGTTGTAGGCGGCTTCGACGTCGGTGGCCAGGATGCGCCGCATCTCGGGCAGGGTGGCGATGAAGCCCGCCGCCTTTTCGGCGGCCGACTGGCGGAGCTGATCGCTGCAGCATCCTTCTTCCTGTTCGTCGTTGGCAAAGCAGAGGCCTGCCAGAATCTGTTCGGCCAGCAGGTCGAACAACTGCTCTACATAGACACCGATGTGGTACTTCACCGTGCGGCTGTTCACGTTCGATATGCCGAAGTAGCCGGGGAAGACGATGGCGCGTGTCAGTTCGACAATCTGTTGCAACACCTTGCCCGACGGGAGTGGGTTGCCATCCGTGTGCTGGTGGAAAAGGCCTTTGTAGGATTCGCTTTCCGAAAGCTCGTCTACCGTCCGTGCCAAGATGTGGGTAAAATTGAATGGACTCATCCGAATATCCTTATATATGGTTCAAAGTGGCAACAAAGGTAGCAAAAACTTGCCAAATATCCTACATCTTGTTCATTTATAGCTCGCTCGGACGCAATCCGAAGGATTTGCAGGTCATTTCCTTTACCCGTATGCGCCACACCAGCACGTTGCGCACAGCCGGGTCGCCCATGGTGCAGGGATAGTCGGTGTAGTGCTTCATCAGGAGGGTCAGGATGCGGCGTTTCTCGTCCAGGTTGTCCACGAACTCCACCTGCCCGCGGCAGATGACGCTCTGGCTCTTCATGCTGTACGAGCAGGCCACCTGCTGGTGCATCCACACCAGTTCGTGTCCGTCGCAGAAGGTGATGCACACGTCGGGATGCCGGCGGACCATCTCGAGCTTGCCGCCTTCGGGGCCGGAGTGCAGGTAGACGATGCCTTCCTCGTATGCAAAGTTCATGGGAAGGACGTAGGGACGGCCTTCCTGGTCGGTGATGCCCACCATGCAGTAGGGGCAGCTGCGGATGATTTTTTCTGTTTCTTGAGGGTCTGTGATGCTGATTGTTTTCATGTGCCTGTTTTTGTGGCAAAGTTACAGGTTTGTGGGCAACAAAGCAAGCAGATTGCATCGGTATTGTGGGAAAATAGTCAACAGCTGTCTTTCAGTCTTGGCGGGAAGGGGAAGAAGGGACTTGGGGAGCGGACGGACGGGGATGTGCATGGCATCATTCCTTTTGCCGGTTTTTACACCTTAATTATATGTGAGCAGTGATTCCCTCGTTTTTTGAAGGGAAAATCGTTTTTTTTCGTTCGATTTCTTTGCTTGTGTCCGATTTGTCTATAGGTTTGTAGGCTTCACGAGAGAGGAATGGGTCGTTGCGCGCAGACTTGCTTCTTTTTCGATAAAAAATCATTAAATAAAATTAAAGAGTTACATGAGAATCAAAACCCTTTTCCCGCTATTCAGCTTGCTGGTGCTGTTCGCCTTTAGTGCGTGTAAGGACGATGATGAAGCCAACAGCTCATACCTGGACCTTAGCAAGCAAGTACTGACGCTGACCGAAGGCGAAGTTACCACTTCCACTTTCTCCTTCAGTGTGAAGGCATCCGATGCCAACATCCCCTACCTGTGTCTTTATGTGGACAAGAACACGGTCGACCACGTTTCGAAGGGCGAACTGCCTGCCTATCTGATGGACGACCTCAAGAAGCAGGCCGAAGACAAAGGCACTCCGTTCGAGCAGTATGTCGCTTCCATCAGCCTGAAAGGCGACCAGAGCGTCAAGATAGAGAATCTGTTGCCGGGGCGCATCTATGAACTGGTGGCGTTTGCCGTGGACGGGACACGCATGGCTGAAGAAGCCGAGTTCCTGTTCTTCCAGACAGACATTGCCGAGTCGGTGGATTGCTCGTTTGACATCCAGACGACGGCCACTTCGAATACTGCGGAGTTCATCGTGAAGCCGTCCAATAAGGAAGTGGACTACTATTTCTGCACTTTCCCCAAGGCTACGTATCAGCAGGCGGCCGATATGGGATGGGACGATCTGCAGATTCTGAATTCCTACTTCAGTGAAGAAATGAACTATCGGGTATCCCAGCTGGCTCCCGACGGCCGTGTCACCCCCGAAGTGGTGGACCAGCTTCTGCAACAGCTTTTCCATCAGGGCGACCTGACTCTGACGGCATCGGGCCTTCAGAGCAATACGGAGTATGTATGGATGGCGGCAGCCTTCAAGACGGTGGAAGTGGACGGCGCCTTGACCTTTGTCATCGTGTCCGAACCTCAGAAGGACGTCTATACCACCAAGGAGGGCGACACCAGCATGATAGACATGAAGTTCGACATCCAGGTGACGGATGTAACCGCCACGTCGGCCAAGATCAAGGTTGTGCCCGAAAACCTGGAGCAGACCTACATCTGGTGCTACGACCCCTACGACGAGACGACCAAGAACATGACTCCGATGCAGATTGCCGAGCAGTTTGTCAGATCGCAGGGCCCGTTCGTAGGCTTTGTAGTGAAGAGCGGCATACAGGAAGCGCCTGCCGCCACACTGACCCCCGGCGTGAAGCACTATGTGCTGGCTTTTGCCTACAACGTGGGTACGGGCATCGTCAGCGAGCCGCAATGCTACGAGTTCAATGCCGCTCCGTCAGACGGCGACCCCTCGCAGATGACGTTCACGTACAGCATCAATTCGCTCTCGCCCTATCAGGTGGACTTCAACATCCTTCCCTCCGACGAGACCCTGCCCTATACCAGCCTTCTGATGCCCGACGAAGACTACAACGAAGCCGAGGCCAAGGCTTCCATTGAGACCGAAGTGAAGCTGGCCTACCAGGAAAGCCTGCGCTTCGACCCCGAGAAGCCCATGAGTACCTTCCTGTATGAAAGCTACTACCGCCCGGGTTCCCGTTACAGCAACGTCTACAAGAATCTTGTGCCGGGCCGCTCGTATACGCTGAGCTACTTTGCGCTGGACAACGAAGGAAAGGTGGCACGGGTGCAGGCCGACAAGTCGTTCATCACAGCTCCCCAATTCTCGGATGCCACGGTCAAGGGCGAATGTTTGGGCTACTTCGACGGTGACGAGGAAGCCGGCAAAATCTTTGGCGACTCGGCAGCTACGGCAGGGCGTGCCATCATCGTTTTGCGTTTCACCCCTTCGCAGGATACCCGGGACCCCAAGTATCTCGTTGTGGACAAGATATACGAACAGATGAGCGACATTGAGCTGTATACGTCCTTCAATTGGACCAATATTTCGGCCGGGCAGAACTATTATGCCTATGTCCTGAGCGACTGGAACATAAACTACTCTTGCTTCATGTCCGCTAAAGACACGGAAGGCATTGACGGCAGGATAGAACGCCTGTCCATCGGCCAGCTGATTCAGGCCAACGCAGGAAACATCGGCGACCTGGAGAAAATCATCGAAGGTGCCAATGCGGATACCAAGGCGCTGAAGCTGCCCAACCGGAAGGTTGATGCTCCGGCTGAACGTGCAGGCGGCGACCGGGTACAGGTGCCCTACCGTCCGTCCGAGGTGCGTCAGGCCGTTGCCGGCCAGCCGATGAAGTTCGGCCGCGAATTCTACCTGCCGGTAGCCCGCCCTGTGAAGAAATAACCCCATATCCCAATCCATTTTAAACAAGAAATCATGAAACTTAAACTGATATATCTGTTGTCGTTCTTCTGTCTGCTCATGGCCGGCTGTAGCGACGACGACCCTGCATTGACACTCTCGCAGACCGAATTCAAGGAAATCTCCAACGAAGGAGGACTTTGCAAGATAGAGATTGCCACCAACAACGAATGGACCGCCACCAGCGACAATGACTGGTGCAAGGTGTCGAAGGAAGAAGGTGTGCTGAGCCACACGCTGGTAGTGGAAGTGGAAGGCAACCTGGGAGAGGCGCGTACGGGCCGGGTGACCGTCAGCTCGCTGGGTGCCGATTACGTCATCACCATCAGCCAGCAGGGTCTGGGTGAGGGGCAGGAACTGAAATACCGCATTCCCATCGTCTTCCACATCATTTATGCCGACGAGAACGACTCGACCCAGAACCTTCCGGCATCGGCCATCTATGCGATGCTCGACGACGTGAACCGCATGTACCGCAATGCGGGCGGCACCAATGCGGTAGACCTGAACATGGAGTTCGTCCTGGCCGAAACCGACCCGCAGGGCAACCTGCTGAAGGAACCGGGCATCGACCGCGTGAAGTGGCTGACCGCCGAGCTCGACCCCGCGGACGTCATGGAAGACAACACGCGCAAGTACGTGCATTTCCTGTGGGAGCCCAACGACTATGTCAACGTGCTGATATACCGCTTCACTTCGGGCAACATCCTGGGCATCTCCACCTTCCCCTACACCACAGCCTCCCATCCGATGGATGGAACCGATGTGCTGCCCGACATGAACATCACGCTGGCCAACCTCACCTACGTGCGCGGCGTGTCCATCAACAGCTCCTTCGTGGGCAATGTGGACGATGCCCTCACCCCTTATGCTCCCGAGAGCTACAAGGAAATCATCACCAAGCAGGTGGACGACGGCATCACGCTGGCCCACGAGCTGGGACACTACTTCGGCTTGCGCCACGCCTTCTCTGAAGCCAATGTCGGATGTCTGGATACGGATTTCTGCGAAGACACGCCGAGCTACAACTATCAGGACTATACGGTGTTCGTCCAGGGCATCTACCAGCAGATGAGTGTGGAAGGCTATGCCGCCACGTTCGACTGGGAGAGCCTCTTCAAGCGTACGAACTGCCGCACCGGCGAAGAGTTTACTTCGCATAACATCATGGATTATGCCTACAGCTACCTGGACGAGTTTACGGCCGACCAGCGTCTGCGCGTACGCCACGTGCTGGACTACAGCCCCATGATTCCGGGTCCGAAGCAGACGCGTGCCTACCTGAGCACGAAAGCGGTGTCCGACGGTCCGATGGATCTGCCGTTCTCTGTGTCCGATTGCGGTCCGCGCGGCCTGATGCTGAAACACTGATCAGCCTGTTCGTATAAGGAACCATCTATAAAGCAGGCGTTTCCTGCGGCGGAACTCCAGTTCCCCGCGCAGGAAACGCCTGTTTCTTATGGTAGGAAACGCCCGTTCCCCTTGAAGGAAACAGGCGTTCCCTTTAAATGGTAACGGTTGTTCCCTTCAATGGTAACGACCGTTTCCTTATAGGGGATACAGCTTCGCCTGCTTTGGGGCGGCGGCATCTCCTTATGCTTCGAGGGCAAAGTCCAGTTGTTTCTTTTCGAGGTTGGCGCGGGCTACACGCACCGTGATGGGGTCGCCCAGGCTGTAGGTGCGGTTCTTGCGGCGGCCGCGCAGGCAGTAGTTCTTCTCGTCGAACTCGTAGTAGTCGTCGTCCAGGTCGCGGATGGGTATCATGCCCTCGCACTTGTTCTCGTTCAGCTCCACGTAGAGGCCCCATTCGGTGACGCCCGAGATGACGCCGTCGTACACCTGTCCGAGGCGTTCGGTCATGAACTCCACTTGTTTGTACTTCACGCTGGCGCGTTCGGCGTTGGCGGCCAGCTGCTCCATGGCGCTGGAGTGCTCGCACAAGGCTTCGTACTTCTTCTCGCTGACGCTGCGGCCGTGCTCGTCCAGATACTTGGTGAGCAGGCGGTGTACCATCATGTCGGGATAGCGGCGGATGGGCGAAGTGAAGTGGGTGTAGTAGTCGAAGGCCAGGCCGTAGTGGCCGATGTTGTGCACGGAGTAGCGTGCCTTCTGCATGGCGCGGATGGAGACGGTTTCGATGAGGTTTTCCTCCTTCTTGCCCTGGATGTCGTCCAGCAGGTGGTTGATGGACTTCGATACGTCGGCCTTCGTGCCCGAGGTGCGGAGCTTGTAGCCGAAGCGGGCGATGAACTGGGCCAGGTTGTCCAGTTTCTCGGGGTCGGGCAGGTCGTGGATGCGGTAGGGGAACACCTTGGCTTTCTTGCCCTTGGGCACGCGGCCTATCTTCTCGGCCACGGTGCGGTTGGCCAGCAGCATGAATTCCTCGACCAGCTTGTTGGCATCCTTCGACACCTTGAAGTAGACGCTGATGGGTTTGCCCTTCTCGTCAATCTCGAACTTCACCTCGTAGCGGTCGAAGTTGATGGCACCGGCGGCAAAACGCTTTTGGCGCAATATCTTGGCGAGGCGGTCCAGTTCGAGGACCTCCTCCTTGTAGTCGCCCTGACCCGTCTCGATGATCTGCTGGGCTTCGTCGTAGGTGAAGCGGCGGTTGCTCTTGATGACGGTGTGCACCACGCGGGCATCCTTCACCTCGGCCTTGTCGTTCATCTGGAAGACGACGGAGTAGGCCAGCTTCTCCTCGTCGGGGCGGAGGGAGCAGATGTAGTTGCAGAGGCGTTCGGGCAGCATGG
>CATXSD010000025.1 GCA_958402075.1 Mediterranea massiliensis | reverse complement strand
GTTTGTGACCCGTGAAGAATTGAACAATGATGTTCTTGTACGTTTCGAGCGGTTGCTGAACGGATATTGGGATTCGGGGATGGCAAAACAGCACGGACTACCTACCGTGAAATACTTTGCAGACAAAATATGTCTTTCGCCAAATTACTTTGGTGATTTGGTAAAGTCTGAAACAGGCAAGACTGCGCAAGAGTACATTCAACTCAAATTAGCAGAAATTGCCAAAAGCGCCTTGTTAGATTCCAACCTCAGCACCAAACAAGTTGCCGAGATGCTTGGTTTCCAATACCCGCAACACTTTCTGCGTTTCTTCAAGAAACAAGTTGGTTGTACACCGAAAGAATTTATGAATAATGCAGTGGCTTGAATACATTTTGTGTATGAATGTATATCTGTCCCTATATTTCCATTTCCCAGTATTCCTACCTCTGCCGGAAATCGGGAAAGCAGCAGTTCGGCCATCACTACGTTCTGCGGAACCAGTGCCGGAAATTCCGTTCTGTCCGGCTTATATATCTCAGTCGCTACGTTATACAAGTTACTGTCCCTGGTTCAGCGGATAAGTTTCCACGGGGGAAGACAGATTGATACAGGCCCTGCAGTTTCCCCAGTCCTTGAATGTGTATTCTCTATCCATTTGACGAATGCCAACCGACAGGACGACAGAAAAAAAAGTCCATAGTTAGCGGCCTAACTATGGACTTTACAGCGCTAACTATGGACTTTACGCCGCCAACTATGAACATGGGCGGCAGGAATATCTTTAATCAAAGAATCACAGGGCGGTGGAGTGATGTTTGATGAGGTTCATGAACTCCTCGCGGGTCTTGGCCTGGTTGAAGGCACCGGTGAAGTCGGAAGTCGTGGTAATGGCATTCTGCTTCTCCACGCCCCGCATCTGCATGCACATGTGCTTGGCCTCGACCACCACCATCACGCCCAGCGGATTGAGCGTCTCCTGGATGCACTCCTTGATCTGGAGCGTCATGCGCTCCTGCACCTGCAGGCGGTGGGAGAAGATGTCGACTACACGGGCTATCTTGCTCAGTCCGGTGATGTAGCCGTTGGGGATGTAGGCCACGTGCGCCTTGCCGTAGAAGGGCAGCATGTGGTGCTCGCACAACGAGAAGAAATCGATGTCCTTCACAATCACCATCTGGCTGTATTCTTCCTTGAACTTGGCCGAACGGAGCACTTCGTGCGGGTCCATCGTATAGCCCTTGGTCAGGCTCAGCATGGCCTTGGCCACGCGTTCGGGAGTCTTGAGCAGCCCTTCGCGCCCGGGGTCCTCGCCCAGCAGGGTCAGGATGCGTGCATAGTGTTCTTTCAGTTCGTCCAACGCAGGAGAGGTGATGATTTCTTTTTCCAACATGATTTCTACAATAATGATTGACTGGTTTTACATAAACAGACGCTACGGGGACGACACGCAAGCCGTCCGACAGGCGTCATAAGGGTATCTGAATCTGGTCGCGGACAATGGAAACTTCCTTGAACTCGCCGGTAGCCCGCAACTTGCGCATCATGGCATCGGCCTCCTCGACACTCCGATAGTCGCCCACGCGGCACAGCCACCGTGGAGGGGAAAAGAAGGAATAGACCGGCAGGTCGGGGAAAAGATCCTTGACAGACGCCGCTACCGAATGGGCCTCGTTCTTGGCCTGACGGGTATTGCTGCCCGCATACACCTGCACGCGGTATCCGGCGGCACGAAGGGTCTTGCGCTCGCCGGTAGACGACGGAACGGCTCCCCGTCCCAACAAAGCCTCAATACGTTCGTCCTGATGGATGGTCACCTTTCCCTGACCGGGAACGTTCCGTTCCAGACTCTTCACGATATTGTCCTGTGCCGCGGCAGACAGGAGGAAAGAAAGGCCGGCAAGCGCCAAAAGCAAACGTTTCATGTGATTCGGTATCTGAATGAATGGATTGAATGATAAAAAAGAGAAGAAGGAAGTGCCCCGCCGGCTGCATGGCCTCCGGCGCAGCACTTCCCCAAACAGGTCGGCATGCCGACTCCTGTGTATTAATTAAAAGCGTCGATGATGCCCTTGAAGTCGGCAGCTTTCAATGCAGCGCCACCAATCAGACCACCGTCAACATCGGGTTTTGCAAACAGTTCCTTGGCATTGGAGGGCTTGCAGCTGCCACCGTAGAGGATGGAGCAGTTGTCGGCGATTTCCTTGCCATATTTCTCGGCTACCTGCGAACGGATGAAAGCATGGATTTCTTCAGCCTGCTCGGGAGTGGCAGTCTTGCCGGTACCGATGGCCCAAACCGGTTCGTAAGCCAGGATAATCTTGGAGAAGTCCTCGGCAGACAGAGAGAATACGGAAGCCAGCTGTGCGGCAACCACTTCGTTCTGCTTACCGGCTTCGCGCTCTTCCAGTACCTCACCGATGCAGAAGATCGGAGTCAGACCGTGAGCCAGAGCCAGTTTCACCTTCTCTTCCAGGATTTCCACTGTCTCGTGATAGTAGGCACGACGCTCGGAGTGACCCAGGATGACATACTTGGCACCGGTAGAAGCAACCATGGCGGCCGAAACTTCACCTGTATAGGCACCCGATTCCTTGTCGGCGCAGTTTTCTGCACCTACACCAATCTTGGCGGGGTCAACCAACGGAGTAACCGATGCCAGGTGGATAAACGGCGTGCAGATGATTACATCACAGTTAGGCTTTTCGTTAGCCAACACTTCGTTCAATTCTTTTGCAAGAGCAATGCCCTCCTGGAGGGTCTTGTTCATTTTCCAGTTTCCTGCAACAATGTTTTTTCTCATTTCGTTTTTACATTAAAGGGTTAATACCATCTATTTCATTTTTTCTTTTTTTCTTCTGTATACTCATCTACGGAGTCTTCTCCTTCATCCGGTACGAGCTTCATCTTTTCCCTCCGCCTGACAATCAGGATATCCAGAGCCAGGACCAGGCAGAGCGGAACGATGAACCACAGCAAGATGCGCCCTATGGTCTGCCACAGGCTGACCACTTCCGGCTGTCCCAACGGGATCTTCTCCAGAGAATCGACCAGCACATATTCATCGGGCAGGTTGCCGTCACTCCACTTGTGCAGGATGGTGCCGTCCTTCAGGAGGAACATGCCCGGATTGGAACGAATCATGGTCTTCAGCGCAATGTCATCGGACAGGCAGAAGGGATATTCGGCTCCCGTACGGTCGGCCCACAACTGGATTGCGTCTTCTTCCGAAGAAGTCAAGGCATAAAAGCCGTAACCATGCTCCACGCTGTAGTCGTATATTTCGTTGATGAGGTCGATGTTGCTGTCGTCAGCCTCCTCGATGCGGTGTGCCACCAGCAGGAACGTATAGCCCTTGCGCGACAGGACGCTGTCCGTAATGTCCTCGCCCGTTTCCAGGCTCTGCATCGAGAAGTCGTGGATGGGAGGTTCGTACCCCTTCTCCTTCAGCACCGTACGGGCTTCGACAAAGGTCCAGGTACTGTCCGGATAGTCGTCCAGCGAAAACTCCCGCCGTTCTCCATTTTTCTCCAGGATGAAACGCGTATCGTAGACAGGCAGTTTCTCACCTTCGGGCACCTCCATCGCCTGCTTGATGTTCACTCCTATCCGGTAAGGACGGAAATCAATCACGGGCAGGTTGTGCTGGCAGTAGACCGACAAGGCAAAGACAAACACAATGGTATACATCGAAAACACCCACTCCGTCTTGCGGCTGATGAAGCGGACCACCTCCCTGCGCCAGCGGAACACCGACACGCCGGCCAGAAGCAGAACAACGTTCTTGCCGAACGTCTGCCAGTTGGTCAGCACCACCGCATCGCCGAAACAGCCGCAGTCCGACACCGGATCGGCAATGGCCAGATACAACGTCAGGGGAGTCATGAAGAGCATCAGCAGCAACGCCAGCCAGGCACTTACCGTCTTCCGGATACCCAGAAACATGTACACGCCGACGCAAAATTCCACGGCTGCCAGCAGGATGCCCACAAAGAACAGGAAGGCAGCGGGGAACCATCCGATGATGCCGAATGCCGTCAGATAGTCCTGCAGCTTATAGAACGTGCCGAACGGATCGACGGCCTTGACAAAGCCGGAAAAGATGAACGTCCCCCCCAACAGGAAGCGGCAGACGTTCACCCACACCTTCTTGACCCTATGTATTCTCTCACTCTCCAAATTCAATCTTTATCAACCCGAAAACCGAGTAGTTTATCATATCCATGTAATTGGCATCCACACCTTCGGACACCAGCGTCTGTCCGGCCAGGCTTTCTATCTGCTTGGTGCGGTAAATCTTCATCAGAATCAGGTCCGTGTACGAACTGATGCGCATGCTGCGCCAGGCCTCATCGTAATCATGGTTCTTGGCCAGCATCAGCTCCAACGAAGCCTTGGCATATTTGTCATACAAGGCCAAAGCCTCTTCGTTGGTGATATCAGCCTGCTCGGCATATCCCAGTTCCAGCTGGATGAGTCCCACAATACCGTAATTCACGATGGCCATGAATTCCGAACGGATGCCTTCGTCCACCAGCGCCACCCCCTTGGTCTCGATGCTGCGGATGCGGTTGGCCTTGATGAACAGCTGGTCGGTCACCGAAGACGGGCGCAGGATGCGCCACGCCGGCCCATAGTCGTGAAGTTTCTTCGCAAACAGGTCACGACAGAGGGCGATGACATGTTCGAATTGTTGTTTGGTATCTTTCATTTCCTTACAAATAGACTGCAAAGTTAGGAATAATTAAGGAATAAAGAAAAGAGGGCACTCTAAATTATATTAAAGCACCCTCCGACCTTATCAGATTGTTTACGTTTTTTACGAGCAGCGAAGCACCTGTCCGGGACGCAGTGTCGTTTTCTTTGAAATGCGGTTCAGCTGACACAGCTTCTGGACGGTCGTCCCTTGACGGGCCGCGATCTTCGACAGGGTATCACCCTTCTTGACCTTATAGAACAAGTTGCCTCCCGAAGACTTGCTTCCCGAGGCTTTCTTCGTCTTTTCAAATGTATAAGTATCGGCCACGATGTCCTGCTTCTCAAAGTCGAACATCTTGGCAGGGTCGAGCGCCACGCCCAGGAAGCGGGTCTCGAAATGCAGGTGCGAACCCGTGGAGCGTCCCGTATTTCCACCCAAGGCAATCGGTTCACCGGCCTTGACCAGCTGGTCTACGTCTACCAGTTGCTTGGACAAGTGTCCATAAATGGTTTCCAGCCCGTTGTCGTGACGGATCACCACATACTTGCCATATCCCTTGCGCCGCCCTTCGTTGGCCACGATACGCACACGACCATCAAAAGCGGCACGGATGGTATCGCCGATATAGACCTTGATGTCGAGGCCGTAGTGGGCCCTGCGGCGGCGTGGACGATAGCCGAACACGTCCGTAATGCGTGTATGGTCGGTCGGCATACAGAAACCGGTCAGGTCAATGGTATATTTGTCGGGAATAATGGCATCGCCGTATACATGAACGGATTTTGTATTCCAGGAGGGATAAATATCGAAAGCAGGATACATGGACTGCTCCACGCGAATCTGCTTCTGCAATGCCAATGAGTCTACACTTTTCAGTTTTCTATCGATGGGTGCCTGGCGGGCAATGAGATCCTGCGAGAAAGAATTCAGGCTCACCATTGCTGCGGCTGCACAAAAAATCAGTTTAATTCCACTTAAATTCATTCCGTATTCGTCCTTTGTCTTTTTAGTCGATATCCGCCCGAGTTTCGCGTCATCCGACCTCATCCGCACGAGTGAAATATCCGTTTTTCAAAAAATTCTCTCAAAGGTAGCATTTATATTTGAAAAGGTGTAACCCACTTAAACATTTTTTTCTTTCGCAAACCGTGCCACGCAGATGCAGTGCTATAAAATAAGCTATATATCAGCAAGATACAATAAAACATGTTTTGCAACATATTCATCATTCTGTAACAGGCTGCAACGTTTTTTTGTCAGCTGATGGCCGCCCAGTTGACATTGCTCTTGCGCAAGGCCTTCAACTGCTTCCACAAGATTTCATTTTCAGGCAAGACTCCCTGCGGATCTGTTTCTACAATCTTCTGGGCCACCCCGCGCACATATTGCAGCAACTGACCGTCGCGGGCCAGATCGGCAATCTTCAGGTCAAAGGCCACCCCGCTCTGCTGCGTACCTTCCAGGTCACCCGGTCCGCGGAGTTTCAGGTCGGCCTCGGCTATCTCAAAACCATCGTTGGTACGCACCATGATTTCCAGCCGCTTGCGGGTATCTTCGGCCAGCTTGTAGCCGGTCACCAGGATGCAGTACGACTGGTCGGCTCCACGACCCACTCTTCCGCGCAACTGGTGCAGCTGCGACAATCCGAAGCGTTCGGCATTCTCAATGATCATCACCGAGGCATTGGGCACATTCACGCCGACCTCGATAACCGTCGTCGCCACCATAATCTGCGCCTCGCCCGAAACGAACAGCTGCATCTGCGCATCTTTCTCAGCGGGCTTCATCTGCCCGTGCACCTTGCACACGCGGCAGTCGGGGAAAGCTTCGCAGACATGCAGATACCCTTCCTCCAGATTCTTCAGGTCGATTTTTTCGCTCTCCTTGATGAGCGGATAGACGATGTACACCTGCCGCCCCTCTTCAATCTGCTTGCGCACCGAGCGGTACAGGCTCTCGCGCCGGTTGTCAAACTGGTGGATGGTGGCTATCGGTTTGCGGCCGGGAGGCAGCTCGTCGATGACCGACACGTCCAGATCGCCGTAAAGCGTCATGGCCAGTGTGCGGGGAATAGGCGTGGCCGTCATCACCAGCACATGGGGCGGCTGCACGCTCTTGGTCCACAGCCGGGCCCGCTGCGCCACACCGAAACGATGCTGCTCGTCAATGACCACCAGCCCCAACGAGGCGAAATTCACCGAATCTTCGATGACGGCATGCGTGCCAATCAGGATCTTCACCTCTCCCTTCAGCAAGCCCTCCAGAATGGCTTCCCGCCGCTTGCCGCGGATAGATCCCGTCAACAGCTCCACGTGTATGTCCATGCCGCACAACAGCTCACGTATCGTCTCGAAATGCTGGTTGGCCAGGATTTCGGTGGGAGCCATCAGGCAGGCCTGAAAGCCGTTGTCCAGCGCAATGAGCATGCTCATCAGGGCCACCAGCGTCTTTCCGCTTCCCACGTCGCCCTGCAGCAGACGGTTCATCTGGCGTCCCGAGCCCAGGTCGTGACGAATTTCCTTCAGCACCCGTTTCTGGGCACCTGTCAGCTCGAACGGCAAGTTACGCGTATAGAAAGTATGAAAGATTTCCCCCACCCGGCTGAACACATAGCCCCGATATTTGCACTGGCGGTCGTGCGCATAGCGCAGGATATTCAGCTGCACGTAGAACAGTTCCTCAAACTTCAGGCGGTACTGGGCCTTGCGGAGCAAGTCGGCATTGCCGGGGAAATGGATGTTGAGCAGCGCCTCCGTCAGCGGCATCAGATGATGCTCCGCGACCAGCGCGGGCGACAGCGTCTCGGGCAACGGTTCCTGAATCTGCCGGACCAGCGTCGCCACCAGCTTCTCGATGGCGTTCGAGTTCAGGAACGACCGTTTCATCTTCTCCGTGGTATTGTAATAGGGGCGCAATCCCATGCTGGACATCTGTACCTCCGAAACCAAGTCGATGTCGGGATGGGCGATGTTGATACGGCCGTTGAAAGCCGTCGGCCTCCCGAACACGATGTACTCCTGATGTACCTTATACTTGCCGGTCAGGTACTTGATGCCCTGAAACCACACCAGGTCCACAAAGCCTGTTCCGTCGGTAAAGTGGGCAATCAGCCGCCGATGGCGTCCCTCTCCCGCCACCTCGAAACTCCGTATTTCGCCTTTCAGCTGGATGTAGGGCATGCTGCCGTCCAGCTCACGGATGAAGTAGATGCGGCTGCGGTCCACGTATTTATAAGGGAAATAATACAGCAGGTCGTGCAGGGTACAGATACCCGCTTCCTTGTTGAGCGTAGCGGCCCGTTGCGGTCCTACGCCCGGCAGATATTTGATGTCACAAGCAGCCAGGTCTGTCATTTTTCCAACAAAGCCGAAGCCACTTTCAGGTCAAAAGGTGTCGTAATCTTGATATTCTCCCGGTTGCCTTCCGTCAGTGCGACAGGCACTCCCATCGCCTCGACCACCGATGCATCGTCTGTAAACTGGGGGGTATAAGGCTGTTCGTAAGCCTCCTTCAGTAAAGCGGCGTCAAACACCTGCGGCGTCTGCACCAATCGGTACTCGTCGCGCGGCACCGTGACGCTTCCACCTGCCGTCTGCAGGTGCCTCACGGTCTCCACCACGCCGATGCAGGGCACTACCGCCCTCCGGATCTGCGCCTCGGCATAACAGCGTTCGATCACTTCCGACGAGACAAACGGACGTACACCGTCGTGCACTCCCACCAGCGCCGGCGTTTCGACCAGCGACAATCCGTTCTTCACCGAATGGAAGCGCGTCTCGCCCCCGTCCGCGATCCGGTGGGGAATATTAAAGCAGTGCTTCCTGCACAGTTCCAGCCAGAAATCCTGCTGGCTGTGCGGAAGCACCAAAATGATTTTTATCTCCGGATTGCAGGCATAAAAGGCTTCCAGCGTACGCATCAGTACCGGCCTGCCCCCTATGGGCAGAAACTGCTTGGGCAACTCCGTACCCATACGCAGTCCCTTGCCGCCGGCCACAATCAGAGCATAGTGTGTCATATCCTTATTTGGTCAGACACATCGCATTCTTCAGTTCCTTTGTCTTCTCTCTGCCACAGAGGTGTTCCACCAGTGCCAGACCGAATTCGATGGCAGCACCCGGACCTTTGCCGGTGATGAAGTTTCCGTCCTTCTCTACCATGGCACCCGTATATTCGGCACCCTCCAGATACTTGTCAAAGCCCGGATAGCAGGTAGCCTTCTTACCCTTCAGCAGACCCAGGTTGCCCAGCACCATGGGAGCGGCACAGATGGCGGCAATCGCCTTGCCCTCGGCAGCCTGTCTCTGCAACTGGCGGCGCAGGTCCTCGCATTCGTTCAAGGTTGTGGCTCCGGGCAGTCCGCCGGGCAATACCATCATGTCTGCGTCAAAGAAGTCGCAGTTTACGATGTTCTTGTCACACAACACCGAGATGCCGTGCGAGCCTTTCACAATTTCATCGGGGGTTACAGACACCATTGCCACGTTCAGTCCGGCGCGTTTCATGATGTCAACAGCCGCAAAGGCTTCCATTTCTTCAAAACCGTCTGCAAAGAATACATAAACAGTTCCCATAGTCAAGTTCTCCTATTTTTTATTTATTTCAGATTAAAATAATACGTAATTGTTCCCGCCTGGTTGTTCAGGCCGCTCACCGCGTTGAACCGTGCCTTCTTGGCCGCGTCCTCCGCCGCCTTGCGCAAGGCCGGATTGACGGTATTGGTCTGGCGGTTGATGCTGGTGGCTATCACCTGTCCGGCGGGGTTCACCGTGATGTTCACCACCACCTTTCCTTCGTCCTGTACGTTGTACACCGGCTTGGGCAGTCCGCCGGGTCCGATCGAACGTCCGCCCAGGCTGAACGTACCGTAACCGCCGACACCCGTCGTCGCCCCTTCGGCAGCATTGCCGTCGGGACTTCCCTGAATGCCGGTACCGGTCGTATTCCCCTTACTGCCCATCTGGGCTCCCTTGCCGAAGGCTCCGGCCACCTTGCGGCGGGCCGCTTCTTCCGCTTCCCGGCGTTCGCGTTCCGCCTTGGCTTCGGCCAGCCTGCGGGCTTCCTCCGCCTTTTCGGCCTCTGTCTTCTCCGGCTTCTTCACCTCCTTCTTTTCAGGAGTCTTCGTTTCCGGTTTCAGGGCCACCGTTTCTTCCAGGTCCTGCGTCATCAGGTCCTGTTCGGTAGCCTCCTGCGGTTGGGGAGTTGTTTCCTCGGGCATCACGTCCACGTCCACCAGCGACGGGTCGGCCTGTCCCCATGCGTCAGGCACTTCTCCCAACATCACAGGCATACCGCCCTCCTCCGCAGGTGCCGGGACCACAAAGCCCGCCCATATCAGAAAGACGATGAGGAGCACATGCACCAGCACGGCCCCTGCCATCCCTATATATTTACCTTTCTCCTTTTGAGTCACCGCACGTTTCCTTTTCTGTTATATTGACACATACCTTCCACCGCCAGTCAACGTCCTTCAGGCGGACGCGTGGCAAGCACCATCTTGAAATGGTTCTCGTTGGCGATGTTCAGCACTTTCACGATTTCACGATAGGGCACCGACTCGTCGGCATAGAGCGCCACATACATTTCCGGCTCCTTCTCGGCACACGACTGCAGGAACGGTGTCAGTTCCTCCAGCGTGATCGCCTGTTCACGGTCATTGCCGAAAGCCGCATAAAAGTTCAGATCCTTGTCGATGATGACCCTCGTCAGCGGTTTGGCCGACGTCTGCTGTTTGCCTTGTGGCAGCAGCACCTTGATGGCGTTGGGCGATACCACCGTCGACGTGATCATGAAGAATATCAACAGCAGGAATATCACGTCCGTCATGGACGCCATACTGAAGTTGGGCGATATTTTGGCTCTGCGTTTCAACATGGCTCGTTCAGTAAATCCATGAAGGCCATGGTCTTGGCTTCCATCTTGTTCACCACTCCGTCGACCAGCGTCACCAGATAATTGTAGGCAAACATGGCGATGATGCCCACAATCAGGCCGCCGACCGTCGTAATCATAGCCTCGTAGATACCGCCGGACAGCAGTGTAATGTCGATATTGTTGCCCGCATTCGCCATTTCGAAGAAGGCACGCACCATACCCGTCACCGTACCCAGGAAACCGATCATCGGTGCACCGCCGGCAATGGTTGCCATGATGGTCAGCCCCTTCTCCAGCTTGGCCACTTCAATGTTTCCTACGTTCTCGATGGCAGCCTGCACGTCGCTCACGGGACGTCCCAGTCGGCTGATACCTTTCTCTATCATACGTGCCGAAGGCGTGTTCACGCTGCGGCAGTAGGCCAGTGCCGACTTGATTTCTCCCCCCAGAATGTAGTCCTTGATCTTATCCATGAACATGGGGTCTTCCTTTCCCGCCTTGCGGATGACATAGTTCCGTTCGAACAGGATGTAGAAACAAAGGAGCGAGAGCAGTCCCAGCACCACCATAATCCAGCCGCCCTTCACGGCCATACTCCACAAGTTCATTTCTTCAGCGCCGGCCACCGGAGTCAGAACCGGATTGGCACCCGCAATCGAGTCGGCCATCGCCGGAGCCACTTGGGCCCATAGCATCATCATTGCATTCATTGACAAAGACAGTTTTTATATTCCCGGATGGTACGTTCCAGCCCCAGGTACAGCGCGTCACAGATCAGCGCATGCCCTATCGACACCTCGTCCAGCCAGGGGATGTTCTTATAAAAGTAATTCAGATTCACCAGGCTCAGGTCATGACCGGCATTCAGTCCCAGTCCCAGGCTCCTGACCGCCTTGGCAGCCGTCACAA
Source organism: Mediterranea massiliensis (assembly GCA_958402075.1). Classification (GTDB taxonomy): domain Bacteria; phylum Bacteroidota; class Bacteroidia; order Bacteroidales; family Bacteroidaceae; genus Bacteroides; species Bacteroides massiliensis_D. Next base: position 20,387 of record CATXSD010000025.1, on the reverse strand, counting down.
ACGGAGCTACCGCCGCCTCCGGATCCTTCACGTAGCCCGAAGCATACGGTTCCGTGTACAGTTCCACCCGGTCGGTACCCGCCTTGGCCGCATATTCAATCATCTCCACGTCCGTCGACACGAACACCGACGTACGGATGCCCGCTTTCTTGAACTCCTCAAGCACCTCGCTCAGGAACGCCAGGTTCTTCTTGGTGTCCCATCCCGCGTTCGAAGTCAGCTGAGTGGGGCTGTCGGGCACCAGTGTCACCTGATGCGGTTTCACCTTCAGCACCAGATCGATGAACTCCGGAGCCGGATAACCTTCGATGTTAAATTCCGTATGCAGCAGCGGACGCAGGTCGAACACATCCTGCCTCCGTATATGCCGTTCGTCGGGCCGCGGATGTACCGTGATGCCGTCTGCCCCGAAACGTTCGCAGTCCAGCGCCACCTTCAGCACATCCGGCACATTACCGCCGCGCGCATTGCGCAGCGTTGCCACCTTGTTTATGTTTACGCTCAGTTTAGTCATAATTCAACCGTTTGTTTCGGGCAAAAGTACAAATAATAGTCATAAGTTAACAGGAATATTATAAAAAAATAGCATCTTTGCAAAGCTAATAACAAAAGAAGCCGTATGAAATTTGCCATCTTCGGAAACACGTATCAGGCCAAAAAGTCCTCGTACGCCGAGCGTCTGTTCAGTATTTTGACCCGCCACGGAGCCGGAATCTGCATCTGCAGGGAGTTCTACCGCTTCCTGACGGAAGAGCTGCATCTCCAGCTCCCCGCTTCCGTCGAGCTGTTCGACGGCGACCGTTTCGAGGCCGACATGGTCATCAGTCTGGGCGGCGACGGCACGTTTCTCCAGGCCGCCAGCCGTGTCGGGGCCAAGAACATCCCCATCCTCGGCATCAATACCGGCCGTCTCGGCTTCCTGGCCGACGTGTCGCCCGACGAGATGGAAACTACCCTCAACGAAGTCTACGACCGTCACTACAAGATCGAAGAGCGCAGCGTGCTCCAGCTCACGTGCGACGACCGCAACCTCATGCGTTGTCCCTATGCCCTCAACGAGATAGCCGTGCTCAAGCGCGACAGCTCGTCCATGATCAGCATCCACACCGCCATCAACGGCGCTCCACTCACCACCTACCAGGCCGACGGCCTCATCGTGGCCACGCCCACCGGCTCCACGGCCTACTCGCTCAGTGTGGGCGGCCCCATCATCGTGCCCCACAGCAAGACCATCGCCATCACTCCCGTCGCCCCCCACAGCCTCAACATGCGCCCCATCGTCATCTGCGACGACTGGACCATCACCCTCGACGTCGAGAGCCGCAGCCACAATTTCCTCGTGGCCATCGACGGCCGCAGCGAGTCGTGCCGCGAGACCACCCGCCTCACCATCTCCCGGGCACCCTACACCATCAAGGTCGTCAAGCGCTTCGGCCACATCTTCTTCAATACCCTGCGCGACAAAATGATGTGGGGAGCCGACATCCGGTAAAACGAAAATCGGGCGAAGCCGCCTCTCAGCCGCCCCGCCCGATTTCCCATATTCTATTCTTTATCTGATATATTGTCCTTCAACCCAATTATTCGTAATATGCTTCACCAAAATACGTCCTTGATTCTGCTCTTTCCTTTCCGCAGCTTCGTAAGTAGACAGATAGCCCTCCGCCACCAGTGTTTGGGGCAGAATACTCAGAAAGTCCTCCGCTTCCGGTAAAATTCGGATTTCACATGTCTGCATAGATTTCCTTCAGTTTCCCTTTGCAGGCATTCCTAAATTGTTCAAGCGTCACACCCCGTTCCCATTCCTGCGCAAAAGTATCCGATACCTTCTGCCGTTCCACGAAGTTCAGAACGGACTGCACGTCTTCCAACGACTCCATTCCCATAATCTGTTTCACCAGCCTCACCTTCAGAGCATCTATGCCTCCATACCCGGCAATCGGCTCATCTACCTCCTGCCTGCATGCCTGCTGCTTATCATATTCCTGAGTCGTCTTCATATCCGTTTCCCTTTCCTGTTTTTCCTTTGTATAACAAAGGTATACAATTCCTCTCAGAAAAGCAAATTTCTATCTCACTACCTTCCTATCCCAAACGACAATCGGGCGGAACCGCCTCTCAGCCGCCCCGCCCGATTCATTGAGAATTGATAATTGAAAATGTAGAATTACCCCTCAATATCTGATATCTGATATCTGATATTTGATATTTATTATTTGATATCTGATATCTGGTACATCGTCTCATAGTACTTCTGATAATCCCCACTTGTCACGTTGTCCATCCATTCCTGGTTGTCCAGATACCAGCGCACCGTCTTCTCGATGCCCTCCTCAAACTGAAGGCTCGGCTCCCAGCCCAGCTCTTTCTGGAGCTTTGTCGAGTCGATGGCGTAGCGCATGTCGTGGCCCAAGCGGTCCGTCACGTAGGTGATCAGGTTCATGTCCTCCCCTTCCTTGCGGCCCAGCAGACGGTCCACCGTGTTGATCACCACCTTGATGATGTCGATGTTCTTCCACTCGTTGAAGCCGCCGATGTTGTACGTCTCGGCCACCTTGCCGTTATGGAAGATGACGTCGATGGCCCGTGCATGGTCTTCCACGTACAGCCAGTCGCGCACGTTCTCGCCCTTGCCGTACACCGGCAGCGGCTTGCGGTGGCGGATGTTGTTGATGAACAGCGGTATCAGCTTCTCCGGGAACTGGTACGGCCCGTAGTTGTTCGAGCAGTTCGTCACGATGGTCGGCATGCCGTACGTGTCGTGGAAGGCACGCACAAAGTGGTCGCTGCTCGCCTTGCTGGCACTGTACGGGCTGTGCGGGTTGTACTTCGTCGTCTCATAGAAGAACTCCTTGCCGTAGGCCAGGTGATGCTTGCCCGACGATGCCTTTGTGGTGAACGGAGGCTCGATGCCTTCGGGATGCGTCATCTCCAGCGCGCCATACACCTCATCCGTCGAGATGTGGTAGAACCGCTTGCCCTCATACTTCTCCGGCAGGCTCTCCCAGTACAGCTTCGCTGCCTGCAGCAGGCTCAGCGTCCCCATCACGTTCGTCCGTGCGAAGGTGAACGGGTCCTTGATCGAGCGGTCCACGTGGCTTTCCGCTGCCAGGTGGATGATGCCGTCCACCTTCTCTTCCTGCATCAGGCGGTAGAAGGCGTCGAAGTCGCAGATGTCCATCTTCACGAACTTGTAGTTCGGTTTGTTTTCCACATCTTTCAGATTGGCCAGATTGCCCGCATACGTCAGCTTGTCCAGGTTGATGATGCGATACTCCGGATACTTGTTCACAAACAGTCTTACGACATGTGAACCGATGAAACCGGCTCCGCCGGTGATTACTATGGTACGTTGAAATGTTGACATGTTAATTGAAAATTGAAAGTTGAAAATTGAAAATGAAAGTAACTGTCATCCTGAGCCTGTCGAAGGATCTCATCCGCTCCTGTCATCCTGAACGCAGTGAAGGATCTCATCCTTTTCTGTCATCCTGAACCAGTCGAAGGATCTCATCCGCATCAGTCATCCCGGCCTTGAGCCGGGATCCTGTATACACAACGCCGGAATATGGTTCCCGCATCAAGTGCGGGATGACACTACAAGTTTACAATCCTAATACCTATCCCAGCGCCTGCATGTTCTGCAGACATACCTTCAGCGAATCCATCCAGTAAGGGATGCGGATGCCGAAAGTCTCCTTGACCCTGGTCTTGTCCAGTACCGAATAGGCCGGACGGGTAACCGGACTGGGGAACTCGTTGCTGTGGCAGGGCTGGATATCGCATTCCGTATGTCCCGACAGGGCGGCAATCACCTTCGTAAAGTCATACCACGAGCACACCCCTTCGTTGCTGAAGTGATAGATGCCGTTCTTGCTGTACCCCTGCTTCGGCTGTTCCCGGGTATAGTCCTCCAGTATGGTACGGATGGCCAGCGCCAGATCGTAGGCATACGTCGGTGTGCCCGCCTGGTCGAACACCACCTTCAGTTCGGGCTTGGTGGCCGTCAGGTTCAGCATCGTCTTCACGAAATTCTTTCCGAACTCGCTGTACAGCCAGGCCGTACGGAGAATCACGTAGTCACATCCCGCAGCCAGGATGTTCTGTTCGCCTTCCAGCTTGGTGCGTCCGTAGGCTCCGGTCGGCGTACCCTTCTGGTCTTCCTTGCAGGGAGTGTTATAGGGGTCTCCGCCGAACACGTAGTCCGTAGAGACATGTACCAGCAGCCCACCCACTTCCTTCATGGCCTGCGCCAGGTTGAGGGGAGCGTCTGCGTTCAGCACGCGGCAGAAAGCCTCGTCGCTCTCCGCCTTGTCCACATTGGTATAGGCCGCGCAGTTCACGATGCACTGCACGCCCTGTTCCCGTACGATACGGCGTACCGCTTCCAGATTGGTGATGTCGAGCAGCGTCGTTTCCAAGCCTTCCGCCTCCACCACATCTGTAAAGATACAATGCCAGTCCGTATTTTGGCTGACAATGCGTATTTCCCGGCCCAACTGACCGTTGGCACCGGTCACTAATATCTTCATTTCGTTTAATTGAAAATTAAAAGTTGCAAATTGAAATTGATAGTAATTGTCATCCTGAGCCTGTCGAAGGATCTTATCCGCATTAGTCATTCCGAGCAAGGTCGAGGGATCTCATCCGACACTCTGTCATCCTGAGCCTGTCGAAGAATCTCATCCGCTCCTGTCATCCCGGCCTTGAGCCGGGATCCAGTATATACAAAGCCGGAAATGGTTCCCGCATCCAGTGCGGAATGACACTGCAAATTTATAATGAGCCCTTCTCCGTTCCGCCCAACATGACAAGCCTACCCCATCACAGAAATATTTAATATTTAATATTTAATATTTAATATTTGACAAACGGCGTTTCAAAGTCCTTCAGCAACGGATGCTTCGTATCCTTCTCGCTCAGTATCGCCTTGTCCGTCGGTATGCGCCAGTCGATGCCCAGGCTCTCGTCCAGGATGCTGATACCCCCGTCCGCTTCCGGATGATAGAAGTTGTCACACTTGTACTGAAACACCGCCGTCTCGCTCAGCACCGCAAACCCATGGGCAAACCCTTGCGGGATGAAGAACTGCCGGTGGTTCTCTTCCGTCAGCTCCACCGCCACGTGCTGCCCGTACGTGGGGCTGCCCTTGCGGATGTCCACCGCCACGTCCAGCACCGCCCCCTTCACGCACCGCACCAGCTTGCTCTGCGTGTACGGCGGTCGCTGAAAGTGCAGCCCGCGCATCACGCCGTAGCTCGACATGCTTTCGTTGTCCTGTACAAAAGTCACAGGCTTTACCTTCTCATCAAACTCCCGTTGTGAGAACGATTCAAAGAAATATCCTCTCGCGTCCCTGAAAATGCGTGGTTCGATAATCACCACGCCGTCTATATTTGTTTTTATTACGTCCATTGTTAAAGTGATTAGTGGTTAACGGTTAACGGTTAGCATACCATCACTAACCACTAACCGCTCACCGTTCTTTAAAGATTGGCTTTTCCGGTGCGTTCCACCTCGTTCACGACCTGCAGCAGGTACTGCCCGTACTGGTTCTTCAGCATCGGCTGTGCCAGCTCGCGCATTTTGTCAGCCGTTATCCAGCCCTGGCGGAAAGCAATACCTTCCAGACACGCCACCTTCAGGCCCTGCCGTTTCTCGATTACCTCAATGAACGTCGAAGCCTCGCTCAGCGAGTCGTGCGTACCCGTATCCAGCCAGGCAAAGCCGCGGCCCAGGGTCTGCACCTTCAGCTCCCCGTCTTGCAGGAATTCCTGATTCACGGTAGTGATTTCCAGCTCCCCGCGGGCCGACGGCTTGATGTGCTTTGCGATGTTCACCACCTTGTTCGGATAGAAATACAAGCCCACTACCGCGTAGTTCGACTTCGGCTGCTTCGGTTTCTCCTCGATGGAAAGGCAATTGCCCTGCTTGTCAAACTCCGCCACGCCGTAGCGTTCCGGATCACTCACCCAGTAGCCGAACACCGTCGCCTTCTTCTCCTCTTCCGCCGTGCGCACCGCCTCCTTCAGCATCGCGCTCAGCCCGTTGCCGTGGAAGATGTTGTCGCCCAATACCAGGCACACCGCATCGTCCCCGATAAAGTCCGCCCCGATGATGAACGCCTGCGCCAGCCCGTCCGGACTCGGTTGTTCCGCGTATTCAAAGCGTACGCCGAAGTCCGAGCCGTCGCCCAAAAGGCGTTTGAATCCCGGCAAGTCCTGCGGAGTCGAGATAATCAGAATCTCGCGGATACCCGCCAGCATCAGCACCGAGATGGGGTAATAGATCATCGGTTTGTCGAAAATGGGAATCAGCTGCTTGCTCACTCCCTTGGTGATGGGATACAGGCGTGTCCCTGTTCCTCCCGCCAATACAATACCCTTCATATCTAATCGTTCTTAAGGTTCTCCATTTGCGTTATTTATACAAAGTTAGGCAATCCCCCCGACATACCCAAACCTCCGCAAACAAAAAATCGGACGAAGCCGCCCTGTCGCTGCTTCGCCCGACTTTTCACAATACTTGATGCTTAATATTCAATACTTCCATCTCTGATTTTTCACAAATTTACAGTTATATTATATCTGACTTTTTACAGAAAACAGCCCGTTTCATATCTGACTTTTTACAAAAAGCATTATCTTTGCCCCGAAAAGGGAAGATACTGTATGAAGAAAGAATATTATCCAAGAGCCATTGACAAGTACCTGTTAGAATGGAAAAACGAAAAAAGGCATAAGCCCTTGCTGCTTCGTGGAGCAAGACAAGTAGGAAAGTCCTCCGCCGTACGCCAACTGGGGAAAGCCTTCACCCATTTTGTCGAGGTAAACTTCGAGAGAGATCGGGAAATCATGTCCATATTTGCAGGCAACCTCAAGCCGCAAGACATTGCTTCCCGTCTGTCCGCCTTTTATGGCACTCCCATCATTCCCGGAAAAACCCTATTATTTTTGGACGAGATTCAGGCGTGCCCCGAGGCTATACATAGTTTGTGGTTTTTCTATGAAGACTATCCGGAACTCCATGTGATAGCCGCCGGTTCATTACTCGAGTTTGCCTTGAAAAAAATGTCCTCTTTCGGAGTGGGCCGGGTACGTTCACTGTTCATGTACCCCATGTCCTTCGACGAATTCCTGGTAGCGACAGGCCATACAGGCTGGGCAGATGCCAAACAAAGTGCTTCGCCCGACAATCCCCTGTTCGAAGCCTTGCATGGCAAACTGGTGGAAACATTCCGCAGCTACCTGATGGTAGGCGGGATGCCCGAAGCCGTCACCCAGTGGGTAGAAACGGGAGACTATCTGAAATGCCAGCAGGTACAAGACGACATCATGCTCGCCTACGAAGACGATTTCTCCAAATACGAGACCAAGGCAGACCCAATGTTGCTTCGCCAGACCCTTCGCAGCGTCGCCTTGCAGATAGGCAGCAAGTTCGTTTTCAGTCAAGTGCAGGGCAACTACCGCAGCGAGAAAATCAAAGCCGCATTGGAATTGCTGAAAGATGCCGGGCTCATCAGACCAGTCATCCATACGGCAGCCAATGGTGTTCCCTTGGGTGCCGAGACAAACGAAAAGTTTGTAAAGTATCTGTTTCTGGACAGCGGGCTCTTGTTACGTCTGTTAGGACTGGAAAACACAAGCGGCCCGTCCGAGATGTCCCGATTCATTTTGGTCAGTACCGCATCCGACTTAGTCAACAAAGGACATGTTACCGAAATGGTAGCTGGATTGGAAATGCTCAAATACAATACTCCTACCCAGCGTCACGACCTGTACTATTGGCAGAACCTTTCACGCGGAGCACAGGCGGAAGTCGATTATGTCATTGTCAAGGACATGAATATTGTACCGATAGAAGTCAAGGCCGGCACCAGCGGTTCCATGAAAAGCATGTACCAGTTCATGAGCGACAAAAACCTCGGATACGGCATCCGTACTTCTTTGGAAAACTTCGGCAAATTGGATAAGATAGACATCCTCCCCCTATACGCCCTGTCCAATCTATTTCAATCATAAGAGGTAAATTTCCAACAAAAAATCGGGTGAAGCCGCCTCTCAGCCGCTCCGCCCGATTCCTCACATTTAATATCTGATACCTAATATTTGAATCTATCCACAAAGACAATCAAATCAGTGCCTTTTTAATCCCTCGATAGGCATAATTCAAAAAATAATAGCAGGAACGGAACAGTCCAATTTTCTCCACATTCCGATAAATATCCCATTGCCAGGACAGGGTTTTCAGTTTATTGGATGACACGGAATTCCCGCGAACTCGATACAAAGCCTCCACCGTATTCGTATTTCTGGCTACATACCCTTGTTTAAGAATGTCCAGCCATAAGATGTAATCCTCGTGCGAATGATTTTTGAAAAACACCTTTCCCACCTTTTCCGTGTCATAAACCGCAGTCAATCCTCCTATTACATTTCCCTTCAACAAATTTTCATAAGCAACTTTAACAGGAGATTTCACAATCCGATTATTTCGTTCCCCCATTTCCCCTATTTTCTCATAATATGCAAAACAAATGGCCATATCATTATATCGTTCAAACATGTTAGATTGCCTTTCCAACTTATTCGGCAACCACATATCATCACTATCTAAAAAAGCAATATATCTTCCTTTTGCATGTTCGACCCCAACATTTCGTGGTAAAACAGGAGAGCCAGAATGGCTAATCGTTTTGAAGTACTTAATTCTTTCATCTGTTTTAGCCATACAATTTATAATCTGAGCTGAGTCATCCGTCGAACAATCATCCACTACTAACAATTCCCAATTCTGATAAGTCTGACTTATTACGGATTCTATAGCCAATCGAATATACTTACTGGAATTATAACAAGATATTACAATTGAAAACATATTTGCGTAAATATCCAATTTTAAGATCTCCCCTTTCATGTGAACACTCTTCAACACCCACAAAAACGGAACGATCAAGATACCAACGATTTATACAAATCACTAAATCTGTTAATCATCATCTTTTTCCGAAAGAATGTTTCATAACGTTCCTTGGCACCTTTGGAAAATTTTACATATCTTTCTTCATCTGATAATATATGTATCACTGCATCTGCAATGGCTTTCCCATCCATAGGCTCTACATTAATGCCTGACACTCCATCTTCATTCACCCAATCAACCCCAGAGCCAGGAATTTTAGTAGCAACCACAGGCTTCCCGCACGACATCGCCTCAATCTGAACGATTCCGAAAGCCTCAGTTTTCCAAATAGAGCTCATCACGTACACATCACATGCAGCATAATATGTCGGTAAATCTTCATCTGAGACCCTCCCTAACAATTGTACTTTTCCCTGCAAAGCATTTTGTGCTATTTTGTTTTCCAAAGACTCCTTCAAAGGGCCACTACCACCTATTAAAACCAAATAATCATCAGGCAAATATCGAGCGGCATCCACTAAATACTCATATCCTTTATATTCCACCAAACGCCCTAACGAAAAAATCAGTTTTTTTTCTTTATAACGGTCACGTAAATGCTTCGCCTTTACGGCATCATAATGTACTGCTTCTATTCCAATAGGTACGCATATCTTTTTCAAAGACTTGTCCTGCAAGAAAGGGGAAGCTTCCAAATATTTCGGCGTGGTTCCCACAATTACATCTGCGCGTTTTATCAACCAATCCTGCAAAGGTTTATAAAAGTGCAACGCAATCTTCTGTTTCAATATATCCGAATGCCAATGCAATATTACCTTACCTTTATAACCTGACAACCATAAAGCCAATGCCGCCATAGGGTCTGGATGATGAATTTGTATAATATCATAATCATTCTTTATCTGACGCAGCTTGATTATCATTTTGGGAGAAATCATTGTAGCAAAAGCTTTCATCCATGTTGGTGTACACATAATTTTTGCACGATTTATCCTTACGACTTCCCCATGCCTATTTTTAGATGCGCAAAGCATGTCACAGCACATATCTATACGTTCTGACATACCTTCCACAATATCATACATAACTTTCTCGATTCCACCTATTATAGGATAAAATTTGCCTAATTGAAGGATTTTCATATCTCGTTCAAACAGATTGTAAGATTTTCACTAATTTATCTTCAAAAATTTCCTCTGTAAAATGTGAAGCAACTACATTCAACACATCATGTGAGATTTCGCAATATAGTTTTTGATTAAACAAAAGCATAGAAATCCGTTTTTCTAATTCATTGCTATTATTAGGAGTAAAAAGCATTCTACCTGCATGTTGCGGTAACAACGACATAACTAATTCCTCTATTCCTCCTAATCTACTGGCAATAGTGGGTATTCCCCTACTCCAACTCTCCACCATCGAAAGAGAAAAAGTTTCAAAGGAAGAAATCGAAGGAATTACCGTCAAATCAATTCTATTTAAATATTCATTCACGTTATTGACATATCCAACAAAGTTATAAGAGAATTGATGGGGTGATTTTACTAATTCTTCATAATATTCTTGTTCCACAATACGCCCTACAACTAGCACCTCAAGATTGCATTCTAATTTATCTAAAGCCTCAAATAAAACATGATGGCCTTTAGCCCTCATTACATCTCCAATAATCGCGACAACAGGTTTTCTCTCCTCATTCAAGTTCTTTATTTGCCCCCCATCACTATCAATACAATTATAAAGAACTATTCCTTTTTTTCGATTATTTTGAGATAACTGTTCCAATGTATAATTTGATACTCCTATAATTCTTTTTACGCACTTCAACCGCAAGCACCAATTTAGCATTAACCGAGTCTTCTTATCTAAATGAACTACATGAAGATGAACGATTACTTTGATTTTAGCAAAACTTGCGACTAAAGCTGCTAAAGGAATCAAAGAGGGGGCTTGCACGTATAACAATCCAATCTTTTCATTTACAACCAATCCTTTTATACGCCTATAGCCAGCAAGAATATTTGTAACAAATTTAAAAATATCACATATATTTTTTTTACCTTTCCGATACTCATACATTGGGTAAGAATATGTTGGGAAGTCTTTAAACAAGTCACGTACTGGACATTCACCATCTGGGATGATTACTGATAAGTTATAATACTTAGATAATATTTTCGCGATTCGATAGCTCATTATTTGCCCACCACCAACCGTCCGCCGACCTTCAATCAACAAAATATTTTCAGATTTAAGCTGCATGCGACACTATTTTCTACTGTTTTTATAGACATCTTTAACTAAAGTCTCCCATTTAGGTAAAATTCTATCCGGAGAATAATCTTCAGCATTTATCATAGCCTTCGCCCCCATTCGTTCCATCATTACTTGGTCATCCATCAAATTCAGAACCTTTTCAACAAACAAATTTAGATTTCCTTCTGGTATAAGACAACCATCTTCCTCATTCTTTATAATTTCTGCCGGGCCGGTTTTGCAATTATAAGATACACATACACATCCACACATTTTAGCTTCTATCAAAACCATTGGTAGCGATTCATACAGAGAAGTCATAAGGTAGAGAGAAGCTCTTTGATAATACGGCTGAACATTCTTTTGAAATGGTAAGAAACGAACTGTTTTAAGTCCTAATGTTTTTGCTACATTCTGATTATACTCATATAAATCACCTTCTCCTATTATCAGCAATTCCCAATCCGTCCGAACCTTCTCTACCTCTTTCCAAATTGATAGTAACCTGTCAAACCCTTTTTCCTGACTATGACGTCCAACAGCCAATGCGATTTTGCTTTTAACCGATAAATCTGAAGAATTTTTAAAAGCAACAGAGTTTGGAATCACCTCGACCTTAACACCCAATTGGGTATAATAATCATGTGCATGCTTTGTCAATACGATTAACCTCGCCAATTTCTTATATATTAGATTTCTGAACTTCCGCAATATGGGATTCATCGGAGCAATGGCCGAAAAATGTTCGCAACCTATCACCTTGTTTGTTGGACAGAACAGTAAAGACAAAACATTCGTATTTACACTCGTTCCAATATAAATATCTGCTTGGACATTGCGCATCGTCGTATAGAATTTATATACAGATGATATTCTACCCCATATTCTGGAAAGCAATCCTTTATTTACATAAGCATACGAATTTAAATGAGATATTTTTATTTTATCATTCAAAGGGAAATATGCTTTTCCCTGTTTACTAGAAAGACTTACTATTGACACATCATAAGAAAGAGACGCTAAATAATTAGCGACTCCTGTTACAACTCTTTCCGTGCCAGCACAGTTTGTAATGTCAGTTATAATAAAGACAATTTTCATCAGACTTCAACTTTAATATGAAAAGTATAAAAATCATTTCGAAACTTGGAATAATAGTAAATCTCACCCACAATATCAAAGTATATAGCACAATAGGAATAAAATATGATATTGTTTTACTATTCACATATTGAGATATGTATTTTCTTGACACAAGAAAAAAGAAAATGGTAACCAATAGTCCGAATTGAGCAATAGCTTTTATCAACTCATTGTGAGGCATCAATAATCTAGTCTCTAGATACTTGGGATTCGCTGTTATATCACCATAACCTTTATATAATAAATCAGGATCCCCAGAAAACAGTCCTAAGATAATGTCAGTATTAATTTTAAACCTTATAAAATTAGAAGTATCAACAACATTTGTCAATCGCGAAACATCATCTGCAGTAGAGCTTATTTCATCTCGAGCAAATATAAGTAAAAAAACAAAAGAGAATAATACAATACAAGTATTAGCCAATAAAATCAATTTGGTATATGTAAGCCATTGTAATATTTTCGGAAAACATCTATTGACAATAGTTATGATATAAAATGTAGCAATAGCTAATATCAATAAACGGCTTAATAAAAGGAAGGAAGCACAAATCACCAATAGTTTTCCCAGCCTTATTTTTAACAAATCGCATAAAAGAAAAAACAAAAACAAATAAGATCCAGATTGATTGATTTCATAGCTCAAATTTGGACGCCCTTCATATCGATATATTAATAATTGACCAACAATTGTAAAACACAAAAAATATATGATATATTTGAGTACACGTATTTGTTTCTGTGAAAATGAAGTATAAGTATCTATATTCATAATCGGAATAATAGATAAAAAAACCATCAATAAGGAAGTATCAAAGGTGCTGATAAAAATTTTGTGCAAAACAATAAAACCTGCCACAATTACTATAAGAAATTGGACAAGAGGCATGCTATGTTTGTTTACCTTTAGATAAGTCCCTATTAATCCCATGAATACCAATAGCCGGAATGGGAGTTGAATATCATCTGGGATAGCATACAATATAACACACATTGCCATGAATAGCAAAGGTCCTATCTCGCTATATTTTATTTTAAAGCTCGTCATAAGTTACGATATCAGAGCATAAAATGGATTCAGCTTTTCAATAATCTATATAGTCTATATACTATAAAATATAAAAAGGGAGCTGATAACAATAAGCTTTCTTTAAAATTTAAACTTATTCCTTTGGCATCCCTTTTTACTGTCCGGAAATATTGAGTATCCACCCATTTAATATTAGAAGTCATTTTGGTTATAAACCCTAAAGATGCAATCCTTGACCTAACGAGTTCAGAGCGATATGCAATTCTATACTCATCTGACATATAGCTTCGAAGTAATTCATGAAAATGCTCCACATACTCAATCGTTGGAACAAAAGTATGCATACGTGAATCTGGATTCTGCCGATAAATATACACTGTGTGAGGAATCAATATCACATTCTTTTCATTAGAAACTGATAATTTTATATTGGCCAACATATCTTGTCCCTGAATGATTTCTCTTGGAATCTTTATTACATTTTTGTCCTTAAACAATCTATGGTGATATAGTTTTCCTGTTAAACCAGGAATTATCCTTGATGATCCCGTAATACTTTCTTTTCTATAACAATCTGCAGAAATTATTTCATTCTTAGAAATTGGTACACGACTGTCCCAGTACCCCACAGCAATGCCGCAATCACTTAATAATGTACTATTGTATAAGATTTCTAACGCATTTATGGGTAATGTATCATCTGAATCGACGAAGGTTATCCAATCTCCAGATGAGTTCATTACTCCACAATTCCTTGCAGCTGCCACACCTTGATTTATATTATGTATAACAGTTATTCTGTTATCCTTTTTAGCATATTCATCACATATCTTTCCACTTTCATCAGGACTACCATCATCTACCAATATCAATTCAAAATCATCCAAGCTTTGAGCCAAAATACTCTCGATACACGCAGGTAAAAAAGCCTCTACCTTATAAACCGGAACAACTACGGATATTTTATAAGACCGTTCTTTCATATTATAAGTAACTATATAAAATCATCAACACATTCTTATAATCTTCCATCAATCATATTTCGATCCAATATGCCTTTCACATCATATACCACACCATTTTCATCTTTCAAAAACTTCCTTATATCAACACCTTTAAATTCATCATGGGCCACACACAATACAACTGCATCAAATTTACCTTTCAATCCACCCAGTCCCATTGTTGTGATTTCAATTCCATATTCATACTTTACATGAGCAGCATCTGCCCACGGATCATATACAGTTATATTATTGGTGTATTCATTCAACGTAGTATAAATATCCACAACCTTAGTATTACGTATATCCGGACAATTCTCTTTAAATGTAATACCCAGCAAAAGGATATTAGCATCTTTTACTAATACTCCTTTCTTATTCATTAACTTTATAAGTTGATGAGCCACATATTCTCCCATGCCATCATTCAATCGACGAGCAGCAAACATTACGCGCGGTAATACCCCATACACTTGTGCCTTCTGAATCAAATAATAAGGGTCAACAGAAATACAATGCCCACCAACAAGACCCGGTTTTAGTTTAACGAAATTCCATTTGGAGGAAGCCGCTTCAATAACGTCATTGGTATCAATTCCCATTGCATTGAATATTTTAGCCAATTCATTCATAAAAGCAATATTCACATCACGCTGCGAATTTTCTATGATTTTGGAAGCCTCTGCCACTTTAATGGATGGGGCTTTATGCGTTCCATTTACAAGAACAGTATTATACACACAATCCACAATATCCGCAATCTCAGGCGTAGATCCAGAAGTAACTTTTTTGATTTTCTCAACCGTATGTTCCTTATCACCCGGATTAATACGTTCTGGTGAGTAGCCCGCATAAAAATCTACATTAAATTTTAAACCACTTACCCTCTCCACTACAGGTAAACATTCTTCCTCTGTTACGCCCGGATATACAGTTGATTCATACACAACAATATCTCCTTTTGATATAACTTTACCAACCGTTTCACTGGCTCCCCAAAGTGGACGAAGGTCGGGACGATTATTCTCATCTACCGGTGTAGGAACAGCAACCACATAAAAATTGTAATCTTTAATCTCGTCCAGATTAGTTGTGCAACGGAAGCCATGCTTATGGATTGCCTCTTGTAACAAATTATCATCCACTTCCAGAGTCGCATCATGTCCTGCATTCAGTGCATCAACCCGACTTTGATTCATATCAAAACCGATAGTTTGAAACTTTGTTGAAAAAAGACGAGCCAAAGGAAGGCCTACATAACCAAGACCGATTACACAAATTTTTATTGAATTCATATTATAACTATTTCTTAATTAATCAATAACAAAAAACATCAATCCTTTTCAGGATAAACAACAACAGGATGAAAATTCACAAGAGAGAATATTGCCTTGAAGAAAATTCTTAAACGTTTTACATCAAAATGCACTATCAGCTTTGCAAACATTAAAAAAGATGATACTATCCATTTGAATTTTCCTTTCCAATTTTTATAAATTAAAGCAATGTGACCGTTATTTCTGATCTGATAAAAATAGAAATTCAATCTATTGGGATCAGTTTCTGTATAAAAGGACAAGGAGCGTTGAATCTTTCTCTTATGTACCACTACACTACGACAGGCCATAAAACAATCATACTTGGATGAAATTCGTGAAGTATATTCGGTATCGTCACCCCAAATGAAATATTCTTTGTATGGTAAACCCATTTCTTTTATTGTTGCAATACTAAACAAAACTGATACAAAAGTCGCATCTACAATCTTAATCATACCGTAATCAGTTAACTCATGATAACAAGGATATCCGTTAGATGACGGGCGATTGTCCACGGTCGGGACATTCATCGGTTCTCCATCTATTCCCTTAACTCTACTGCATACAAAACCAATCTTTTCCTTCCTACAATAAGCCTCTAAAAGCTCATCCAGTGCTTCTGGTGAGCAGATTACGTCATCATCCATTACCCAACAATAGTCATAATGCTGCTCTGCCACATATTTCATTCCGGTAAAAAAACCTCCTGCACCTCCCAAGTTCTCTTGCGTAATAGTTATTATATCACTTTGCTCATTTAACCAAGAAAGAGTATTGTCAGTTGAGCCATTATTTACAACTATAATATCAAAATTTGTATAAGTTTGTTTCCGTAAAGAAGTAATGCATTCTTTCAATAAAGATAATCTATTGTATGTAACAACTACGATAGCTACTTTTTTTGTATAATCCATAACAACACCTATTTAAAAAAGATAGATTCTTAAACTAGCCGAAATGCATTCATCACTTTCTCCACTATCGGTGCCATATCATAATATCTATACTCCGCCAATCGGCCACCGAATATTACCTTCTCCTCCTTATCAGCAAACTGTTTATATTGCTGATACAAACAGTTATTCCGTTCATCATTAACAGGATAGTACGGCTCCATACCTTCTACCCATTCTGTAGAATATTCTTTGGAAATAACTGTTTTGTGATAATCATAAACTTCCTGACCAAACATCTCAAAATGTTTGTGCTCAATAATACGTGTATAAGGTACTTTACGTTCAGTATAGTT
The DNA here is from genome assembly GCA_958402075.1 of Mediterranea massiliensis. Classification (GTDB taxonomy): domain Bacteria; phylum Bacteroidota; class Bacteroidia; order Bacteroidales; family Bacteroidaceae; genus Bacteroides; species Bacteroides massiliensis_D. The sequence goes on along the minus strand of CATXSD010000025.1, from coordinate 3,464 downwards.
TACGACCGCGTTCCCTTGATAATTTGGTATATCAAGTATTTCTTCCTCAAATCGTACAGTTCGATATTCCAGTTTGCCAAAACGGTAGTCGTAATATTCATCTATCTTACCTGTAAAAACAATTTTTTCAGCAATATTTTCCCAATATGTACGATTTTTAAAAAAATCCACATTTATCTTTGTCTCAATGCCAGCTAGTAAACCATCAATTAGTTTATTGTATCCACCAATAGGTATGCCTTGGTATTTGTCATTGAAATAGTTATTGTCAAAAACGAATCTGACTGGTAAGCGTTTAATAATGAAAGCAGGTAGCTCGGTACACTTACGGCCCCACTGTTTTTCCGTATAACCTTTAATCAACCGCTCATATATATCTTCACCAATCAACATCTTGGCCTGTTCTTCCAAATTGCGAGGTTCGACTACTCCGTCAGCCTTCATTTTTGCGACAACCGCTGCTTTCTGCTCTTCTATCTTTGCCATCGCTTCAGCCGGTGTAGTGACACCCCACATCTGATAAAAAGTATTCATATTGAAAGGCAGATTGTAAAGCTTGCCTTGATAGTTCGCCACCGGCGAATTAGTATAGCGATTGAATTCCACAATGGTGTTAACAAAATCCCAAACCTGTTTATTGGAAGTATGGAAAATATGCGCACCATACTTATGGATATTAATACCTTCGACGTTTTCGCAATAGATATTTCCACCTAAATGCGGACGTTTGTCTATCACCAAACACTTCTTACCTTTTTTATGGGCGAGATGGGCAAAAGTGGCTCCGTACAAGCCGGAACCAACAATCAGATAATCAAAATGCTTCATTATTCATTCTTCGTTTACTCAGAATTGTTAATAATATAGTTAAGCAATATTGCCACAGCTTACATCTAAAATAAAATATGATTGCAAATTTTATAGGCATGCATTTATAGTCAAATTTGAAGTTGCATCCAAACGACACAAAGGTTTTAACAGAAACAAGCCATTCTTTCGACCACGCTCTTTCTCGAATTGCAGACATAAAACAATAAGATAGAATAGCCTTTTTCTCCAGCAATAATAAATTACTATCATCATAAAACGATAAGATATCTAATAATTTATTCGACAAAGACAAATAGCTTTTAGCAGGTTTTATCGAGTAAGTCAATCCAGAAAATAACACACGATAATTGTACAACACGGAAGACTTTACACGTAAAGAACCAATATACCTCGCATATGAAAGCGTAAATAGTTCATCTTCCCGCATTGCTAAATCCTCAACAAAGCGAATATTATATTTATCAATCAAATCCTTTTTAAACAATTTATTCCACGTATAGCCCAAATACTCAAAATTTTGGTAATTACATTTCAACCAACTAAGTTGCTTTTCTATAGAATCTTTATCAGTGGAAAAAAAATTGCATGGAGAAAATGTCGTGCGGCTACCATCTATGTAGCAACAACAACATCCAAAATATGTTAAATCAGCAACCTCATCATCATCCATCAAAGAGGAATAGCATTCTTTTTCTACCCAATCGTCTGAATCTACAAAACTAATCCAATCACCTTTCGCTTGACAAATACCAAAGTTACGTGCCGAACTAACCCCTCCATTTGTTTTATGAAAAACTATCACACGATCATCCTTCCTCGCATATTCATCACAAATACGTCCTGATGCGTCCTTACTACCATCGTTTATCAATAACAATTCATAATCCCCATATGTTTGCATCAGTATACTATCTATGCATTGGGATAAATACTTCTCTACATTATAAACCGGAACAATAATAGAAATTTTAGGACGCCCCATATTTTTTTAACAATTTTATTTTTTCAACAATATAATTTCTTTCTGAAATTGAACACCCCCAAAAATAAACGCTGATTAGAACGCTTAAAACAGACACTACGCAAACAATAAAAAAAGATCCAATAGATTGAATTAGAAAATTATATACTATTAATGGGAATATAAGACTTACAACTAGAACTTTCAATATAGGGAATAATACATCTTTTATATAATCAACAATCTGCATTGAAATCATAGGTAGAACTATTTTTATACGCGCATATTGAGTTAATAACTCTACCATTATATGTATGAAAAAAACATATTCTGGAGATATGTGCCAAAATTTTAATAGTACATAAGCAATTGGAACTATACATAAAAGCATAGTTCCCTCTATGAGCTGAAATTTTCTAATCCTACCTGTTGCATGAACAGATGTAACCAAAGGACGTGACAATGCAACCAACATAGTTGCACATAAAATTAATCTAAGAAAGCTAACAGTATACTCCGGTACTATACCTAACCACCATTTCAAAACTAAAGGCGCTTCCAACATAAGTGGCAATGATATAATATATAACAAAAAAAATGAAAACTTGGAACTTACTTTTAGCAATTGCTGCATATATTTCAAATCATTTTGAGCATAACTTTTTGTAATCTGTGGATTTAATGCCATCTGAAAATTATTACAAAAATTCTGAACAACCGATTGTACCTGAACCGCAACACCTCTAGCCGCATTAACGGATGGGCCAAAGAAGATATTCAATAAAATATTTATACCCTGAGTATATCCGACAACTGCCAAACATCCATTCATCGTCCAAATAGAAAAACTAAGTATTTTTTTAAATTGTTGCTTATCAAGTATAATTTTTGATTTTGTTTCTGCAAAATGCCTAATACTATATACTCCATAAACTATTCCATCTAAAACCTGAACGCAGAAAAACAGAAATGCATACATAATAAGTTTATCATATGGTATTACAACGAGTAGATAGACTATTAATAATTTAACAATGGCATCTACAATCGAAATATAAGCAAAAACCGTCATTTGCTCATGCGCGATAATGGCTGCATTGTATGGTATACTGACGATATTAAGCACAAAAGAAAATATTGAAAACTGATACACCCATAATGCTGCGACCATTCTGTTTTCGGGAATTTGAAGTTTATGCATCACAAACCATAAGCCTATAGTTTCTCCTAAAATTAATATTAGCATAGCTAATAATATATGGATAGCAACTATATTTCCAAACGTTTTCTTCATCATGAATATATCACCTCTACCCAAATCGTATGTAATAAATCGTGATGAAGCAGCACTAAGAGAACCAGAAAGAAAGCTAAACATTACAATAATGCCACCAACTACATTATATATGCCATAATCTACAACACCAAGAGTATTTAATATAACCCTTGAAGTATAGAGACTAATAAGCATCAATAGAAGCATCCTTATATAAAGCAGTAATGTATTCTTTGCTATTCTTTTATTATTCTGTTGTATATCACTCATGAAAAACGATTATCATCAAACATTATAACAAATCAGATTTTTACATTTTGAACATGTCGATCAACAAATTCGTAACCATACTATTTTCCGCCACGACGATTTTATCGGCTGTTTTTCAGCCGATAA
>CATXSD010000024.1 GCA_958402075.1 Mediterranea massiliensis | reverse complement strand
AATTGGGCCAGTCACGCGGATCAGTATCGTTAATACCAAGGTGAATAACAACGATATCTCCAGCAAAGTCCATGGCTTCACGGAATTCTTTCTGCTCCATGTAAGGCCGATGTCCTTTGTTCAGCAATGTAGCTCCCGACTTACCAAAATTACCTACTTTATAGCGCCCCCCCAGCATAATCTGTAGTTGTGCCGGGTAAGAATCGACAGCAGGATTCTCGGTACCTAAGCCATACGTGATGCTGTTACCGATGCAAGCTACTTTAATTTTCTGATCCTTATTGGTAGAAGCATAGCTGCCAATACCCATTAAAAAGCAGCACAACAGGATAAATATGCTTTTCTTTTTCATTATTTTAGTTTTAATATGAATTCGACAAAAATCAAAAAAATTGTAGTCCGTCATTGATACAATTCATGTCAATGACGGAGTTCTTTTCAAAGAAACAATTAGTCAATACAGCCACACCACTGCAGGATTACAACAAGAATTACTTAATGGAAAAGTCAGACGAAGTAGTATCTTCCTTATCAAATTACACTATTTCTGATAGAAAGATAGAAAGTTTAAAAAAGAAAGATACGCTATCATTTAAGACAACGTATCCTCTTCAAAAAAACTAATACCTAAGAAAACTCAATGTGTTATACAAAGGCTACTTGTCCTTTTTATCTAATCGCTTAATTAATAGCCAGGATTCTGTTGGTCAGCAAGTTCAGGATCGGAAGCTATTACTCCAGCATCTATCGGCCATAGCAACAGGTGCTCGTCTTGCGTGGTTCCGTTCAACACTGGCACATCGGTTTCAACCAAGTTTCCATAGATATCAACCATCCACGGATTAGTGGTAGTATCTAGTCCGTAACCCACACAACCTTGCGGCTGGAACACAAAATGATCCTTCTGCGTACCGTTTTTCACGGTAGTCAGACGACGTAAATCCCACCAGCGCTGCCCTTCCAGTACAAACTCTTTATCCTTTTCACGCATAATGGCATTTTCATTCTCGAGAAAACTTCCAGCCTTGTAACCATACATTGCGGAATCCCAATTCTCACCATAAGCTCGCTCACGGACGGCGTTGATGTATTTTTCTACACCGTCATTATCACCAGCATAGTTGGCGCACTCGGCCGCATAAAGGTAAGCTAAAGCCAAACGATAAATAGGCATGTCATTTGCAAACGTATAGTAAATACTCGACGAAATTATCTTAGGACGAAACTTACAGACAAAAGTACCTGCTAGTTCGAACTGTGTCGGGTCAAAATCCGCAATGTAGCGTACGTTATTCTCCATATCCTCCTCTCTCAAATACCACTGCGGGTAGAACATGTCGATACGAGAATCTGCCTTATCGAATTGATAGTAAAGGGAATTTTTATAAGTATAACGCATTGGACCAAAACTGCTAATTCCCCAGATAGTGACATCAGTCTCCCGCTCTACGTCCTCCGTAGCAGCAGGATTATACCAACGACCGAAACGGTTGGCTACTCCTTCTACATGCCCCCAGCCTTCCCTATCGTGCGTACTCCAATAATTCTGATAGGAAGAACCTGTCGTTCTAGCCCATAGGAAGTAGTTCGATGGATAGGTGTAATAGACACCATCGTTCTCATCAGAGTAACAGATACTATAGATTGACTCGGAGTTATGCGGTATAGTCCAAATGTCAAAATAATTGTCTTGCAATTCATAACCATAGTTATTAATGATGTTCTCGAAATATCCGGCAGCCGTAGCTACATCGGCAGGTGCAGCTTCATGGTTACCCGTGGCCACCTTACCCGACCACAGATATACTTCGCCTGCCAACATTTCGGTGGCTGCTTTAGACCAATAATAATCCGGTGTGTTACTATTAATCACATAGGTACTCTTATTGAAGTAGTCTAGTGACATCTGAATGTCCTGCTTAATCTGTGTCAAAGTCTCTTCAGCCGTAGCTCTTCCCTTATAAAGCTCAATGGGATTGTATTGACCCAGCACCACATCAGGCGTCAAACGTAATACAACTCCGCCATACATACGATACATCTGAAAATAGGCATAAGCACGCCAGCCGTAGGCAATACCCAGAAGGCCGTTCTTTACGTTATCCGAAAGAACAGTTCCTGCATTATCGCATCTATATATCAATTCGTTAAGATTGGCGATAAATCCATAATAACCACCAAAGTTGCTGAACTGATAGTTTGTAGACTCATCATAAATATTCTGTATGTAGGCCTGATTCAAGATACCAGAACCGTCGATAGTGGTCAATTCTAATGTCCCTGCACGTAGCTCGCCAGCGTAAAACAGAATGTTAGCTGGGTAATTCGCACGGAACTGGTTAGATAAGGCGGAAACAAAACCCTCGTATTCAGATTCTGTCTGCCAGAAAGAATAGGCACTGAACCAGTCCTCAGGAGTCAAATCAAGTACACCCTCGCATGAAGTTGTCGACATACAGCCGGTTCCGATAAAGACGCCCAGTATTAATGATTTAAAATACTTTTTCATATTGGTATAGTCCATTTATATGTAAACAAAATGATAATTAGAAGGATAGATTTAGGCCAAAGAGCAGCGTGCGTGGCACGTTGTATGTACCACCGTTACCAGCCGTGTTACCCGAAGTATAAGTTGTGTTGTCGGGCAAAGGAATAGTGCACGACTTGATGTAACCCAAGTTCTGCCCCGTAATAGATACAGTCATACCTTGACAGAAAAACTTCTTGCAGATGTCAGTTGGCAAAGTGTAGGACAACTGTAATTCACGGCAAGCCAAATAGTTACCGCTTTGGGTAAAGAAAGAATTGGTACGGATGTAATTATCCGTTCCATACTGCGAAGCCCAAACTACACGGGGGTATTTTGCATCAGGATTGTCAGGCGTCCATGTGTCACGAACCGCATCGTTGAATGCCATGGCTCCCTGACCTTCACCCAACCAGAAAGCTACGTTAGATTCGTAAACTTGAAAGCCAAAACCCATATCGAAGCGGGCATATAACTGAAGATTTTTCCACTTCAATGTAGTGTTGAAACCGCCAGTCCACTTAGGTATCAAGTTCCCGAGCACTTTACGATCTTGAGCTTCAACCTTATTGTCACCGTTGCGGTCTTCATATACAAAGTCGCCAGGCATCAGCTGTACGTTATTAGTATAACCTAATTTTAAAAGACGTTGGCGCCCAGCTTCTGTTGCATACACACCTACACCGTAACTTCCACCAATATCGATATAGTCACCCAATGCATCAACTTCCGCCTGTGTGCGTACCATCTTCACAACGCCGTAACCAATGATACTGCCTGGTGACTGCCCCTCCTGATAACCGCCGATATAGTGAGTCTCGGTCCCATTTCCTGTATAGACTTCAGTACCACCTTGACGGTTGTTAGGCAAACCGTTTTCCGGCAAGGACACAATCGTATTCTTATTATAAGTAGCGTTAAGATTAAACGACCACGAGAAGTCACGGGTACGCAGCAACGTTGAGTTAAAGTCTATTTCAAGCCCCTCGTTACGGTATGAACCGTTATTGTAAGTTACGGACGAGAAACCTGTAGTTTGCGGCAACGACAATGAAGAGTATTTATCCATGGTCAAACGGTTGTAGTATGTCAAACTAAGATTGAAACGATTACCGAGAAAACCCAAATCGAGCCCCACTTCACCAGTACGTGTACGTTCCCATTTCAAATCTGGATTGGGCAACGAACTGATCCGATAGCCATAGTTACCATTGTACATGTAGGCACTATAAGCCCCTTGAAGGGTGTAGTAGCCTAGATAGTTGGAATTAATAGTAGCGTTTAAGCCAAACGAACCGCGCAACTTACCGTAGTTGACCCATTCCATATTCAGTTTTTTCCAAAAATCTTCTTCAGTAAACACCCAGCCAGCAGATACACCGGGGAAGTTACCCCATTTGTTATTAACCAAACGTGAATAACCATCCCGACGGAACGTAGCCGCAATCAGGTACTTGTTTTTATAATCATACTCTGCACGTGCAAAATAGGAAAGAAGAGCCTCCTTATTGTGCCATGAATCGGTTGAACGAGATTGCACGTCAGCATCGTTCTGCGTCAAAGCCAAGTCTTGGAAGTCGCCCGTGGGAGCACCGTAACCACTGGCACTAAATCCACGATAACGACGTTTGTACAATTCACTACCAATCATCACATTTACGGTATGCGCATCGACAAACGTGCGATTAAAGTTGGCTACAACATTATAAGTTTCGTCTAAGTAACGAAGAAACTGAGCACTAGTATTATAAGTTCTATTCACACCAGAATTGCCCGTAGGATCTAAAGCACCTGTATTATTGGAAACATAAGCACGGTTGAACGATTCATCAAATTCTTCATTGTAGAACCAGCTCATAGAACCTTTTACAGTCAACCCCGGAATAATAGTGGCTGTGAGTGATTGGGTCATCGAGAACTTATCAGACTGATAGTCACGGTCAAAATTTCCCTGATTTACATTCACGTTATACGTCGGATTGCCCGTACCGTACAAAGGTGTGCCATCTTCCGTATAATAACGTACAAACTTGTAACCCAAACCGCGATTGAGGAAATACGTGGTGCTAAGCATCGGATCATCATTCAACCAGTTAGCACGTGTGAAATTGAATACGGAGTTCGACTCCAGCCACTTACTCAACTTGTAGCTGCCGGTGAAAGCAAAACTGTATCGCTTATAGAATGTGTTCTTGATGACACCATCTGCATCATAATAGCCCAAACCTGCATAATACTGACCACGATCATTTCCACCTGAAATTCCGATGTTGTAATCCTGCGTAATGTATGGTGTACGACCGTTCATCTCCAACGGATCAATGTTTTTATACAGGATGTAGTTGTCACTGACGGGATCGAGCATTTCTTTCCAGCCTTTCTCCAACAAATAAGCGTTGCTATCCGTCTTGCGCAAGATATTATAAGACTGATTATCATCCAATTCCGTACGACCAATACCGCCAGGCTGGTTAGTACCATACAGCATACTGTTGTAACTAGATGCATATTTTCCACCCGGTAAAGTCCATTCACAATTTTGCAAGGCCAAACGATAGTAATAGAGGTAGTCCTCATCTGTACACATAGTGTAGCCGTTATCGTAATAGTTCAGCCCAACTTTCATATTGAGATCTACACGCGCTGAACCAGCCTTTCCTTTTTTTGTTGTAATCAAAATTACACCATTACCCGCACGTGCACCATAAAGCGCTGTAGCACCGGCATCCTTCAAGATATCCATTGATTCGATATCATTAGCATTGATGTCTGACAAGGAGCTACGGATTACACCATCGACGATAACCAAGGGTTCATTGGAACCACCATCGTAATTGGAACCACCACGGATAGTAATAGAAGGCGTAGCGGCTGGAGAACCAGTACTTACATCTACTTTCACACCTGCTACTGCACCAGCTAACGCTTGAGCCGGATTGGCATGAGCGCCAACGCTCAAAGCCTCATCACTGACCTTGGCAATAGAGTTGGTAACTTTGGTACGCTTCTGGGATACACCATAACCGATAACAACCACCTCTTCTAGTACATTATCTTCAACCATAACTACGTTGAGAGGACTCCCCTTGTACTCAATTTCCTGCGTCTTATAGCCAACATATGAAATCTGCAACGTAGCACCTATTTCCACACCTGTAATGGAGAATTTTCCGTCAATATCAGTAATGACTCCCTGGTTCGTGTCTTTGACACGTACAGTTGCACCAATAAGAGGCTCACCAGTTTGGGCTAATACAACACCTGTACAGTCTCCCGTAGGAGGCAATACCGCAAGGGTTCCCATACTTTCGGATACCGATGCAAAGACAACGGTCGATGAACATGTTACGAACATCAACACAAAGATCCCTATTTTCAGCTTCGTGTGTTTCATGTTACCTTTTTTTCAGTTAATAAATATGTTACCTTATTCCGCAGACGTAGTAAATTCTTTCCAATACATCTGCGCATCGCTAAAGCCACTTGAGGCACTCGGTATAGCCTGAGTAGAAATCACATAAGAAGTACCAGGCGTCAGCCCCTCGAAAGTGTATTGACCTATACGGTGATCAAACGTCTGTTGTTCCACTTGCGATCCAAGATTCTGGCGAGTTCCAGCATAGAGCGTCACAATATAGCCATCACAATTGCTGTTAGGCACCAAGGTCCAATAAATGGTACAGGTTGTGGATGTAGCTTGACAACTATTGATGGCCACTGGGCCCATCACAGCATTATCGTCATCATCACAGCCCACAAAAGTCAACGATGATACCGACAGCACCATCAGCAACATCAAATACTTTAATTTAGCTTTCATAAATACAATTTTTAAACAAAAGGTTAATTAATACAGAACAAATTTATAATTTATTTTAGTAATAGCACTATTTTTATCGCAAAAATATGTTAATAAAGAAATATTTGACAAAAAACTAAAAAATACATATCAATTAATGAAAAATCTACATTAATGTGATTCTCTTTTCAAAGAAACAGTGCAACTATAATAACTCCAAAAACCATTCAAAAATCCTTCAAAAGTTGTTGTTAATTAATCATTCACCAACATATGGTTTAATGATTTCCACCCATTTCAGATAACCTTTACCCAATAGATGCAAACCGTCATTGGTATATTCAATATTCATCTTTCCAGTTTTACTATCCACAAAACTGCTATAAAGGTCAATGTAAACTACCCCTTCTCTATCCGCAATCTTCTTTATTCCCCAATTTATAGCTGGAATAATATCCGAATGTAAAGTGTGGCTACTAAATTTCTTATAATAATCAGTCACTGGCAACAGGCTTTGCAAATAGAGTGTAGTTGTGGGAGAGTCACATCTTATCTTTTGCACAATCTTTTCTATCCGGCTCACAATCGTATCAGCAGGCAGCCCAGCACTCACGTCGTTTATTCCTATCAATAAAAAAATTTTAGCAGGTTTTCCTCTCAATATAGGAAACAAGCGATCATACACTCCCATACAGACATCCCCACTAATGCCCCTGTTCTTTACATGGCTATTACCTAACAATTCTGCCCATTCAGCCCCGTTTGTAATGCTATTTCCCAGAAAAATAATATCATCAGACGCCACAGGAAGCTCTTCAAAAAGAGTTGCACGCTGATAATAAAACGTAGAATATTTGTTCTCCTGAGCCTTTATTGGCAACAAGAACGAAATACATGCCACCATAACTAAAATAACTATTCTCATATTCTCATATTCTCATATTCTCATTTTCCTTTTATTCATGAAACAAATAACAGCCCGAAATTTGATACAGCCGCACAAATATAGCATAGCAACCATTTTTCCCAACGACCATAGTCAAGCTATAATCTACCCAATTATTGTTACTATTTCGATTTTTCAGGTGAATAAATCAACCCCTCTACGGCATCAGATCCGTCCGGCGTTACAAATACAACGGTAAACATCCATTTAACCAAACGCACCTCATTTGTATTGAATTTCCCTATCGGCAATTTTAACAGCACCTTATTCCATCCCTCGTTCAAGGATACCAATATAGGAGGTCGGGACACAAAATTCTCGTTACCCAAAGCTACTTCATTATCCTTTACCCGATGAGTAGCCGTCCATATGGGAGGTAGTATTTCTTCGTCATTAATCCAAATACGGCTTCCCTTATAATCCCATGTGCCTTGCACAGGTGGCAGGTCCATTTCTGAACGACTATAGTTTTGAAACTCTGCCCATAATCCGACCTTTTGTTTTTTAGGTGAGTAAACATAAGTATATGCATAAGCTGTATGATCCTCTTGAGGGTCTTGATAAAAAGCGGGTATAATTTTTCCCCAAACATGACGAAGATAAATACCTGCCCCTATAGCATCATACATCTTATATGATTTTCCCTTATAAACATAAGTCTCTTTCAGTTCTTTTTCCGGAGGAAAAACTCGTTTCAAATCACCTCCATTCGGAAAAGCATCCGTTATTTTCCATCTTACGTTCGTCTGTTTTACATAAGCAAAAGGAAAGTTGGAGAAGATAGACTTTTTATACCACAACAACCGTCGTTCAAAATCTTCAAAATTAAGAAAAACAGCCGACTTCTTATCTGTTGGAAGAATTGTACCCTTACCATTGAAATATTCAGTTCCTCCACCTCTCCACGAACGCTCTGCAACCGCTAACATATTGGGATAAAAATTATTTTCCAACAATATATCCATCTCATTTCCAAGCAAACGGTCATTCCATACACACATCATCACTCCAACTGCTTTACCTTCACATCCAGCATTTCCAATCCTGCTATTATACAAAGCAACAATATCACCAAATGTATCATAATGATTCAAATAATGAAAACGAGAATCTATAAAAGGGATGCCTTCAGGGGCCTTTCCCCTCGAACTCCAAAGTTGTAACATATCTATTTCCCCTAAACGGTATCGCCACCCAGGATTCCACGAAATAACTTTTTTCCCTTTAGAACGCACATAACTAACCATTTCAGGGACAAAATCTTTATCTGCAAACTTCACTTCATCTGTACCAATATGAAGATAAGGAACATCGAATGTTTCACAAATTTCATCTAACAGCAATTTTAAAATCTTCTTTCCTTCACGACTTTGCATGTCATGACGAAATGCACGCCTGAAAGCATCACTATGCCCGGGCATATCAATCTCAGGAATCAACAAGACATGATGCTTCTTACAAAAATCAACAAGCTCCCGAGCTTCTTCCAATTTATAGTATTTCCCCTTCATCCGAGTCATATTTGAACTATCATTCAACATAGGGAATATTTTACTCTCTAACCGCCAAGCCTGATTTTCGGTCAGATGCCAATGAAATGTATTAATCTTAAACCTTGACAAGATAGCAATTTCACGCTTCAATTCTTCAAGAGGCAGATAACTGCGCCCCACATCGTGCATGAACCCTCGAATCGGGAATGCCGGCCAGTCCACAACCTCACATCCTCGAATTATTACCCCATCCCTATCACAATCCACCAACTGACGTAACGTCTGCAAAGCCATATAAACCCCACGTAAGGCTATTGCTTCAATATCAATCCGTCGTGCAGTCACTTTCAGCTGATAAGCCTCATCTGAGTGAATGGGAACTTGATATAGAGAGTCACACAATGTTACCACTATAGAAGAAGAAGCTGTCGGCTCGACAGTTCCTCCCTGTTCGGCAATAAAATCCTCCAGTTCCTCCCGAAGAACAGAAGAAACCAGTTTCACTTTGTCCATCCGAAACGAATCGTCATTGAAAAAGTATTGCTGAGGTTTAGGAAGCAAATAATCCCTATCATTTGCCCATAATGACAATGTGCAAAAGAAGCCAAGCAGCCAACATACATTCATTTTTCCACACATAATTAATTCATTATTTACCGATTTCAATTGCGCATATTCACAAATTTAGCATTTTGCAGCACTTTTACTTCCTTCTAAAATACCAGTACAATAATGTCACACAAATGCTATATAACATATTTTACACTACAATTCAATTATTTATCGCCAGACGATTTAAAGGAAATAAAGTGACCTGAGGGGAACGTACTCCAGGCTTCAACTCTCCACACACCATAAATAACTGATGGTCGTATATCAACAGTATACCGCCAGCCCTTGCCATTCCTTGAACATCATGCAAAATTCGCCAATCCTTACCGACCCAGTCATATATCAATATGTCAGTATTAAACCGGTACCAATCAACAGGTTTCCTCATATAATCATCCGGTCCCTTCCCCTCCATTGCCTGTTTAAAGACTGAATAATTAACTCCTCCAGCAAGAATTAGGTTATCGCCTAACACAATCCCACTTCCTCCAACCATACAACGTCGTCCTCCTTTCTGTTCAGGAACAAGAACATCGTAGGTACTCCATTTTCTATAAGCGACATCATATCTCAGCAATTCTGTGGACAGGATGCAATCGTTAGTTTCTGCAATAAAATCATATCCTCCAATCAAAAATACTCCACCTGACACAGCCAATACAACTGGTTGTATCCGCCGATATCCAGGATAGTCGGCAAGTCGTTTCCACACCACGGGAAAAGATAAATCCAAAGAATACAGAGCCTTTCCACCATTAGGCTGATTGCCTCCGGTCACATACACCGTCGTTCCATAAACAGCAGCTCCACCATTATCGATGGGTACAGGAAGCGAAGGCAAACTCACAATCTGACCGTCGGCTTTTAACAGAAAAACACGGTCCAATACGCCCTCTTCATTTTGTCCACCAATACATACCAGTCCCCTTTCTGTTGAGACAGAAACTCCATAGGCTATTGGAAAGGGCAAGGAAGAAAGGTATTGCCACTGACGCTTTTCCGCTTTCACATCAACAGCATAAACCGTATCATAAAACTTTTTCTTTCCACCTTCGGCTGCAGGTATATCGGGGAAATTGCATCCACCTGCAACAATCAACGAATCACCTACAAATCCGGCAAAAGGAGCCGACACACCTTGAGGCAACGGGAAATCAGGGAAAGACATACCGGCATTTTGACCATAAGCATACTTTCCCCACCCCACAATAACCAGCCAGACAAGCGTCCGGAGAAACAAACGAAACATAGATGTATCTTCTTGAGGTCCAAACATCACTTAACCAAATCCTGCAATTTCACAGCCTGGAACGTCATGTGAGCCACGCTACTCTCGTAAAGAATACCGATAGTCTCACGGTCTATCAAGGTCAGGCAGCTATATCCCCATCCCTCATCTTCGTCCAGCATCAGCTGATACTCAGGTGGCCAAGTGTTTCCACCGTCCAAACTTACCTTAATGGTAATATGATGCCGGCCTTTGGTTGTATCAGGATTAGAGAACACCAACAGATCTTTATTCAACACATTGTCTGCTGCAGGAATACGCAACAGGCTGGCCATACAAACGGGTTCCCTCAACGCCTTACGGGAAGATGGATGCTCCACCCAAGTCTTGCCCAAATCAGACGTTGTCGCCACTGCACGGCTGCCTCCACGATTATCACGCATATTTAGCATCAACACCCCAGGTTCTACCTCAACCACTTGAGCTTCAGTAGTATTGGTGCGGGCCAAATTATGAATTTTCCACGTTGAACCCTGATTTTTACTGTACATAACCCCCGCATTAGGCACACGCGTAGAGTCTATAAACTGGATGGGAAACACCAATGTTCCATCGTCCATCGTAATACCCCGCCCCGGACCTTGCAGCAAAAGATACCAAGAAGGATCTTTGACTTGAGCCGTCACATTCATAGGCTCGGACCAGGTCTTGCCATCGTCATTGCTGCGGGTCAGAACCAACTGTCCTGTCTCCTCTGGAGTCATACCCTGATGCGAACTCCACCATGCACGCTGATTGCCGCATCCATGTGTCCACAAAGCCGCAATCCAGACCGTATGGGTCTTGGTGTCAAACAAAATGCAAGGGTCACCCACTCCGTTCTGTGCGGCAGGAAGCCCTCCCGCATTCTTGAAAGCCAACGGCACACGCATCTTTTCCCATGTGCGGCCACCGTCCACACTTCGACTCAAACCTATATCAATATGTTCCTGCAAATCGACAGAACTATTGTGGCGGATATCATATACAGCCAGCAACGTACCTTCGCTAGTGGTTACCAAACCAGGAATACGATAAGCCGCTACACCGTCGTCACCAGCATGGCGAACACCAACCCCCATACGATGGACAATATTACGAGGAGAAACGACCTGTACAGGAGCTTCCTTCCCATCCAGTCTGACAGAAAGCAGATTGGCCCGGATCTTTGTCTGCAAAGATGCTACTTGTCTCATTTGCAGACTGATCCAGAAGAAATTTACACCAGGAAACAAATCGTAATCACATTTTAACGTAATTCTGGAGGCAGGCTGCCGTACCTCGGTACACAGAACGGAATAAGACGGATTAGCAGCCAACGTCTGTCCAGCAGCAAACCCTGAAACATAAGTAACAGGAGCAAAACGTTTCTTGGGACAATCCTGCAAAGCCTCGGTTCCACCATAATACAGCTTCACGGCCTCCACCTTCGAAAGATCTAGGGACAAAAGGTCCAGCGTTACTTCATTCAGTTTCTTACATTCCCGGGCATCCAGTCGCAAATAAAACAAGACATTGTCCTGACGTTCAATCAAAATCGGAACTTGAGCTTCACGCACATAAACAGTATCGGAAGCCTTTAATCCTACTATACCTAACAGCACAAACAAGCACAAACAACAGAATACTTTCATAAAATGTTCTTATAAGGTTATCAATTCCTGACGACTGTCATTTAATTAAATCTCACTACATAACATGTATCCACAAACCATCATACGAGGAATGTGGAAAGGTCCCTTGAACAAATTGCCCTTTGCCGGCTGAGCCACAGTACCGTCGCGATGAAGATAACCATACCACTCACCAAACTCCTTATCAGGGAAATGGGCATACGTCCAGTCACTGATCTGTTTGTGCATTGCCAGATATTTTTCATCATGCGTAGCTTGGTAAGCATACAAAGTGGCAATGATAGCTTCAGTCTGCGGCCACCAGAACTTCATATCTTGCGAATAATCCTGTACAGGGAAATTACGACAATCGCGGAAATTGATGATGCCACCATATTCCTTGTCCCAGCCCCACTCCCAGGACCATTCCAATATCTCAAGAGCCATCTGAACCAAATTCTTGTCCCAATTTCGATACTTGGCCTCTTCCATGATAAACCAGGAAGTCTCGATGCAATGTCCAGGTTTAATGAGACGGCCATTGCAAGTATCCATAAATTCGCCATTGGGCCCCACCGTTTCAAGCACGGCCTTGAACTCCGGATGCATGAAATAATGACGAATCGCAGACAACGATTCATCAATCTGTTTGTCGAGTATAGAATCAGCAATTGCCGCACGTATACGGGAAGCCGTATTGATGAGAATCATCGTAATGGAATGTCCACGCGACTGCAAGGTCGGCAGATACTTGGGTTCCAAAAAACCAGGAGTTGACAAGAACTTCTGAATGTTTTTAAACATATCCAAAGCCTTCAACGCATAGGTCGTGTCGCCCGACGCAATGGAATATTCCGACATGGCAATGGCTGCAAAGCATTCAGAAAACACGTAACGACGTTTTCGCAAAGGTTGTCCGTCACCTGTCACCTCAAAAAACATATGTCCGTCTGTATCGATGCAATGCTGCTCTATAAAATCTACGCAACTTTTAGATGCTGCCAACCAGTCGGGATTTTTCTCCACCTGATTGTATGCATAAGCTGCTATAAAGCCAAACCTGCCCTGAAACCAAACCGATTTGGTCGTATCCATCAAACGTCCTTCCCTATCCAAACAAGTATACACTCCACCATGCTGACGGTCCAGACCATGTTCCAGCCAAAACGGCATAATATTTTCTTGGAGTTCATGCTTATAATCAGAAGCCCAGGTATTCAAATACTGTTTTATATCCATAGCATTCAGAATTTGTTGCAACGTTCAAAGAAATTAATGGCCTCCAATTCCACTTTCATACGCTTCTCTTCTTCATCGGTCATATTCTGGAAAGGTGTACGGTTCTTTCCCAGATCAAGCCCTATCAGCTTCATGATTCGTTTGCCTGCAACTATATTGCCCCGATAATGGCAAATGACATTAATGACATCTTGGGAGAAGTTTTGTAATTCACGAGCCTTCTCAATATCACCGGCATTCCAGGCATCAATGATACCTACCAAATTAATGCCATTGTAATTGGTCGTTCCACCAATACCTCCCTGAGCTCCGCCCATTGCCAATGAAGGAAGAATGGTTTCATCCTGACCGTGAAGCATGTCAAACTTGCCATTTTTATACAGACGGCACTGGTTGTATTCATAAATGCTCTCGTAGGTATATTTGATTCCAGCGAAGTTAGGTATACGCCCATCCACAGCTTTCAACAGTTCGACCATCGGCAGAAAAGCCCCATTGAATGCGGGGATATGATAGTAATAAAAAGGCAAATTGGGAGCTCCCATCGCAATCTCCTCGCAATATTTCACCAATTCCTCTATACGACCAACCTTCGGAAAGGGGGGAGCCATCGCACCAATACCCCATGCACCTATCTTCTGAGCATGTTCAGCCAGCATTTTGCTAGCCTTGACACAACAACTGCCCACATGAACAATCACTTTGAAACCTTCAGGCGCCACTTCTATCCAACGCTCCGCCAGCTTCATACGTTCTTCTTCCGTCAGCATATAGCCTTCACCAGAAGAGCCATTAATAAAAACTCCCTTCAGACCATTCTTTTCCAACATCTTGGCATACGCCTCAATGGGTTCATAATTCACTTCTCCATTCTCATAAAACGGAGTAAAAGGCGCGTCAATCAATCCGATAATTTTCTCCATAACTTTCATATATTAAAGGTTTATTATTCTACATTATCTGTCGTGGGACGTAAGAAATACAGCTGTAAGCCCAGGGCAATCAGCACCACTATACTCAACAGCGCAAATCCCAATCCCAAATTTCCTCCATCGGTCCATTTCCCTAAAAGTTCTGTAACAGCCGCACCGGCAAAAACACCAGTCATATTCATAATTCCGTATGCTGTAGCACGATGTTTGGCTGACACAAATTGGCAGAGAATTGGCATATTGTTCGCATCGAATACGCCATAACCAATACCAAAAAGCAAACCGGCCCCAACAACCGCAATCAGGCTATGTCCAAAACCTAACAAGAGCAAAGCTGGTATCGTCAAGCCCAAACCTATTGCGCCGGTATATACCCGACCCCGTATATTTTTCTGCACCCAACGGTCGGACAACACTCCACCGGCAAGCACACCAATAAAAGAAGAAACCGCAATAGTAATTGTCGAAATGGGGCCTGCTTCCGACATCGGAATATTCAAATTCTCGGCAAACAAAGTAGGCAACCAATTTTTAGTAGCCCAACCGGGCAAACTGGGAGCAGCAAAATAAAAAAGGATAATCCAAAAAGCCCACGTCGAGAACAACATGCCCAATCCACTGAATAACGAATTCTTTTTCACCTCATTCTGAACTGATTTCACTTTCTCTACAGAAGCATGAAGAGGATTTTCGCGGAGAGCCAGCATCAGGACCAAGGAATAAGCTATACCAATAATACCAAACCAATGGAATGCCGAATGCCATGAAAACATAGCGGCCACCGTTGCGCCAAATCCACCAATTGCCTGACCAACATACAAACCTGTCATATGTACACCAACAGCCAGCGAACGAGACTTACCTTGATGCCAATCAGCTATTAAAGACAAGGCAGAAGGAATATAAAGAGCCTCACTGATACCCATCACAGCACGAAGCCAATATAATTCATGAAAAGTATCAGCGTATCCCATCAAATAGGTAACAGCAGACCAAACGAACAAACTGCCTACGACCAGCCATTTCCGGCTGAAACGATCTGCAATCATACCAGCCACCGGGCTCATAAAGCCATATATCCATAAAAAGATAGCCATCAGGGCACCGAAGGCCTCAGCTTTATTCAATTCCACAATATCGACCTTCATAGCCTCCTGCATGGTAGAAAGCATCTGACGATCCATATAATTAAGCAGGGCTACCACCCAAAGCAACCCTACCACAACCCAAGGATACACTTTCCTATTTCCCATAATATCAATTACAATTTAACCTTCGCTATAAGTTTTCTAATTTTTCCCTCACCAATGCAGGGAGCATGAGCATCCTCAGGATAAACAACCACAAATTGACCTGGCACCAAATCCACGTATGTAGTCGGAGCATCGCTATACAAGGCACAATCACCTTCCGGAGAATAAGCCTTTACCTCTTGAATCAAGTCAGATGCAGCTTTCCATCCTATTCTTTCACGACCCTCCAACAAAATATGGACATCAAGATATTGATTATGAAGCTCAAGCAACTGCTGCTCTTGAGATACAGCTTCAGTTTCCGTATTCATAACATAAAGATTATCTCCATCTATATCAATCCGCCCCAAGGGAGCACGAGAGAAGTCATAAGATCTCACAAAATCAAACAACTTTTTAAATAATGGATGAAGAACCTCCACCCGACTTGAATTAACTAAATTCGAGATTATCATAGCACAATATTTAAGTTTCATGTTTTACCAATGGCAAATATAGATATTTATTTTTAATTGTAGCACAATTAATAAATTATTTTATTAACAATGCTATAAAACATATAAATAATAGGATATTAAGCGCATAATCACAAAATTATCGCTATATTTATACAAAAAACATTAGTATATTTGTCCAAACCATAAATAAATTACGCCATATGAAACAAGCGTTACTCAAAGAAATAGAAATAGGCAGCAAAAATGCCTTACTGAAAAAGAAAATCATCACACATTATATATATAATGGAAGTTCAACTATCACAGACTTATCCAAAGAGCTGGATTTAAGTGTACCTACAGTAACCAAATTCATCTCAGAGATGTGTGAAGAAGGCTATATCAATGATTACGGCAAACTGGAAACAAGCGGCGGAAGACATCCAAGTTTATATGGACTCAACCCAGAATCGGGATACTTTATAGGCGTAGACATTAAAAAATTTGCAATCAATCTGGCCCTAATCAATTTCAAAGGCGATATGCTGGAATTAAAAATGAATACTCCCTATAAATTTGAAAATACACCAGAGGCACTGGAAGAGCTATGTAAACTCATCAAGAACTTTATTACAGAAACAGAAGTAAAGCCAGAAAAGGTGATGAATATCTGCATCAACATTTCTGGACGCGTCAATCCTGAATCAGGATATAGCTTCAGTATGTTTCACTTCTCCGAACAGCCATTAGCTGAAGTCCTAACAAAAAAAATAGGATTCCCTGTATGTATTGACAACGACACACGCGCCATGACTTATGGAGAATATATGAAGGGATGCGTCACTGGAGAAAAGGATATAATTTTTGTCAATATCAGCTGGGGGCTTGGTATCGGCATTATCATTGACGGGAAAATCTATACTGGCCGATCGGGATTTTCCGGTGAGTTTGGTCATATCAACGTATTTGATAATGAAATCATCTGCCATTGCGGCAAGAAAGGATGCTTGGAAACAGAAGCCTCAGGAAGTGCCTTCCATCGTATTTTTCTGGAAAGAATAAAAAACGGAGAAACTTCTATCTTATCCGAAAGACTTAAAGAAAAGAACAAACCGCTCACTTTAGATGAACTGATAACAGCTGCCTGCAAGGAAGACCCGCTCTGCATAGAAATTGTCGAAGAGATTGGTCAAAAACTCGGAAAGCAAATTGCAGGACTGATAAACATCTTCAACCCTGAACTGGTAATAATAGGAGGTACTTTATCACTAACAGGAGACTACATTACCCAGCCCATAAAAACAGCTGTCAGGAAGTACTCTCTAAACCTGGTAAATAAAGACTCGGCTATCCTTACTTCCAAACTAAAAGATAAAGCCGGCATCATAGGAGCATGTATGCTAGCCCGCAGCCGCATGTTTGAAGGGTGATACCAAATAAGAAATCTCTCAAGTCTAATTTTACCATTAACAGAGGCTCCTTCCTGCTATCTCAGGCACCAAAAAAGGAAGGCCATATCATTCCGTCCATTAAAAATTTAAGGGGAGCAAGACAAAAAACGCCCCTAAACCTTTTGATTTTTCAAATAAAGCTGTACCTTTGCACGCCGTAAGACATAAGGGCTTATGATTGCCGATATAGCTCAGTTGGTAGAGCAACGCATTCGTAACGCGTAGGTCGCCGGTTCAAGTCCGGCTATCGGCTCAAAAGAGATGCAAACAATGCATCTCTTTTTTCTTTATTAGAAATTTCATATTTTTGTGCCTCAAATTCTACAAAAGCAATCGTATGACCAAAAGGAAAAAGCTCATTACCCTGCTATTGGCTTTGACGGCCATTCTGTGCATCTGCCTGGGGACAGCCTACTACCTGCTGCTGGCCCCACAATTCCACCCCAAGAAACCGGTATATATCTATATAGACAAAGACGACACGGCCGATTCTGTGTTCCACAAGCTCCGTACCATAGCCTCTCCTGGCCATCTGGCCGGTCTGTACGCGATAGCCCGTCTGAAAGGATATGACGAACACCTCCATACGGGACGCTATGCTGTCCGCCCCGGCGACAATGCCTACCATGTATTCGGAAGGTTGTCACGGGGATACCAGGAACCTGTCAACCTAGTCATAGGCAGCGTACGTACCCTGGACCGCCTGGCACGCAACGTAGGCAGGCAACTCATGATAGACTCTGCGGACATTGCCCGGGGGCTACAGGACTCTGCCTACTGGAAAGAACAGGGCTATACAAAAGAAAACCTCCCCACCCTCTTCATCCCCAACACCTATCAGGTATATTGGGATATGGATGCAGAAGGCTTCTTCAGACGGATGATAAAGGAACACAACCGTTTCTGGAACGAAAGTCGCCTGAGCAAAGCCGACTCGCTGGGCATGACACCCGTAGAAGTAGCCACCCTGGCATCCATTGTGGAAGAAGAGACCAACAACGCACAAGAAAAGCCGATGGTAGCCGGCCTGTACATCAACCGCCTGCACGCAGGCATGCCGCTCCAAGCTGATCCTACGATCAAGTTTGCCTGGCAGGATTTCGGCCTGCGCAGAATCAGTAACGCCCATCTGGACATCGACTCTCCCTACAACACCTATCAGTATGCAGGTCTGCCTCCGGGCCCCATACGCATCCCCTCACCTGCGGGAATAGATGCCGTGCTGAACTACACGAAGCATAATTATCTATATATGTGTGCCAAGGAAGACCTCTCGGGTACCCACAATTTTGCCGCCAACTACGCCGAGCACATGCGCAACGCCCGAAAATACTGGAATGCCCTGAACAAGCGAAAGATTTTCCAATAGATTTGATTTAATAAGAGCAAAAGCTTATATTTGCCCTTCGTATAACCGAATCATAAAAAATACGAAGAAAGATATGAGCAAGCAACTCTTACTTGGCGACGAAGCCATCGCCCAAGCGGCACTCGATGCAGGCCTCTCGGGCGTTTATGCCTATCCGGGCACTCCTTCCACAGAAATAACCGAATACATTCAGGCAGCTCCCGTCACTGCTGCCCGAAACATACACAGTCACTGGTGCAGCAATGAGAAGACGGCGATGGAGGCAGCACTGGGAATGTCGTTTGCAGGCAAAAGGTCGTTGGTGTGCATGAAACACGTAGGCATGAACGTGGCAGCCGACTGCTTCGTCAACTCGGCCATCACCGGTGTAAAAGGCGGCATGATAGTCGTAGCAGCCGATGACCCCAGCATGCACTCTTCACAGAACGAACAGGACAGCCGCTTCTACGGCGACTTCGCCCTGATTCCCATGTATGAACCCAGTAACCAGCAGGAGGCCTACGACATGGTCTACAACGGATTCAAATTCTCCGAACAGACAGGCGAACCCATCCTCCTGCGCATCGTCACCCGCCTGGCCCACTCCCGTTCGGGTGTGGAACGTCGGGAAGAACAACCGCAGAACACCCTTGCATTCAGCGAAGATCCCCGCCAGTTCATCCTCCTGCCCGGCAATGCACGCAAACGTTACAAGGCGTTGCTGCAGCAGCAGGAAGCCTTCATCCGCGCCTCCGAGACATCGCCCTACAACCGCTATACGGAAGGGAGCAACAAGAAAATGGGAATCGTGGCTTGCGGCATCGGCTACAACTACCTGATGGAGAACTATCCCGAAGGATGCGAATATCCGGTGTTGAAGATAGGCCAATACCCCTTGCCCAAGCAACAACTGATGAAGCTCGTGGAGGAATGTGACGAGATCCTGGTTCTGGAAGACGGACAACCGTTCGTAGAGAAACAACTGAAAGGCTACTTGGGTCTGGGTGTCCATGTGAAAGGACGGCTGGACGGAACCCTGCCGACCGACGGCGAGCTGACTCCAGACAGCGTAGCCCGAGCCATAGGCAAAGAGAACGTAGCCACCTTCAGTGTTCCTTCTCTGGTGGAGATGCGTCCGCCAGCCTTGTGCGACGGATGCGGACACCGGGACATGTACACCGTGCTGACCCAAGTTCTGAGGGAAGAATATCCAGACCACAAAGTATTCAGCGACATCGGCTGCTACACGCTGGGAGCCAACGCTCCGTTCCATGCCATCAACTCCTGCGTGGACATGGGCGCCTCCATCACCATGGCCAAAGGCGCTTCCGACTCCGGTGTGTATCCGGCAGTGGCCGTCATTGGCGACTCAACCTTCACCCATTCGGGCATGACAGGCCTGCTGGACTGCGTCAATGAAAATGCAAACGTCACCGTCGTCATCTCGGACAACGAAACGACCGCCATGACCGGCGGACAAGACTCAGCCGGTACCGGACGTCTGGAAAGCATCTGCGCCGGCATCGGTGTGGCACCGGAACACATCCGTGTCGTCGTGCCCCTGAAGAAAAACTACGAAGAGATGAAGCAGGTAATCCGCGAAGAAATCAATTACAAAGGCGTGTCCGTCATCATTCCCCGTCGAGAATGCATCCAGACACTGGCACGCAAGAAACGTAACAAATAAACAAGAACAGCCATGAAAAAAGATATCATACTATCGGGCGTGGGAGGACAAGGCATCCTCTCCATCGCCACCGTTATCGGACAAGCTGCCCTGAAATCAGGTCTTTACATGAAGCAAGCCGAAGTGCACGGCATGAGCCAGCGCGGCGGCGATGTACAGTCGAACCTGCGCATCAGCGACCGGCCCATTGCTTCGGACCTCATCCCAACCGGAAAATGCGACATCATCCTCTCGCTGGAACCTATGGAGGCGCTGCGCTATCTGCCTTACCTCAGCCCCGAAGGTTGGCTCATTACCAACGAAACGCCGTTCATCAACATTCCGAACTATCCGTCGGCAGAAAGTCTCCAGGCTGAGCTGGACAAACTGCCTCACAAAATCACCCTGAACGTCAACGAAGTGGCCAGACAAGTAGGCTCACCACGCGTGGCCAACATTGTTCTGCTGGGTGCCACCATTCCGCTACTGGGCATCAGTTACGAAACGGTACAGGAAAGCATCCGGGAAATTTTCCAACGGAAGGGAGAAGAAATCGTGGCTCTGAACCTGAAAGCGCTGGCTGCCGGAAAAGAAATAGCCGAAAGAAACATCTGAAAAATACAATAACAACCATACAACCACAACCATGAATAGCAAATACTGGGAAGAAGAAATCGAAACCATGCCACGCGAAAGGCTGCGTGAGCTGCAATTGCAAAGACTGAAAAAGACCATCGGCATCGCAGCTCACTCGCCTTTCTACCACAGAGTGTTTCAGGAACATGGCATCACACCGGACAGCATCCGGACACTGGACGACATCCGCAAAATACCTTTCACAACCAAAGCCGACATGCGGGCCAACTACCCCTTCGGACTGGTGGCCGGCAACATGCGCGAAGACGGAGTGCGCATCCACTCGTCCAGCGGCACCACCGGCACACCGACCGTCATCGTACACTCTCAGCACGACCTGAACTCTTGGGCCAATCTGATTGCCCGCTGCCTGTATATGGTCGGCATCCGCAAGACAGACGTATTCCAAAACAGTTCGGGCTATGGCATGTTTACCGGAGGACTGGGATTTCAATATGGAGCCGAACGACTGGGAGCACTGACCGTACCGGCAGCAGCCGGCAACAGCAAACGCCAGATCAAGTTTATTACCGATTTCCACACAACGGCCTTACACGCCATTCCCAGTTATGCTATCCGCCTGGCAGAGGTATTCCAATCGGAAGGGATAGACCCGGCCAGCACCACCCTGAAAACCCTGGTCATCGGAGCCGAGCCACACACCGACGAACAGCGGAAAAAAATAGAACGGATGCTGGGCGTAAAAGCCTACAACAGCTTCGGAATGACAGAAATGAACGGGCCGGGAGTGGCCTTTGAATGCCAGGAGCAAAATGGCATGCACTTCTGGGAAGACTGCTACCTGGTAGAAATTATTAATCCGGAAACGGGAGAACCTGTACCCGATGGTGAGATTGGTGAACTGGTGCTCACCACGCTTGACCGCGAGATGATGCCATTGATACGCTACCGCACCCGAGACCTGACCCGCATTCTTCCGGGAGAATGTCCCTGTGGACGTACCCACCTGCGCATCGACCGCATCAAAGGCCGCAGCGACGACATGTTCATCATCAAGGGAGTAAACATCTTCCCGATGCAGGTCGAAAAAGTACTGGTACAGTTCCCACAACTGGGCAGCAATTACCTCATCACACTGGATACCATCGACAATCAGGACGAAATGATTGTCGAAGTAGAGCTCAGCGACCTGTCTACAGACAGCTATGTCGAACTGGAAAAGGTACGCAAGGAAATCACCCGCCAGCTGAAAGACGAGATTCTGCTGACTCCCAAGGTCAAGCTGGTCAAGAAAGGCACCCTTCCCCAAAGCGAAGGGAAAGCCGTCCGGGTCAAAGACCTGCGCAACAACCGATGAGGAAAGGAGAAAGAAAAGAGGGATGATTCTTGAAAACCATCCCTCTTTTTTATAGAAAGCCGCACCGATGATGTGATGAAACTCCGATAGACATGATTTGAGTGCTCGTCCTCTTTGTAATCCACCGACTCAAAGGTTACCCCGAAGGGCGTGGCCCGCCATTGAGAAGCGAAGCTTGTCTCGGTATTTCTTATAATTTGATGAGTTTCCCGATCCAATCAATGCGGCTATTTTTTCTATAACAAAGGTAAGAAGTTTATCTGAAAGAAACAAGCAAAACATAAAAAAAGTGTCGGAAACTTATAAAAGCCCCGACACTTTCCTTTAATCTTCAGCTATTCAGGATAGCTTATGCTGCTTTAGCCTTAGCAACGATAGCCTTGAATGCTTCCGGATGATTTACAGCCAAATCGGCCAACACCTTGCGGTTGATTTCGATTCCGGCTTTGTGCAGAGCACCCATCAGCTTCGAATAAGACAAACCTTCCAGACGGGCAGCAGCGTTGATACGCTGAATCCACAGAGCACGGAAGTTTCTCTTTTTGGCCTTACGGTCACGGAACGCATACGTCAAACCCTTCTCCCAAGTATTCTTGGCAACGGTCCAAACGTTCTTTCTTGCACCAAAGTAACCTCTGGTCAATTTCAAAATTTTCTTTCTTCTTGCTTTAGAAGCAACATGATTTACTGATCTTGGCATAGTTTTTTCTGTTTTTGAATGTTAGCGCCATTGCTCCACGCAACGGACTTCAAGCTAATGCATTCGGTTAATAACTTTAATTTCTTTAGCAGCTTTCTCTGATTACTTCATAGCCAAAAGCTCCTTCACCTGGCTCACATTCGTAATGTCTACCAATGTAGAGTAGCATAAGTTTCTTTTCTGCTTTTTAGTTTTCTTAGTCAGGATGTGACTGTGAAAAGCGTGCTTTCTTTTGATTTTACCTGTTCCGGTAAGAGTAAATCTCTTTTTAGAACCGGAGTTAGTCTTCATCTTTGGCATCTTACTTATTTTTAAATTATTAAAATTAGATGGCAACGCACTATACCTGCGGCGTTACTCATTATTTTCATTTTCAGTGGCAGCGGCCTTCTCTTTCGGTGCTGCAGCGGCTTCAGCTTTAGGAGCGGCAGCTTTCTTGGGGGCTCCCGGTTTCTTCGGCGAAAGCTGGATGGTCATGCGTTTCCCTTCGAGAACAGGCATCTGGTCTACTTTGGCATAGTCTTCCAAATCGTTGGCAAAACGGAGCAGCAATACTTCGCCCTGCTCTTTGAACAAGATGGAACGTCCTTTAAAGAAAACGTACGCTTTTACCTTATCACCGTCTTCCAGAAAGCCTTTGGCATGCTTCAACTTGAAGTTGTAGTCATGATCATCGGTTTGAGGTCCGAAACGGAT
The DNA here is from genome assembly GCA_958402075.1 of Mediterranea massiliensis. Classification (GTDB taxonomy): domain Bacteria; phylum Bacteroidota; class Bacteroidia; order Bacteroidales; family Bacteroidaceae; genus Bacteroides; species Bacteroides massiliensis_D. Next base: position 9,023 of record CATXSD010000024.1, on the reverse strand, counting down.
TTCTTTCACGTTGACCTTCACCTGCTTGGCCTTCTGTTCCTTCTGACGTTTCTTCAGTTGGTAAAGGAATTTAGAGTAATCGATAATACGACAAACAGGGGGTTGTGCATTGGGAGAAATCTCTACCAGGTCCGCTTCATGTTCTTCAGCCAGTCGCAAAGCCTGACCGATGGGATACACTTTGCTTTCCACTTCGTCGCCCACAATACGGACTTCTTTGGCACGAATCTGTTCATTGATTCGGTGTTGCCCTTTTAAGCTGTCATTCTTCATTCAATAATGTTACTACCTCTTTTTGTTTTTTATTCGTTACTACTAAATTGGCCGCAAATTTACCACTTATTTATCATATTCTGAACTTCTTCACTAATTTTTTTAGCGAAATCTTCAACTTTCACGGTTCCCTGGTCGCCTTCACCTTGCTTACGCACAGAAACTTCGCCGTTCTCGGCTTCTTTCTCGCCGACTACCAGCATGTAAGGAATGCGCTTCATTTCGTTGTCGCGGATCTTACGCCCGATTTTCTCGTTGCGTTCGTCAACCAGCGCACGGATATCGTATTTCTTCAAGGTCAGACGCACTTCGTTGGCATAGTCGTTGAACTTCTCGCTGATAGGCAGGATGGCTACCTGGTCGGGAGTCAGCCACAAGGGGAACTTACCGGCTGTATGTTCGATGAGCACAGCTACAAAACGTTCCATAGAGCCGAACGGTGCACGATGGATCATGACCGGACGATGCTTCTGGTTGTCGGCGCCGGTATATTCCAGCTGGAAGCGTTCGGGCAAGTTGTAGTCTACCTGGATGGTACCCAGCTGCCAACGACGTCCGATGGCATCCTTCACCATAAAGTCCAACTTCGGGCCATAGAAAGCGGCTTCGCCATATTCTACCTTCGCTTTCAATCCTTTCTCTTCGCAAGCCTCGATGATGGCACGTTCGGCCTTTTCCCAGTTTTCATCGCTACCGATGTATTTGTCACGGTTCTCCTTGTCGCGCAACGAAATCTGTGCTTCGAAATTCTCGAAATCCATCGACTTGAACACGATGGAAATGATGTCCATCACGCGCAGGAATTCATCCTTCACCTGGTCCGGACGACAGAAGATATGGGCATCATCCTGCGTAAAGCTACGAACACGGGTCAGTCCATGCAGCTCACCGCTCTGTTCGTAACGGCATACGGTACCAAACTCGGCCAGACGCAAAGGCAGGTCCTTGTACGAACGGGGCGAGTTCTTGTATATCATGCAGTGGTGCGGGCAGTTCATGGGTTTCAGGAAGTACTCCTCTCCTTCTTCCGGTGTATGAATGGGTTGGAAAGAATCCTTCCCATACTTCGCATAGTGACCGGAAGTAATGTAGAGCAGTTTGTTTCCGATGGGCGGACACATCACTTCCTGATAGTCGTAACGGGCCTGGATGCGACGCAGGAAGTCCTGCAGACGGATGCGCAGTGCCGTTCCTTTCGGCAACCACATGGGCAAGCCCTTGCCCACAGTGTCCGAGAACATGAACAGATCCATTTCCTTACCAATCTTGCGATGGTCGCGTTTCTTGGCCTCTTCCAGCATCACCAGATACTCATCGAGCATTTTCTTCTTCGGGAAAGTGATACCATAGATACGGGTCATCATCTTGCGGTCTTCTTGTCCGCGCCAGTAGGCACCGGCCACCGAAGTCAGCTTGATTGCCTTGATGGGAGCGGTTGTCATCAAGTGAGGGCCGCGGCACAAGTCTGTGAAAGCACCTTGTGTATAGGTTGTGATATGGCCGTCTTCCAATTCCGAAATCAGTTCACATTTATAGGTCTCACCCCGGTCGCCAAACATCTTCAACGCATCGGCTTTGGAGATATCCTGACGAACCACCGCTTCTTTCTTGGCAGCCAGTTCGGCCATTTTCTGTTCGATAGCAGGAAGGTCGGACTCCTTGATGGGAGTTTCACCCGGATCGACATCGTAATAGAATCCATTCTCGATGGCCGGACCGATACCGAACTGGATACCGGGATAGAGTTCCTGCAGGGCTTCGGCCAACAGGTGGGCGCTGGTATGCCAGAAGGCATGCTTACCCTGCTCGTCTTCCCATTTATAAAGTACAAACTCAGCGTCGTTCTGGATAGGACGACCCAAATCATAGGTTTCACCATTCACACCGCAAGCCAAAACTTCTTGAGCCAGTCTTGCGCTTATACTTTCTGCAATCTGCAGTCCTGTTACTCCTTCGTTGTACTCACGAACGGAGCCGTCTGGAAATGTTATCTTTATCATAATGTCAGGTATTTCAAATTCTGCACGCAAAAATAGAGATTTATTTTTTGATAACCGCTCATTTCACAAAAAATGTTATTCGCGGGTATCGGTAAAGCGTTTGATGATGTTGTAGGCCGACACGATACCCAATTCGCCCGCCTTGCTCAAGTCCATGATTCCCTGTTTGTTATTGCCCAGGAAGATATGGGTCAATCCACGGTTGAAATAAGCTTCGGCAAACTCCGGGTCCATTTCAATCACCTTGTTATAGTCTTCCAACGCCGAACGATAGTCTTTCAAGGCCGAGAAGACATTGCCACGGTCGTAGTAGCCGTACACAAAGTCGGGAGCCAGCTCGATTACCTTGTCCAGGTCTTTCTTGACCACTTCGTAATCGACACCCGTCACGCCTTTCTCCTGTTTTCCATCACCCGCCGACGACGAATTGGTATCGGACAAAGCCTCGGCCTTCTTATACTCCAGCTGCTTGAAGCGGACCAGTGCACGCATGAAATAGGCCGGGAAGAAATTACCGTCCAACAGGATACTCTTTGTAAAGTCGGCGATCGAACTGTCAAAATCCTGTACCAAATAGAAGTCCATTCCACGCGAAAAGCGTTTCAGGGCATTCTCCGGATCTGCCACGATGTCCGACGTATGGGAGTCAATCAAAGCAAAATGATACTTCACCTGTTCCTCGGTCAGCGGAGCCTCCATATTGGTGATGCGCAACGGCTTGGGCAACTTCTTCGTCAAGTTCAACTCATCGATTGCTTTATAGAAGTGAACCGTCTTCTTGATTTCACTGATTTTTTCATAATAAGTCAGTGCATACATGGGTTCCAGCTTGACCACCACATTGCGATCCTGCACTCGTCCACGATAGTCGCTGGTGTAACGTTGGGTAGCTTCCGAGTCGTCGGCAATCACAATTTTTCGATAGTTTTCCATGTTCTTGTCCGACTTCTTGCGGGTCTTTTCGCCGTCATTTCCCTGACCGTCGGCTTCGGCCACGTCCTTCTTATCGCTTCCCTGCTTCCCGTTCAGGCGGTCCAGCTGGGCTTGCATCAGTTTGAATTCATCCTGTTCGGCTCCCTTGCGGTCTCCTATTTTCCGACGGGCTTCTGCCCGGTAATGATACCCGGTCAGGAAGTTGGGATATTCGGCTATCACCTTCGAATAATCGTCGATGGCTCCCCGATAATCTCCCGTCTGAGCGCGCAACAAACCACGGTTGAAAGTGGCCATCATGTTGTCCGGCTCTATCTGCAAGACAAAGTCAAAGTCTTCGATGGCCCGGTTGTCATCGCCCACCTGGGCCCGAAGCAAACCACGGTTGTAGTGGCCGATAAAGTTATTGGGGTCAATGTCCAAGGCCAGGTCATAGTCCTGCATGGCTCCTCTCAGATTGTTCTGATGGAAACGGGCCAAGGCACGGTTGATGTAATTGCCAGCATTCTTGACACTCAAGCGAATGGCACGATCCAGATCGTCCTCCGCGCTCTTATACTCTTTCTGCTGAAGTTTGACCATCGCACGGGCACTCCACGCATCGGCATCATAGCGATCCAGCTCGATGGCCTTGTCAAAATCACGCAGGGCACTGATGGTATCGTTTTGCTTCAGGTTAACCTCTCCACGCATCAGATAGGCGCGCGTGTAGCGGGGCGAGATGGCCAGCAACTTCTCCAAATCGTCCTTGGCGGCCGTATAGTCTTCCTTCTGCATGTGACAAAGGGTCAGATTATGCCACAATACCAGATTCTCGGGATCGTATTTCAGCGCCATCCGATAGTCTTCAATCGCTCCGTCGAAATTGTTCTGACGAATACGGGCCAAACCTCTCACTTGATAAGCACCGACCACAAACGGATTGCGGCGGATAGCCTCATCGCAATCGGCTTCCGCCCCCTGATAGTCGTCCAGATTGATTTTGGCCAAGCCACGGTAGAAGTATGGTTCAAACAAGTAGGGCTTGGCACTGATCACCTGATTGAAGTACTGGATGGAAAGCACATAATCTTCGAAATACAGAGCATTCCGGGCAATCATCATTACCCGCTCCGTATTGATCTGGGCACACAGACAGGCCGGGAAGAGCAGTATGGCTATCAGCAGTTTCTTGATCATTTTCTACCTCTATCACATCGTTTTTATTTTACCCTCACCGTCTTGACCTTGTACGTGCAATGGGCCTTTCCCTTCAGCATGGCATTGAGCTTGCCCTTGATCATCTGCTTGCGCAAGGCCGAAAGGTGGTCGATGAACATCTTTCCTTCCAGGTGATCGAACTCATGCTGCATGACGCGAGCCAGATAGCCCTCCACTACTTCGTCGTGCTCCTGGAAGTTTTCGTCCATGTATTTCACGCGAATCTTGTTGCCGCGCTTCACACTCTCATGAATGCCCGGCAGACTCAAGCATCCCTCTTCCATCGAGACCTCCTCGCCGGACACCTCTTCGATATGGGCGTTGATGTAGGCCTTGCGGAAACCCTTAAACTCAGGTAGGTCGTCAGACAGGACATCCAGATTGATCACAACCACCCGGATAGGCAGTCCTATCTGCGGAGCGGCCAATCCCACTCCGTCTGCATGGTCCATTGTTTCGAACATGTTCGCAATCAGCTGTTTCAGTTCAGGATAATCGGGAGTGATATCTTCGGACACCTTTCTCAGGACAGGTTGCCCATACGTATAAATCGGTAAAATCATATTTTGTTTCCTTTCAATTGGTTTTGTTTTCTATATTATCTAAAACTTCGGTTCTCCAGATAGCTCTGCAGAATGATGGTGGCACTGATTTCATCGACCAACGCCTTGTTCTGCCGGTCCTTTCTTTTCAATCCTGCTTCCAACATGGTCCGATGGGCCAAGACGGAGGTAAAACGTTCGTCCACATACTCCACCGGTATGTCGGGCAATCTTTTCTGCAACGAACGAACAAAGGGCTCGATGCGCTTCATGTTCTCCGAAGCTTCGTTGTTCATCTGCTTGGGCAGCCCCACCAGGATGCGCTCGACCGGCTCCCTGGCCACATAGTCCAGGATAAAAGCCAGCAGTTCGTGAGTGGGTACCGTTGTCAGCCCGTTCGCAATCAGTTGCAGGGGGTCGGTTACCGCAATCCCCGTACGCTTCTTCCCGTAATCTATAGCCAGCAGTCTTCCCATATCGGCCACAAAAATACAACTTTAATTGCTTTTGCCAAACAATCAATAAACGAGTTTCACATTATCTATCCAAAGGGAGTTGCCGGGCGAACCGATATAGGCTCCTCCGTGACTGGACGTAAACTGAAGCACCATGTGGGTGGGCACGTCATCTTCCGTCCCCCATGCCACCTCGTGGATAGGTACGCTCTCGCCCTTGCTGTTCATGGCATAACGCTCCTCTACCTGCAAGCGCATCATGTGGGCCTTGTAGTTAGGATTACCCGTAATGTCACCATACATGATGTCGTACGTGGCATTGTTCTTCCAGTCAGGAGTAGTCGTATAGTAGCGCACTACCATCGTACCTACACGCTTGGCATAAATGTTACCATCCTTGTCTTCCCAACGCTTCTGCAACAGAAGAATGGCGGCAGGGAAGTCTTTTCCTTCCACATCCGTGATGCGGCTGAAACCCGTAGCACGAATGCGCTTCTCCCGATCGGACATCTTGACCTTGTAGTCGAACTGGATGGCTACCGGCTTCTTGGTAAAAGGAATGCCCGAGTTCAGCATCTTCTGCGGATTCTGTGTCCCCTTGATCGGTTCGTGTACATCCCCCAGAAAAATGGAACCTGCAGCCAGCACCGTAATATTCACGATGCCCAACACTTTGACACTCTCCATGCGGGTATCGAGCCGGGCACAATATCCGTCCCCCCTCTTTTCGGGAAAAACAGACGTGTTGGTCTTTGTAATGCCGGCCACCTTGGCCATCACGTTCGATGTGGCCCAGGGCGACCCTCCCATATTGGTATACGGCTCGTCGCCCACAATCGTCTTCGTAGGTCCGATGGCATACACATGCTTGGTTGCTCCGCCAATGATGCCCGACTCCTTGATCTGCCGGTCCACCCATTGGTCCATATCACCAAAAGCGATGGGTTCTACCCGAGGTTGAGCTTGGGCAATCCCGCCCCAAAGCAGGGCAATACCCATCAGCATATATAACATAAAAAATCTGCGAATCATCTTTTTACCATTTTCCGTTTATAATTCATACTTCCACTGTTCCAAGGCAAAGCCCCAGTTTTCCTGCACCAGATGCACCGTTCGGTCATCGTATTTATATTTGTTCTTCTTGTATCCCTTCTTGCCGCCCACATACTTCTCGATGTCGGCGCGAGCTTCCCTGAAGCCGGGGACGGACAAAGCCTGATAAATGTGTTCGGTCATACCCATGGCATCGGCCTCAAAATCCTCGAACTTCACCTCTATCAGATTGCCGGCAGGGATGCAACTCTTGTCCGCCTCGTACTTATGATACAGCTTGGCATAGATGGAAAGAATGTTCTTCTCCAGTTCTTCGTTGCTGATGTCCTGAAGCTTCAACGGCTGGATGGTGTTGGTAAAGAAGCTGCGCGTACTCTCGAACACCGTATAGGGATTGCGCATCAGGTAGATGAACTTGGCGTTGGGGAACATCTTCACCAGCTCCTTCACACGGCCCGTGTGTGGAGGATTCTTGCTGAGGAATTGGGTGCCGTGCGTATTCCACAAGGAAATCTTGATGAGTTTCACGAATGTTTCCTCGAACACCTTCAGCTCTTCGTCCGTAATGTCGTCGAAGAGCAGATACTTGTCGGCATACTCCTGCATGTACTTGGGCAGGAACCAGAAGTTGTAATAGGTGTAGGGCATCATGTTGGCCAACGCAAACTCCTCCTCCTGAGGCAGGTCAACGGCCAGCTCCATGTTGTCCGTCGGACGTTTGTCGGGCATCAGCCAGCTCATGTTCTTCTTGAAGAAAGGCTGTCCCCACATCATCAGGTGCGGAAAAACGGTCTGGTAAGTGGTGTTATAACCGAAGTGCTTGTCGCATGAAAAGACGTTGTGCACAAACGTCGTACCGCTCCGCCAATGCCCCAAGATGAACACGGGGTCATGCTCCAGCGGCTTGTCGGCCAACAGTTTCTCATATCTTCTGTCCTGCAACGGCACCAGTGTCGAAAGCAGTCGGCACACCGCCTTTGTCAGGCGGTATTTACCCTTATAGGCAGGGTCAATGGTACGCCCGGCGGTTATCTGGTTGAAGGTTTTCCAGTCGGCACCCACCAATGTATTGATGGGGAGCTTGTTAAATTCTAATAAACCCATATTATTTTCTCAAATATTCACTCTGTTTTTTACTCACGATGCTCCACCTGAGAGAAAACTATCTTTTCGCCACAGGAAAACAATGTTTTCGCCAAAGGAAAGCATCCTTTTTTCCTTACCAAGTCTTTCTTACTTCACAATCCGAATGCCCAATCCCTGACGTTCAAGTTCCTTGACCGCCTTTTCTACCGCTTCATAATGTTCAGGAGCAATGCCCAGTTTAGGCAGATCGAGAACAGGCAATTCCATCTGATTGTGCATATCCTTGTCGGCTACCTGGTTGATAATCATACCTACGGCACTGGTGTTGTTGCTGATGGGGTCAATCAAGATGAAGGCACCCGTAGCCTTATTCTTCGTATAAGGGTCGAAGAACAATTCCTTTGAAGAGGTCAGTACCACATGAGCGATTTGATTGAGCTGCATGGGAACATCGTCTTCGGACAGGCGTCCGTTCTCTACAGACAGGTGTTCCATCGTGTTGATATCCACCTTATACTTGATGCTGTCGATGCGCGTACGGCTGGTATTGGTGGTCTGCTTGAGGAAGAAGGATTTTTCCATATCCATCTTCTCCTCGTCCATCCACACCAGCATTGCTTCGAAGTTACGGCCAATCATCGGCAGGTTGTCGGGATGTACCAGCATTTCACCACGCGACACATCGATTTCATCTTCCAAGGTCAGGGTAACAGACATCGGCGGGAAGGCATAATCGAGTTCTCCATCGTAAGTCACGATGCTCTTCACATGCGAACGTTTGCCGGAAGGCAATGCCACCACTTCATCTCCCTTATGGATTACACCAGAAGCAACCTTTCCGCAGAAGCCACGGAAATCAAGGTTCGGGCGGAGCACGTACTGTACAGGGTAACGGAAATCCTTCAGATTATGGTCGTTGCCGATGTGCACGGTTTCAAGGAACTCCAGCAGAGCCGGTCCTTCGTACCACGGGGTGCGGTCGGACTTCTCTACCACATTGTCGCCTTCGAGAGCCGAGAGCGGGATGCACTGCACATCGGGCACGCCCAGCGGAGTGATAAAGGCGGTATAATCGGACACAATCTTGTCGAACACCTCCTTGGAGAAGTTCACCAAGTCCATCTTGTTGACGGCCAGTACCACGTGCTTGATGCCCAACAAGGACACCAGATACGTGTGCCGACGGGTCTGTGTGATGACACCCGTACGGGCATCTACCAGAATCACGGCCAAGTTGGCGGTAGATCCGCCGGTAATCATGTTGCGGGTATATTGTTCATGCCCCGGAGTGTCGGCGATGATGAACTTGCGGTTGTTGGTCGAGAAATAGCGGTAAGCCACATCGATGGTGATGCCCTGCTCACGTTCGGCCTTCAGTCCGTCGAGCAACAGGGCGTAGTCGATGTGCTCGCCCGCATTTCCCATGCGCTTGCTGTCGCGTTCCAGGGCATCGAGCTGGTCTTCATACAATTTCTTACTGT
>CATXSD010000023.1 GCA_958402075.1 Mediterranea massiliensis | reverse complement strand
CTGCGCTATCTCGTAAGCCTGCATGTCACACCTGTCGCAGATGAAGCCGTTCATGCCCGTTATCAGGAGTCCGACTTCATCTTCCGAGCGGCCACAGAAGCTGCATCTGTTCTTTGTCTTTTTTGAATCAGCCATACTTATTTCTTAATCAACACTTCGTCTACCATGCCATATTCCTTCGCCTCCTGTGCGGTCATCCAGTAATCGCGGTCGGAGTCGGCCCACACCTTGTCGAACGGCGTATGCGAGTGGTCGGCAATGATGGTATAGAGTTCTTTCTTCAACTTCTGGATTTCGCGGGCCGTAATCTCGATGTCCGAAGCCTGACCTTGCGCACCGCCCATCGGCTGGTGTATCATGACGCGCGAATGGGTCAGCGCCGAACGCTTGCCCTCGGCACCGGCTACCAGCAGAACGGCAGCCATGCTGGCGGCCATGCCGGTACAGATGGTGGCGACATCGCTGCTGATGAACTGCATCGTATCGTAAATGCCCAGGCCGGCGTATACCGAACCGCCCGGCGAATTGATATAGATGGAAATATCCTTGCCCGGATCTACCGAATCCAGGTACAGCAGCTGTGCCTGAAGGGTGTTGGCTGTATAGTCATCAATTTGTGTGCCCAGGAAAATGATGCGGTCCATCATCAGACGGGAGAATACATCGAGCTGGGTGACGTTGAGCTGGCGCTCTTCCAGAATATAGGGGTTCAGATAACCGGCCTGCGACTTGATGACGTCGTCCAGTACCAGGCTGTTCATCCCCAAATGCTTGGTGGCATACTTTCTAAAATCGTCCATAATCCTACGTATTTAAATTGCGGGTGCAAAGAAACAAAAAAGAATAGAGAGACACAAAAAAAACGGGGATGTTTGAAAAACTTTTCAAACATCCCCGTTTTTCAGTGACAAGTGACAAGCTACGAGCTACAAGCAGGAGGAGAATTTTCCATTCTTCCCCGCAACCGGTAGCGTGCCCCAGTATCTTACTCGAACATCTTGTTGAAGTCGGCAGCCGAGATGCTCTTGTGCTCCAGCGTTACCTGAGGCTTCACGGCAGCAGCCAGCTTCGACTCTACCACGCGGTTCACGAGGCCTTCGATGCTCTCTTTCTTCTTCAGCATTTCCTTGGCGTAGTTGTCGAGCAGTTCGTCGGGCACGTTCAGCATGCCGTACATGGCAAACTGTGCGCGGGTCGATTCCTTGGCCATGTTGGTGATGTCTTCCTGCTCAACCTTGATATCGTTGGCCTTCACCAGCTGCTCCTTGATCAGGTGCCAGGTCAGTTCTTCGATGCTCTTGTCGTAGTTTTCTTCCACAAACTTCTCGCCCTTGTCAGCGTTGTTGGCCAGCATGATGCGCTTCAGCAGGGCGTCGGGGAACTCCAGCTTGCCCACCTTCTCCATCATCACCTTGCGCAGGTCGATGAGGAACTTGTAGTCGCTGTCGGCCACAAACTGCTTGGCGATGGCCTCTTTCACCTTGGCACGGAATTCTTCTTCCGTCTTTACCACGTCCTTACCGAACACCTGGTCGAAGATTTCCTGGTTCAGGTCGCCGGGAACGAAACGGGTGATTTCCTCTACCTGGAAGCTGAAGTTGGACTTCACTTCGGCAGCGGCTTCCTTGTCGATCTTCAGCAGCGAAGCCAGTTCGGCCGGATTGCCGTCCCATGCAGTATGGGGGTTGAACACCAGCACATCGTTCACCTTGGCGTTGGCGAAGATGGCCTTCTGCTCGTCGTTCTTCATATAAGAAGGCATCATCACGGCACCTTCTACCTGGATGCCGCCTTCCTTCGTGTTGCCCTGCTCGTCGAGCTCGGCCAGCAGGCCTTTCAGCATGTCGTTGTCGGCATAGGCATCTACCTTCTCGTATTTGCCGTTGCGCTGGGTATAGGCCTTCACCTGGTTGTCTACCATCTCGTCGGTCACCTCGATGTCATAGTAGTCCACCTTGTCGGCAGCGCTCACCTCCGCCTTGAATTCGGGAGCCAGGGCGATGTCGAACAGGAACTCGAACTCTTCCTGCGTATCGAAGTCGATAGTCGGCTGCTTGTCCTCGTTGGGCAGCGGTTCGCCCAGGATGTTCAGCTTATTGTCTTGTATGTACTTGTATACAGTTTCAGAGAGCAACTTGTTCACTTCCTCTGCCAAAGCCGACTTGCCATACATCTTCTTAACGAGGCTCATCGGAACCATACCCTTACGGAAACCGGGCATCTGAGCTTTCTGGCGGAAAGACTTCAGGGCCTTGTCTACCTTCTCCTGGTAGTCAGCTTTCTCAATCTTTACGGTGAGCAGTGCGCTCACCTTGTCAATGTTTTGCAATGAAACGTTCATCGTGACAAATTATTTATTTGATTTATACTATATTCCAAAATCTCAAAATGAGTGCGCAAAATTAGTGTTATTCTTTCAATTATCAAAAAAACCGCCGAGATTTTATTTTTTGAAGCCCACTGCACCAAAGATATAAGCCCGTACCGAAAAGCATTTCTCCATTTTTCCGGCTTGACCCATTTTTCTTTTCTTTGTCTTCCAATGTCCGTTATTCCCCCCAAAAAAACTTTGCAAACCCCGATATAAAGTTTATCTTTGTAGTACATAATCTTCAACCGAAGCCTTCGGTTATAAAAACGATGTCTTCGGCTGTATAACCGGAATCTACGGTTATAAGAATGAAGATTGCGGTTAAAGAAAAGAGCCGCAGAGAAGAAGTTTTCAAGTACAAGAAACAGAATAAAGAAGCCTATGGGAAGCTATTATGTCATGAAAGAGATGCCCGACCTGAACGGTACGGGCGAACGCGTCCTCTATCCGCAATTCGCACAGATAGAGCAGATTACCACCCAACAGCTGGCGGAAAGCATCCGCGGAAAGTCGACCTACTCGGAGGGGGAAATCGAGGGCCTCATCCGAATGATAGCCCAGGAAATGGTGCACGAACTGGCGCAAGGACATTCCGTCAAGCTGGACGGCATCGGCACCTTCACCCCGTCGCTGGCCCTGCAGCCGGGCAAGGAACGCGAAGAGCCCGACAGAGAGGGAGGGCATCGCAATGCCCGCAGCATCCTGGTGGGCAACGTGAACTTCCGCGCCGAGAAGAAGCTGGTGCAGGAGGTGAACCTGCACTGCCGGCCAGTGCGTGCGCCCTGGAAGGCACGCCGCTCTTCGCAGAAATATACGGAGGAAGAGCGTCTGGCCCTGGCCCTTCGCTACCTGGAGGAACAGCCCTACCTCAGCGTGGCCGACTACCAGCGGCTGACGGGCCTGCTGCGCACCGCGGCCACGGAAGAGCTAAGGCGATGGGCCAAACAACCCGACACGGGCATCGAAGCCTCGGGACGGGGCTCGCATCGGGTGTACGTCCGGCGGAAAGAGACGCTGTAAACCCTAAAAAAACAGAAAAGGCTGCCTTAAAGGCAGCCTTTTCGACCATTAAAAATATACAGAAACGGCCCGACGGCCATTCAGTCTTATTGTTCCTCGAATCCGAACTGTTTGAAATAGACTTTCTGCTCCTGGTCGGACGCATTGGACAGACGAATCTTCAGCACCTGGCGACCTGCCACATCGGCCTTGAAACGGGTTTTCTGGCGGGGTACAAGCTGAAGGGGGATTTCTTCCCACTGACTTCCGTCGGCCGTAACCTCCAGACGGATGAGCTTCGGAACATCGGCCGTACCCAGATCCACCGTGAGACTCTTCAGCGTGCGGAGCTGGTCCATCGTCAGCAGGGCTTCACCGCCCGCCTGCCAGCGGATGACTTCATTGGACGGGGAAACATTGCCCATCTTTCCCTTGCGCGTCACCGGCAGAGCGGCCAACTGGGGCACATCGCTGCTCCAGGCATAAGGCATATAGACGGCACGGGCATCCAAGTCGGCCGAATAACGCTGGTTATACTGCCGGGTGCTTGCCTCGAACAGGGCATAGAACGTGGGAAGCAGTACCTTGGTAGCACACTTTACGCCCGGCTGGTAGGGATTCCGGTTGTAAGTGGTATCCACCTGATACATCAGCACCTGAAGGGCTTTGGCATGGGCATAGGCTTCGTCGAAGGCCACCCGGTTGCCGGGCTCGGCGTGCATCATCCGAAGAACGGCCTCGCCATACTGCCCCACCAGCTTGAACTGCATGAGCCAGGGTTGTATCTCGTCGATGAGCGGACGGTTCTCCTGCGAGGCAGACAGGACATCGGCAGCCGTAATGATTTTCCGGCACTCCTCACTGACCTGCCGGCAGGCTGCTTCGTCAATGGCATGCTGCTTCTCGTAAGTGGAACGCAGAGCCTCCAAGGCCGGCTGCAGGGCAACGGACTCGTCGCGGCGGAAACGATGGCCGTTGGGGCCCAAGTCGGAATTGTGGGCGGCAAAGGTTTCAAGATAGGCGGCATGACGGGACATCAGGTCCTTGATGGCCCGCTTCCAGGATGCGTCGCTGTCGTAATCGGCAAGGTTCCAGGCATAGTCGGCCACGCTGTACAAAGAAATCTTCGAGGCTTCGGCACGCTCCATCGGATTGGAGACAAAGCCTTCCATCTCGTCCTGGATGTCGAGGGCGTTGCCATAGACGGGCCCCATGAGCAGATGGTCACGCACGTAGTCGGATACGGGGAAGTTCCACCAGATGTAGGCCTTGCGCTGCAGGAGCGGGTTGATGAAGTCCATCGTTTCGCGGTCGATGGTGGCAATCACTTTGTTGCCTGTCCACATGATCTGGATATCCTTGTTCAACTTCTCACCCAGCGTGGTCAGGTAACCGCCTTCCACATTGGACCAGGCCTTGTTGTACTCCGTGGGGCACATGATGAGCGGCTCCACGTCGCCCTTCACTTTCACAAAGTGGTCGTCCAGGTAGTTCAGCAGGTCGGCCTGCTTGTCGGCCTTGGTACCTTCGCCCGAGATGTCGTCGAAGAACACGGCAAAGCCACGTACCCCCAGCTGATACATCTTTTCGAATTTGTCCAGCAGATTCTGGCGGTCTTCGTCGTTCCACTGGATGTCCTGTCCCGGATGGATGGCCCAATAGAAGATGACATTGTTCTCACGGGCCTTGTCCACCAGCTCTTTCAGCTGGGCCGCTTCGCGTTCGGGATAGGGCTTGCGCCAGTTCGGAGTACTGTGATAGGGATCATTCTTGGGACCGTACAGATAGACATTCATCTTGTTGCGACCATAGAAGTCCAGCTGGCGCAGACGGGCTTCATGACTCCAGGGGGTGCCGTAGAAACCCTCGACCACGCCACGATAAGGGACGTCAGGGTAGTCGGTAATCTCGGCCAGCGGCAATTTGGGAAGTGTCAGCAGCTGTGCCAGCGTTTGCACACCGTAATAGGCACCACGCGCATCGGCACCGGCGATGACGATCTCATTCTTGTCCACCTTCAGGTAATAGCCTTCGGCCTTGGCAGGTATCCGGCGGGCATACTTGCGCACCGCCTTGTCGCCCTTGACACCTACCGTTATCCGGAAGGCCGCCTTGGACTGACGGTCGGGCAGCAGCGTGCCCAGCAGGCGGACGGCACTGGCAGCCGCTCCGTCGGCATCGGCCGAAAGGCTGTAGGCGGCAGGCAGGGCAATGCTGTCCTGAAGGGTTTCATACACTTGTGGAGTGGGTTGCAGATGGAAGTCCTGTGCGGAAAGTGTTCCGAGCGACAGAATTCCCCAAATAGCAGATAATAACAACTTATTCTTCATGGTGCTCAAACTATTTATAATGATGCAAAGATAGTGCAAACCGAGAGAAGTACAAAAGATGAAAATATTGTTTTCAGCTTTTTACTACCGAGGTGCAGCCTGTCTTATCCAAAGCTAGGGTATTGGTACATATTGTACAATACCCTACGAAGAATACGGTTCGTTAGTACTCCACTTTATAATCCTTGCGGAATTTTTCTCCTTTCCAAGCCTTCTTGGTAGTCCAGTCGGCCGGCTCGTCGGTCCAGAATGGATTGTCGGCAGGAAGTCCCAAAGGCAGGAAGCTCAATGTAGCCATATAGAGACTGCCGGTCGATGTATATCCATCGGCTACTTCGGGCTGGTGGCCGTTGAAGCCCAACACGAGCCAGCCATCTTTGTCAAAGTTCTGATTGCCTTCATACATATTGCGATGTACCGCAGTCAGGGCGCAACGCACCTGAGCCGGCTTGATAAAACTGGGCAGCTTTCCGCGCAACGCCACGTCGGCCAATGACTGGAAAGCAGCCGTGCGGTAAGTAACCGAACGTCCGAAAGCCGGATACGTACCGTCCGGACCGATGATACGTTCACAGAACTCGGCATGACGCACCATGCGACTCAAAGCCTGTTCGTATTCTTTCTGGCTGGCCCAACGGAAAGGGACCAGTGTCTCCATCATAGCCACCATCATGGGGTTCAGCACATACGAATTGTAGTAGTCCATGCTGAACTTGCTTCCGTCGCTGTACCAACCGTCACCCACGTACCATTCCTGTATCTTGTTCTTCGATACACGCAAACGGAACTGGTCAGCTCTTTCGCCCTGCTGCATCAGGAAGGCTTCAGTCAAGCCGGTAAAAAGCAACCAGTTGTTATAGGCACCCGTACGGTCTCGCAAAGCCTTGAACGAATCGATATAGCGTTGTTTGGTTACCTTGTCCAGCGGTTCCCACAAAGCTTTGGGAGCACGCAAGAAAGCATGTACCAGGTAGGCAGCATCCACAATGGGCTGAGCTTGTTTCGTAAAGTTCAGCTTGTCGGGCGAATTGGGGTCAACCGCATTCTTCAATCCCTTCAACACCTCCTCGCGCATCTGCTTGCGCAGCTTGCCTTCCTCCGTATCGTCATCGGGCAAAGCCAGCCAGGGAGCCACACCAGCCAATGTACGCCCCACAGCTTCCAGATGAGTTATTTCGTCATAGCCAGCCGGATTTCCATTTACTGTCTCTATCGGCATGTTCTGGTGCAAGGTTCCTTCTGCCAAATTATGGATAACAGGATAGGATATCTTCCACAACCACTTCACCCATTGTTCACGATCCTGTGCACCGGTAGTCTGTTCGGTTTCTGACTTTTTGTTTTTCTTTTCACGCGCTTGCAACGAACATGCAGGTATCAAACATACTGCTGCAAGTACTATAATCCAATAATTCAACTTTTTCATTTTGATTTCAATTGTCAATTAATATTTTTCAGTCTACAAATATACAGTAAAAGAATCACCACAGACCACACAATTCCCAATAAAATAAAGGAAGTGTAACCTGTGGTGAAATTTAGAGATTCAGATCTAAAATCAGATTCAGAACAGTGGTTTGCCGTCCAGCAGTTTGTCATAGCGGTGCAGAGCCTCTAGGAAATAGTAGTCAGCATAAGTCAGCGGGACATCTATTTCGGAGTTCTGAGGAATGGCTCCCGTGCTGTGCATCAAAATGAAGTCGGCATTCTTGCCCAGCTCGGCCCGATACTTCTTACTACCCAGTGAATGGAGAATGGCCTTGGCGCCTTCCAGATACTTGGCGCTCTCACTGCCCTTGACATATGTACTCAGTTCCAGCAACGCCGAAGCGGTGCAAGCGGCAGCCGAGGCATCACGATAGTTCGTCACTACGTTATTGGCATTGGAACGGATGCCCGGCACATACCCCGGCTGGTTGGCATTGAAGTCCCACCAGGCCACCTTGTCCGACGGCAGATTGGGATGATCCAAATAGAAATCGGCCATATGCTGCGCCGTCTTCAGGAAACGTTTGTCCTTTGTTTCACGGTAACAGAGGGTAAAGCCATAGATACCCCACGCCTGCCCGCGGCTCCAGGCAGAATTGTCGCTGTAGCCCTGCGAAGTCTCTCCCTTGATGGGTTTGCCCGTTTCCTTGTCGTAATAAACGATGTGGAAACAGCTGTAGTCATCGCGTACCTGATTCTTCATCGTGTTCTCGGCATGGCTGACGGCTACCTTGCGGAACGTGTCGTCACCGGTCACACGAGAAGCATAGAAAAGTAGCTCCAGGTTCATCATGTTGTCGATGATGACGGGAAAGTCGTACACCTTGTCACCATGCCAGGAACGGAAGCCGTTCCACGACTGGATTACACCAGCCTTCGGGCGAAAACGCGTGCAGAGCGAACGGGCCGATTCCACCAGAATGTCCTTGTATTCCGGCTTCGGTTCGAAACGGTTGGCGTTACCATAGCTGCAATACATCATGAAACCGATGTCGTGGTTGTCCGTAAAGGTTTTAATCGGTTCCATCTTTTGAGTATAAACCAATGCGGAATCTTGCAACGCCCGGTCGCCGAGATACTCGGAAATGTACCACAGAGAGCCGGGAAAGAATCCCGATGTCCACAGGTAAATGCTACCCTTGGAAACGGTACCATCCTTCCTCATACTATGTGGCATCACGCCCTTTCCATCCTTGCCCTGCGCAGGAGTTTTCAACATCAGCCGGTATTGCTCGGCTGCAAAGTTCATGTTCTCTTTAATAAAAGCCTTCTCCGAGTCCTGCGAATGAATCGGAATCAATACGCAGGACAAGCAGAGAGCTACAATCATTTTTACCTTATTATTCGTATTCATAAATATAATTTCTTTTATTAGTTGTACGTTTTTTAGAAAGGCACATCGGCAAGATCTGCTTACAGCTGTCTGATTAATACAATTCAAATCGATGTACCCTACATAAAGATTTAGTTCTAATCCTATTACTCAGTCTTATGATTGGTATAACTAACAAAAACTTTATTTACCAGCCAGGATTCTGATCACCCAGATTCGTATTACGTTCAAATTCCACCGCAGGAACAGGCCATAAATAATCGCGTTCTGTAAATACACGTACATAGCGCAAATTGCCACGAATATCATCATACTCAAAGTTCAATTTTTCCATGGCAAGTCCCCAACGACGCAAGTCGCTAAAGCGATGACCTTCACAAGCCAACTCAACAGCACGTTCCTGTACGATACGTTCGAAAACCTCTTCTTTAGAACGGGCTTCCAACCAAGGCTTGCCACTATTCAAAGCAGGCATATTGGTAGACGGGCGCTGACGTACCTGATTGATCAAAGCTACGGCGTCATCCTGACGATCCAATTCATTATAACATTCTGCCAACATTAATAATACATCTGCATAGCGAATGAGAGGGAAATCAACAGGAGAGTGAGAACGATCCAACAAAGTTCCTTCCATATCACCTTCCGGTACAAACTTACGCCAATAATAATTGAAATGTCCCAGATTGTCACGGATAAAACCATTAGCTTCATTTACACCTGATGCTAATACATACTCCATCATTTTAGGCGTACGCCCATTGCATCCATAATAATGAGAATAAGGAGTTATCAAGGTTTGCTCCAAACGGGGGTCACGGTCTTCATAAGCCTTGCGAATCTTATCTTTTTCGACCGGATAGGTAGCAACAGCCGTCTTATCATCGGTCAAGACTGCTTCAAAAGTCTTATTCTGTACTTCACGGCTTTCATTAAAGCCGGGGAAATAATCGTTCCAGTTAAATTTAGAGCCATCCCGTTTTTCATACATATCAGCCAAAATATCTGTTGGCATAAAATTATTCCATCCACCGGCAAAAGAAGAACGCGTACCCATACGCAAAGCATATGGCATTCCATAATCTGAATTGGTTCCGTTAATAGCCTGAATAGTAAAAATCATCTCAGAACACTGATCTGCAACCAAAGTGAACAATTCTGGATAGCTTTCATGCAATTGATATCCATACCCACGATTCTCCGGGTCTTTTACAATTTCCTCAAAGTCTGTTTTAGCACCGGCATAATCTTCTGCAAACAACTTAACCTTTCCACGAAGAGCCACAGCTGCGCCACGAGTAGCCCGACCATATTCACTGCTCTCCCACTTTATAGGTAATACCTCTACAGCGGCATCCAAATCATCTAAAATGAACTTTCGAGTTTCTTCTACTGTATTACGAGGTTTCTTCATCTCCATAAACGAACTGGAAACAATCGTTGTTTCATCATACAGAGGAACACCGCCAAAGTAATCTAACAAATAGAAATAATATAAAGCACGTATAAACTTAGCTTCTCCTTTATACACGTTCTTTTGTTCATCTGACATATCTACATTATCGATATTCTGTAACAAAAGATTTGCACGGAAGATTCCGTCGTAACAGGTCTGCCAACGACTTTGCACCGTTCCTGTACGATCTGTATAAGTACCTTTAAGAATAGTAGGCATCAACCAGTTATTATAGTCACATCCGATTTCACCCAAAGCATCATTATCATAATAGGCACCAAAACCGTTCTCATTTCGCAAAGTAGCATACATGGCCACCATTCCCTGATGGGCATGATCTTCTGTTTTCCAGAAAGTACCTGAACTTAACTTGTCATGAGGATATTGGTCGAGGTCATAACAACTGCTCATCATTCCGGCAGCAAGTAAAAACAATATATATTTTCTCATAATTCAAATCAATTTTTAGAATGAAACATTAAGTCCGAAAGAAGCTTGACGAATGGTCGGATAAGTAAGTTTATTTGTTTCAGGATCCATACCTGCGAAGCCTGTAAATGTGAAGAAGTTCTCCATGCTACAGAATACTCGTACACGACTCAAAGTAACAGCCTTTACCCATTTATCCGGCAAAGTATATCCCAATTGGATATTGCGAATCTTAAAGAATGATTTATCAGTTTCCCACAACGTGCTATTACGGGTGTTACGACCATCATTTAACAATAATCTTGGATATTTTGCAGGAGTAGTACGTCCCTCATACCAACGTCCGTCTGCTATTTCTTGTCCAATCTGATAGCCACTGGCCGGAATATTGGTTGTATGCTGGGTTTGATACTGAACTTTTTGGCTACCTGTTCCAGACATCAACATAGAGAAATCAAAACCTTTCCATTCACATCCCAAGTTTATATCATAGAAAAAACGGGGGGTATCTCCATGTCCCATTGCAACACGGTCATCATCATTAAATATGCCGTTTCCATCCATATCCTTGTAAAGCACATCGCCCATTTCCGGACGTTTATAGCTTTGGAAAGGATTCACTTGCTTACCATCTTCACCAATTGGAGCATTGTCTATCAAAGACTGTACATAATCCAAGTCTTCCTGACTCTGGATGATTCGATCGGCTACCAAAACGTACTGTATATTAATGGGATATCCTTCCTTTATCATAGTACTACCACTAATACTTGCCTCATCCCCCTTGAACTTGGTTACCTTATTATCGACAAAAGTCACATTTGTGCCGATATTATAATGGAAATCATTAATCTTATCCGACCAATTCAGCGTAAGTTCAAAACCTTTATTAGTTACCTCAGCACTATTCTGCGTTGGAATGCTGGCATTACCATGTACCAATGGAGCTGGCAGATCAATTAAAATGTCTGAAGTCCTTTTATAAAAATACTCTGTTGTTCCAGACAGACGTCCATTCAATACAGTAAAATCCAAACCCACATTAGTTATAGCTGTACTTTCCCACGTCAAGCTACCATTAGCAAGAGCCGTTTGAGTCATACCGATTTGAGCCACACTGCCTAAACCATAATTTGCTTGTGCATATGAAGCAATAGCCATATAGTCACTGTCCAGATAATTATTACCTAATTCACCATATGAAACACGAAGTTTCAAGGCATCCAACCAGCTGCGTGTATTTTCCATAAATGCTTCCTGGTCTATACGCCAACCAGCCGAGAAAGAGGGGAAATATCCCCAACGGTTGCCTTTCAAGAAACGTGAAGAAGCATCTGCACGCAAATTAGCTTCTAACAAATATCGATCAGCCCAGCCTAAGTTGATACGGCCAAAATAAGAGCGCATAGCCCATTCTGTATGACTACCACTGGCCAATGCATCACTGGTAGCACCATTGATGACATCAACAGAGGGGTCAATCCAATCATATTTCTGTCCGCTGAAACTACGGTCACGACGCATTTCCTGGCTCGCACCAATCAAAACATTCAAATCCAATTGGCTGTCGACAAAACAATTTTCATAACGAACGACACCGTCCATAAACATACGCTCAATCTTTCGATTATAATTGTAAATATACGTACGATCAGTCGCAGCTCTTACCACACTTTCCGTCTGGAAGTCCCACAAATCATTCAAATTGGGTTTAGACCAATTATCCTTATCTGTCAATTCATAAGAATACGATCCAGAGATACTCAATCCTTCGAACGGAGTAATAACTCCATTAAATGCAGCACGGAAATTACGTTCTTTTTTATTACCCTCATTCTTATACAAATAAGCTAAGGGATTGTTTGTCTGGATATCTTCACCTTTAGCTTGTGCACCACCAAATCGTCCGTCCGGACTACGAAGCACAATACCGGGTGTACTGGCATATCCATAGGTGAATACATCGTCAATACGATCAGAACCAATTTCATTATTTGACAAATAGCCATTCAGCTTCATGCCCAGCGTTAACCATTTCGTCGGCTTCGCTTCTACATTTGAACGAAAACTATAACGCTCATAACCAGAATTGTCTATAATACCCGGATTGCTATTGTATCCAAATGAGGTATAAAATGACAATTTATCAGTACCACCACTCATTGACAAATTATGATTAGTAGCAACTGCTGTCTGGAAAATTTCTTCAACCCAGTCTGTATTTGGATAAAGCAGGGGATTACGCCCTCCATCATTGCGCCAAGCGTCAATAACATCCTGTTCGAACTGATAAGTTCCTGGAGTAGTATTATTATATGCTTCATTTCTCAATTCCATGTAAGTTGCATAATCGCTTACTGCATCTACAGTTTTCCCTACAGACTGAAGAGAAGCATATCCTGTATAATCGATATTTATCTTTCCCTGCTTACCCTTCTTAGTCGTAATCAGGATAACCCCATTTGCAGCACGCGATCCGTAAATAGAAGCTGAAGCAGCGTCCTTCAATACTGTCATACTCTCTACATCCTGCGGTGCCACCGTATTGATGTTACTCTCCACTCCATCAATGATAATCAAAGGAGCAGAATTATTCAACGTTCCCTGTCCACGTACTAAAATAGAAGCATTATCATTACCGGGAACATTACTACTAGAAGTAACAGAAATACCGGAAGCCATACCAGCTAAACCTGAAGATAAGTTCGTAATAGGCCTTTTTTCCGCAATATCAGCCATATTAACAGAAGAAACAGAACCCGTCAAATTTACCTTTTTCTGAGCTGCATAACCTACAACTACTACTTCATCAATAAATTCTGTATCTTCCTGAAGTTTAATAGATAGCTGGCTCTGAGTACCGACTTTGATTTCTTGTTCTTTATACCCCACATAGCTTACAACCAAAACTGCATTTTGCGGAACACCTTTAAGTGTAAAATTACCATCCAAATCGGTAATAGCACCGATAGTAGTACCTTTCACTTTTACATTCACACCGATTACCGGAAGTCCCGTTTCATCAACAACGTTACCCGAAACAATACGACCATCTTGATAAACAGAAAGAACAGAGTGTACCTTTTCAGCCTCAACAGCTTGCCCTGGCACGGCATAAGCCGGAGTCATCGAAAGTAAAAAAACACCGCCCAACAAGAACTTGGAAAGATCACTTTCCAACATACGTTTTTCTCTTCGTTGATACATAAGCATTAAATTTTAAGTTATGAGTAAGTTTTAAAACACTATTTCAGATGTTTTATGATTTCTATCGCAAAGATGGAAAACTATCATTATATAAATGGGACACACTGTCTTTTTTAGAGTACACTCTATTTCATCCTTACATTTTTAACATTTAAAAAGAGGGATACACAATCGTCCAAAATGGGAAATATCATCCAATAAACAATCGTTAAATAATTATATTACAACATCTTACATCATCAATCAGTAGTCCAAAAGCTCATTATACTCCGTTTTTTCGAAACATCACAAAGTAAATCTTTAAAAAACATATCCAACACACATACATCCCCATATTTAGACAAAATCATCCCAACCTCATCTAAAAAAAAACTATTTTTGCATGGAGTTGAAAAGGGCTATGACACATAGCCCACACAAAAAATGCTAAAACAACCATCAACTAATAAGTCCTATGAACTCTACAAAAAAACACATTGAGAACAATGCAATCCTCTGTCGTTACCTAAAAACGAATATTAAGATTTGCATCTTATTGTTTCTATTTACTTTATTGATGCCTACCTGTACCATTCTGGCACAAACAAATTGGCTGGCCCAACACCCACGTCTGTTATTTACACCTAACGAAGAAATTCAAGTCAGAAAGCTCATCAAGGAGAATCAAGAAGCCAAGGAATTGGCCAAATTCTTGAAAAACCGAGCAGACTCACTTATTACGCTGCCACAAATACCTTACGAAATGAACAGGTATGGAAATATGCTATATACATCCAGAGCCTACGTAGAACGGTTGGGTACACTGGCATTGGCCTATCGCCTTTATGGAGAGAAAAAATATCTACATACAGCAGAACAAACATTGCAATGGGTCTGCAATTATCCTGACTGGGATCCCAAACACTATCTGGACACCGCAGAAATGACAACTGCGGTAGCAATTGCTTACGACTGGCTCTATACAGCCTTGCCTGCCAGCACCAAAAAGCTAGTCAAAAAAAGCATTTACAAGAATGCTATTACCAGAGTATTACAAGAATATGAAAAGGGGGAACTAGGCAGCTGGGCTAAACGTGAAACAAACTGGAACGTAGTATGCAACACCGGCATGGTGCTGGGAGCACTGGCTGTAGCCGAGGATTATCCTCAAGAGGCCCGTACCATTCTGGAAAATGCCACCCGTTTCATGCCCAACTGCCTGAAACATTTTGCGCCGGACGGTGTATGTTACGAAGGTCCCTCCTATTGGGGATATACTGCCAGCTATTTGTCATTGTATCTGAAGGCAGTAAGCGACAATGGAGGCGATAAAGGAAAAATCGGACAACTGCCCGGTATCGAACATACAGCACTCTACTACAAACGGACTCTTTCACCAAGCGGACGGATATTCAACTTCGCCAATGCCCACGAAGAACCTCTCAATACACCGGCATTTTTCCTCTTCAGCAAACTATACCATCAACCGGAAGTAGCCGAATGGTATCGGAGGGAAATCCAGAAGACTATCCGGAAACAACAACCGCTACACCAATTATTCTATCTTTCACTGCCCTGGTACGACAATACACATCCTAATCCACTGGCTGCACTGCCCAAACTGGAAGTGTATCACAATAGCATCAATGACATCATTGTAGTCAATGGCAAACGAAATGTACAAGGCTCCATTTTCCTTACAGCCAAAGGTGGAGAACCCATGCAGGCACACCAACAGATGGACTGCGGTACATTCGTACTGGAAAGTGAAGGTGTACGCTGGACAGATGATTTGGGTTCTGACGATTACAACCTGCCTGGCTTTTGGGACTACAAACCGGGAGGACAACGCTGGAAATACTTCCGCAACAACAACCTGTCACACAACACCATCAGCATCGACCATCAGGTACAATATGCAGCAGGGAAAGCCTTTGTTTGTGAAGAAAAAACAGATATCACCCAACCATACGCCAAACTAGATATGACTTCCTTGTATAAAAACCAGGCCGAATCCGTGTTCCGTACATTTACTCTGACCGATGACCAAACCGTAGAAGTAAAAGATGAAATCAAGCTTTCTAATACTCAATCGACCGTATCATGGTCGGTCATTACAAAGGCAACTGTCGAAATCAATGGCGATAAAGCACATCTGACCCAAAACGGCAAACATTTTTATATACAAATCGTTTCACCAACAAATGCGACTTTCACATCACGACCGGCACAGAACACTTCACCCAAGGAATATCCGATACGGAATACAACCATACTCGAGGCCAACTGCACCTTTGACCAGCCAGATGCTACCATCAAAGTACGTATGAGTAGTCGACCCTTTCTTGAAATAACCCATGGCCCCTACCTGCAGGAAGTGACGACCGACGGAGCGACATTTGCCTTCCAAACGTCCCAACCCTCATTCTCATTCATTGAGCTCAAAAAGGAAGGTGAGGAGCATTCAAACAAATATGCCGGTTCACAGCAAGGACTGAAACAGGCAGATGCAACCTTCTTTGCCATCAGGGCCGAAGAGCTGCAACCCAATACGACCTACCAATACCGCATACATGCCAAGGAAATCAAATCATTCCAACCATACAAGGTGGTGTTTGGAGACAGTATCGCCTCACCCTGGTATACATTCCGTACCATTGACCCGAAACAGAAAGGGGGCTCCATCTTCATTACCAGTGACATGCACAGTAACCCGAAACTGTTGAAAAACCTGTTGAAGCGATGCGACTATAAGACCTGCACTTCGTTCTTCTACGCCGGCGACATGATGAACTACATGACCGAGAACGGTGAACATCCGTTCACATCGTTCATCGATACCAGTGTAGAACTGTTTGCCACCTCCATTCCGTTTGAGTTCGTGCGGGGTAACCACGAAACACGCGGAAACATGGCCCGTATCTTCCCTTCCTTCTTCCCCAAACAAAACGGAAAAATATATGGCAGTTATCTGATGGGGGACGTCATGGTCATCATGCTCGACACGGGTGAAGACAAATCTGACAGCCATCCGGTCTATGCCGGACTGACGGACTTTGACAACTACCGCAGTGAACAAGCCCGCTGGCTGGAAAAAGTCGTAAAAAGCAAGGAATTCAAAAAAGCCAAATACAGAATTGTCATTTCGCACTTTCCACTGGTAGCCGACAAGGAATGGGAAAAGGGAACTACTTGGAAAGGTTGCCAAGACGCAAACCGGAAGTTCCTGCCCATACTGAACCGTGCAGGCATCGACCTAATTGTGGCAGGACACACCCACCGTTTCTTCTATCATAAACCGGAAGAATCTGGCACCCAATGTCCTGTACTGGAACAAGGAGCCATGTGTGCCACCCGTCTTGATCTTACCGACGGCAACATTCATATCAAGGTCATCGGGAAAAACGGTGAAATATTACTGGATAAGATTCAGAAGAAGCATAGACCGAAAATAAATTAATTAAATATTTAAACTTTTATACGAGACCTTTAATAGAAAGTACGTTTCTGTATGGTCCAAGCTCCAAGAAAGCAAATTGTTATTTCAATATTCCATACAAGTACAAACAATTGTATCTCAATAAAAAAATAATATGAAAATCTCAGGTTACGTTAAACTACTATTCAAACAATAAGGTTCCGTTAAAAAACATTTCTCTCATTTTTTTCAGACTACTATCCTTCAACACATTTAAAAACTTTATATTTTAAAAATCATCAACCATGAAAAAAATATTAGTTCTTTTGAGCAGTTTATGGGCCCTATCCATAAGCGGACAAGTCTCAACTCTTGAAATGCGCTACCTGACGCCCGACACGAAGGCCAATGGAGAAACAGACTTTCACGGAAAGACCGAATGGATGAATCTGGAACAATGCATCGATTTTCTGGCCAAATATGGAAACTATGCTGCAACATTCTGGAGCAACCCACAACTTGACCGTCCGATTCTTTCGCCCCAAGAAGTGCCATTAACCTTACAAGGCATCAAGTCCCAACCCACTACACAAACCCGGAAGACGTTGTCGCTGACACAATGGAAGTCCTACGGCTACCGTCCGGGAAAAGAAGAGGAGCAAAAAAAGGAATGGAAACAGTGGGAACAACAGGAAGGTAGCAAAATTTCCGAGGGAAAACTGGCTCTGTCCAACTGTACCATCAAAAGAGAAACGGAAGCCATGAAATGGCGTTTCCGTCTAAAAACATGTTTACAGAAAGAAGCCGCCTGCTACACTCTCCATTTAGGCAATCAAGAACAGGATATCATTTCTGTAAAGCTAGAAGATCAAAAGATAAGTGTACAGTCCGGACAATACAGTCAGGAAAAGAAATGTAAGGCAAAATCGGAATACCAGTTGGAAGTATATGGAGATTTCGAAAACAAACGCTGCTTCGTCACCCTCGACTCGACTATAACCCTGAAATGTGCGCTCGATGCACGTATACCGATTATCGACCAGGCTTCATTCGCCTCCACAGGAGGAATCACCTACATGGACGACATACAACTCTACTCGTTTGTGAGGGATACAACCAATGCACATACACCGTTCTATACTTCATTAATTTGGGACGAATACTTCAATCCCGTTCTCCCCATCAAGGAATGGTATCGTCCGGAATACAACGACAGCCAATGGACTGAAGTGAAACTGCCCTCTGTACACGGCGGACTTGCTGAAAAAGAAGAGAGCTACTATCTCAGGAAGAAAGTAAAGATAGACAACTGCGAACGCGCTATTCTGAAACTGGAGACACTGGATCCGGGAGGAGAGGTATGGATAAACGGACAACCCATCATCGTCATCCATAACAGACATCCCTATCAATTGGATGTAACCGAATACCTAATTCCCCATCAGGAGAATCTGATAGCCGTACGTGTCAAACCATACAAGGCACGCCATCAGATGCTTCACTCACCTTCCGACCCTCATACAGGATGGTTACTGGGAAGAACCGAACTGATTCTGACAAGCAGATGCACGATTAAAGATGCATTCGTGCACACTTCGGCTATTCGTGAAAAAGAAGCAGTACAATCCAATCAGATTACAATCCAATATAATGGAGTAGAATATTATGAAGGAAGTATCGAGGTAAACTATTATCCTTGGTATCCGCAAGAAGGAGACATGGTGGCCAGCATTCAAAAGAAAATCCAGATACGACCGTCCATAGACAACCAGATATCGCTTCCCCTGGATATTCCCGAACCCTTGTTGTGGCATCCCAGCCATCCCAACTTGTATAAAGTGGAAGTTATCCTAAAAGATAAAACGGGGAAAGTCATTGACGACTACGTCACGACAACTGGTATCCGTACCCTTGCACAGAAAGAAGGAAAACTCTACATCAACAATAAAGTGGAAATGTTGAACGGCGCCCAAATCCTTGGATACCGATATCCCATCGAAACAATAGCCAAAACCAACCGTTGCGTATCAGACGAGACCATTATTCAAGATCTGTTACAGATAAAGAAAATGAACGGAAACATGCTGCGTATCCACGTACATGCAGAAAAAGACACTATCGACGGCATCAACGACCCTCGCTACGCTGAATATGCAGACCAACTGGGCGTCTACCTGTTATGGCAAACAGCCGGATGGGTCAGAGAAGGAGAAGCCTGGAATGTGGACTTCGAAGGATATCCACAATACATCCGACAAGTTTACAACCATCCGTCCATCGTCATGTGGGAAGCCAGCAATCATCCCAACCGTTTCAAAAAGCATGATATCTCAGACTCACATGACTACATGAACCTAATTTATAAAACCATCACTCAGGCAGATACGAGCCGACTCATCTCTCCAACTTCCTTTTGGGGGCATACACATTACGGCAACTATGACGGCAGTATAGACTACAAAGGCAATCCTATCTCACCCAACCCTGTGATTATGGAGAAACTAATGACCCGCGGAAACCAAGATGCTTATACCGGTTACGGTGCAAAATGGACAGAGCTGCGCAATGCTCCTTACCAATGGGCCGCCTCCTGCATCGGAGCCAACGACAAAGCATTTTTCAATTTCGAACATGAAGAATCGGCAGCCCAACCTAACTGGGAATTGGCTAAAAAGGAACCTTGGTACAAAGTACAATCCTACGAGTGGGACTACGAAGAAAAAAGCATCGGTAGGAAACTGGATGCCACAGAATGGAGAATCAGCCAAGCTTTTCAAGCTTTCTCCGCATGGGAGTCTATGAAAAAGCAGATTCTGCTAGGTTATGACGGTTTCTCATGGTGTAGCTTGGAATCCGGTGCCAACATGTTCACCTACCAGAAGCCTCTGTTGGACGCCTTCGGTGTTCCCAAACTGGCATATTATGCCAACAAGCAGGTATTCAACCGTATGTGGGCTGCAAGTGACAATGTGGATGTTGTATACGGTCCGCAAGACTTGATACGACCTGTCATCTTCAATTTAGACAATTCCTGCACGGCAAACCTAATTATCGAGCTGAAAAATGAACAGGGGAAAACAATTGAAAAAAAGACAATAAAAGGCATCAAAGTACAAGGTAACGGAGGCATTACCCGTTTGGACGGCTTCCAATTCAAGGAGAAAAAAGCCGGATGTTATTTCATTGTCTATACATTGATACCCGTACAGAAGGAATAATAAAAGCGGCCCGAACGCTCTTGACTTCCATTTCAAAGAACTTTCGGGCCGAATTATTTTTTTAACAGGAATTATTTACTCTGCCTGTATTCCTGTGGAGTCTGATTGAACGAAGCCTTGAAACAATGGCGGAAGTAGCGAAGGGAATTGAACCCTACTTGATAGGCAATCTCCGTAATCTGCATTTCCAGATTTTGTTTCAACAAATCGGCGGCCACCTTCAAGCGTGCATTCAGGATATATTCATTCGGAGTGACAAAACTCAGGGCTTTCAGCTTATTATAAAGCGAACTACGACTGACACCTAACTCACGGGCCAACTGGTTGACATCGAACTCGGGTTCAGACAAATGGTTCCTGACAATCTCGTCCAAACGAGCCAAAAACTCCGAATCTATCGGTGTCAACGCCAACGCCGGTACATTGGATTCGGCGGCTACAACCGGATCGGGAACAGCCGTACCAAACTTCTTCTTCAGCAACTTCCGGTTGCGCAACAGATTGGCAATCCGCCCCAGCAACAGTTTGTTGTTGAATGGTTTCTCAATATAGTCATCGGCTCCGCATTGCATGCCTTCCATCTTGCTGTTGTCTGAAGTCATAGCCGTAAGCAGAATGACCGGTATATGGCAGAAGTCGAAGTTGTTCTTGATTTTCATGCACATCTCCGTACCCGACATGACAGGCATCATCACATCGCTCACAACCAAATCGGGGGCTTCGTCCACTACCTTGTCGTATCCGGCCTTGCCGTCCATCGCAATAATGACCCGATAGAGCGGTGACAACAGATCAGTCAGTATCTGTAACAAATCCTCGTTGTCTTCAACCAGCAGGACACAGTCCCGAGCTTCACCAGCCGACTCTTCAGACACTCCGTCTGATGGCAGAACCGTCTCATCGGCTTCCTGCGTTTCACAACAGACAGACAGCCCGTCCGCCGTTTCCGGCTCCGCAGCATCCCAAACCACATTATCGTCGCGCAGGAAAGGATTCGCTTTGGGCAAGGTTACAGTAAAGACACTTCCATATCCTACGGCACTCTTCACCCCAATCGTCCCGTGATGAAGCTCCACAATTCCTTTGGCCAAAGCAAGTCCGATGCCGCTACCGGGTGACGACACTTCTGCATTCACCTGATAGAAACGGTCGAAAATGAAAGGAATGGACTCTTGAGGAATTCCTTCTCCACTATCCAGTACCTTGATTGCGATACATTCCCCTGCATCTACCAACTGTAATTCCACCCTACCGTCAGCAGGCGTATATTTCAGAGCGTTGGACAACAAATTGGAGACGACCTTCCTCAACTGGCGGCTGTCATACCAACAAAACTGTTCAGAGACGTCCGAATGGAAACCCAAACAGATATGCTGTAACTGAGCTTGCGGCTGGAAATCATCGCATATCCGTCCCAAATACCCCACAAGATCCGCCTGGCCGACATGCAACGTCAGTTTACCACGCTCCATCTTCCTAAAGTCCAGCAATTCGGAAATCAGTTCACGGAACTGGAAAGTATTCTTATAAACCTTCTGCAAACGAGTGCGTACAAACGGAGAAAGTCCCGACGAGTGTAACAAGGCTTCCAACTGCGATATAATCAGCGTCAGCGGTGTACGGAACTCATGAGAGATATTGGCAAAAAACTGAAGTTTGGCCTGAATCAGTTCCTCATTCTTTTCTTTTTCCATCTTCTCCTGAGCCAAAGAAGCCCGCAAATGCACACGGGCCATCCAATTGCGAACGAGGAAACTGACAATCCATACAAACAAAGCTACGTACAATGTGTAGGCCCACCACGTAGCCCACCAAGGCGAATGGACAACCAGCGGCAATTCGATAGTCTGAACTTCATCACGTTCGCTCAGCTTCTTCTCACGCACCTTCAGTATATATCTGCCCGGATCGAGATTGGTATAGAACAAAGTGTTACTATACGTTGTGTTCCACTTCCGGTCGAATCCCTCCAAACAATACTCAAAAATCTCCCGATCGAAATTTTCGATATAGCTGTTCGAGGCAAACGAAATGGAAATATTGTTTTCGTCGTATGCCAGATGCAACTCCGAAATGAAGGGCAAAGCAACCGGTAAAACTCCTCCTTTGTCACGAGCTGTCATGAGCTTTCCATTGACAGAAAGAGACGAAAAATACAGACTATGCTCAGGCAAAGGCTCGAACAATGAAGAAAAGGCAAAAGCTGTCATACCATCCGAGCCTCCTACCAGTACTTCGCCATCACGACATACAAGCAAACCACAGCCATCGTTTACGGCCGACAAATGCAATTGGTTTTCCGCATCGAGTATCTTCATATCACCCGTCTGAGGATGATAGCAAAGGACACCACGGTCTGTCAACAGAATCAGATAGCCGGAAGCATGAAAACGCATGTTATAAATATAATCAGCCCCTACGATGGGACAATGTACAAAACTATCCGAGGCCTTATTATATCGATACAATCCAGAGCCTATCGTTCCAAAAAACAAAATGTTGTCAGACGATTCTGCAATCTTTGTTACCATAAACTTCCCGAGTCCCTTTTGTCCCAATGGATATATATTTTTTTCGCTTGGGAAAGACATATTAATGCGAACAATCTCATTCCGACGAGAAAGCCATAGTGAACGTTTTGAGTCTATAAACATAGCTACTCCTTCTCGCAAAGTTTCAGGTATCTTAGGAAAAGGACGTTCAACAGCACCATCATACCTTTTCTTCACAAATATACCTTTCGTGGATAGTAGAAACAGACTATCCCCTCGCATGATAACTTCGTTAAAAGAATCACTCATACGTTTATAATCCGCATAATGCTTAACTGAAGCTGTAAGAATATCAAAACATAGAAAGCCCTGTTTATGCGTACCTATATAAAGGCAATCAGTTTGCCCATCATATTCTATGCATTTCAAATTCGGGAAAAAAGGTTCTCCATTTATTCCAGACAAATAATGCGTAAAAGTGTCCGACTTCCGATTCCAACAATTCAAACCACCACCTTCTGTGCAAATCCATATATTTCCCCGCCTATCTTCCACCATATTACCAATATATGGGAAACTGACCCCATTTTCTTTTCCCGTGTTCTCTGAAT
Source organism: Mediterranea massiliensis (assembly GCA_958402075.1). GTDB lineage: Bacteria > Bacteroidota > Bacteroidia > Bacteroidales > Bacteroidaceae > Bacteroides > Bacteroides massiliensis_D. The sequence continues at coordinate 10,241 of CATXSD010000023.1, read as the reverse complement.
AATGTTTAAAGATATCGGCTTGAGGATGAAAAAAATGAACTCCCCCATAATAAGTGCCTACCCAGATAGTACCCTGCCTATCTTTATACAAGGAAAAAACCGAAGAATGTTTCAAAGTCCCAGGAAGCATTTCTTTACGATAACACGTTATATGACCATCTTGACCGATATGGTTCAAGCCATTAAAAGTACCGACCCAAATTCCACCATCCTCATCCTCCACAAAACAACGGACATCATTACTGGACAAAATAAAATCATTTTGAATAGTCCAACCGTCATCAGTATCAGTTTCTTCTACTCGATACATACCCTTGCGAAAAGCAGCGACCCACATATACCCTCTTTTATCGTAATAAAGAGAATGTACACGAATAGCAGGTATTATACAGACCGGTTGATTGCTTTCCTCCTTCATCCGATATAAACCAGACATCGTACCTATCCAAAGGCTGTTATCAGCCCCAAAATAAAGACTTGTAACAAGCTTATCAGACGGCATACAGTACACAAATGAAAAACTACTATCAACAGGACTCCAATGATAAATGCTATCACGGACAGCTGCCCAAACATCCCGGCCATCAGAATACAGACAGGACGCCTTGAGATGCAAATCATGAAAAGTCTCATAACGTAAATCATATCGTACCAAAGTTCCATCAGAAGTAAAGAAAACACTGCCCGGTCCACTAACCAGATTGTGCACTTCATTCCCCAAAAAGTTACATTCCTTCATTAATGAAGGCTTATACACAACTATCTCATTGCCATCGTAACAATTCAAGCCCTCAAGTGTACCGAACCACATTCTCCCCAATTCATCCTGACAAATAGAAACAACCGAAATTTGTGAAAGTCCATCACCCTTCCCCAAATGCTTAAAATAAATGTTGCTTCCACAAAGTGTCCACGATATAATCAAACCTAAAATAACAAAACAAAGTCTTTTCATCTAAAGCCCAATCTTTAAATCAAGTCCAATTTATACCATAAAGTCCTTTCGGCGCAGCACGAAACTGTTGCTCAGGTATTTTTCACGGACAATCTGGTTCTCGGCCAGTTCTTCGGGCGTACCCTGAAACAGGATTTTACCTTCGAAGAGCAGGTAGGCGCGGCTGGTGATGCTAAGCGTCTCCTGCACGTTGTGGTCGGTGATGAGAATGCCGATATTCTTGTCCTTCAGCTTCCAGACTATCTGCTGGATGTCTTCCACGGCAATGGGGTCTACACCGGCAAAAGGTTCGTCAAGCATGATGAACTTGGGGTCGATGGCCAGACAGCGGGCAATCTCCGTACGGCGGCGCTCACCACCCGAAAGCTGGTTACCCTTGTTCTTCCGCACCTTCTGAAGACGGAACTCGGCAATCAGACTTTCCAGCTTGTCCTTCTGATAATCGAGAGGTTTATTGGTCATCTCGAGCACGGAAGCGATGTTGTCTTCCACGCTCATCTGACGGAAGACCGATGCCTCCTGCGCCAGATAGCCAATGCCCGTCTGGGCACGTTTGTATACAGGATAGTTGGTGATATCGAGATCGTCGAGGAAAATACGGCCTTCGTTGGGCGTAATCAGGCCCACGGTCATGTAAAACGAGGTGGTCTTACCGGCACCGTTCGGGCCCAGCAGCCCGACGATTTCACCCTGCTTGACATCGAACGACACATGACTCACTACGGTACGTTTGCCGTATTTCTTCACCAAATCTTCCGTGCGGAGCACCATTTTCTTGTCTTCCATACTTGCGTTAATTTGCCGCAAATGTAGCAAAAATAAAAGATAAAGCCGTACATTTGCACACAAATACTTGACAGAATATGATTAAGGCACTCAGAACAGTGGGAAGATACTTCATGCTGATGGGACGGACATTCTCGCGCCCCGAACGCATGCGCATGTTCTTCCGCCAATACCTCAGCGAAATAGAGAAGCTCGGCGTGAACTCCATCGGCATCGTGCTGCTGATATCGTTCTTTATCGGCGCCGTCATCACCATCCAAATCAAACTGAACATCGAAAGCCCGTGGATGCCCCGCTGGACCGTGGGCTACGTGACCCGCGAAATCCTGCTGCTGGAGTTCTCGTCGTCCATCATGTGCCTCATTCTGGCAGGCAAGGTAGGCTCGAACATTGCCTCGGAGCTGGGCACCATGCGCGTCACCCAGCAGATTGACGCCCTGGAGATTATGGGTATCAATTCGGCCAGCTACCTGATTCTGCCCAAAATAGCAGCCATGGTCACCATGATTCCGCTGCTGGTGATATTCAGTATCTTTGCCGGCATCATCGGTGCTTTCGGCACCTGCTGGTTCGGCGGCATCATGACAGCCACAGACCTGGAATACGGCCTGCAGTACATGTTCGTGGAATGGTTCATCTGGTGCGGCATCATCAAGTCGCTGTTCTTTGCCTTCATCATAGCCAGCGTATCGGCCTTCTTCGGCTATACGGTGGAAGGTGGTTCCATCGAAGTGGGAAAGGCTTCGACCGACTCGGTAGTGACCAGCAGCGTGCTGATATTGTTTGCCGACCTGATACTGACACAACTGCTGATGGGATAAAATGAATGTGAATTTAAAAATCAACGGAAATCATGATAGAACTGAAAGGACTCTGCAAATCGTTTGAGGGGAAAGAGGTGCTGGCAGACATCAGCGCGACCTTCGACAACGGCAAGACCAACCTGATTATCGGACAGAGCGGTTCGGGGAAGACAGTACTGATGAAATGCATCGTAGGACTGCTGACACCCGAACGTGGCGAACTGCTCTACGACAACCGCAACTTCCTGGCAATGGACAAAAAGGAGAAGAAGGCCCTGCGCAGGGAGATGGGAATGATTTTCCAAAGTGCGGCCCTGTTCGACTCGATGACGGTGCTCGACAACGTGATGTTTCCCCTGAACATGTTCAGCAACGATACCCTGCGCGACCGCACACGCCGTGCCATGTTTTGCCTGGACCGCGTGAACCTGACCGAAGCCAAAGACAAATATCCCGGCGAAATCAGCGGCGGTATGCAGAAGCGTGTGGCCATTGCCCGCGCCATCGCCCTGAACCCGCAATACCTCTTCTGCGACGAGCCCAACTCGGGACTCGACCCCAAGACCTCGCTCGTCATTGACGGGCTGATTCAGGACATCACCCGCGAATACAACATGACCACACTCATCAACACCCACGACATGAACTCCGTCATGGGCATCGGCGAGAAAATCATCTTCATCTATCAGGGACACAAGGAATGGGAAGGCAGCAAGGACGACATCTTCACATCGACCAACGAACGCCTGAACAGCTTCATCTTTGCTTCGGACCTCTTCCGAAAGGTCAAGGAAGTGGAAATACAAAACATAGAAGGATAAAAAAAGCGCCCGAAGAATCTCCGGGCGCTTATTCCAACTAAAACCAGTTAATAGAATTGACCTTATATCATCTCGACATAGTTGCCATTGCCCTCCAAAGAGAAGCAATGCTTCAATCCGCAACAAATATAACAATTTATCCCCAATAAAAAAATCACGGAAAACCATGACGAACGTCAAGGGAAGTATGCGAAAGTCACTGAACATCAATCCATCCGCCGGCTATTGCTTTCATTATCAAGTCTATACTATTTTTGGCGTCAAACTTGTTGATGAGACGCCGCCTGAAAGTTTCCACCGTATTTTCCGTTATATTCATGGCAGCTGCTATTTCCAGCGTACTCATGCCGCGTGCAATGGCCCGCAATACCTCCAGCTCACGGTTGGTAGGCTTGTCCTTGGCAGACAGTCGGGACGAACTGCGGTGGAGTTTCTGCCGGATGGATTCAAAACGGGGACAGGTATATGTGTCACCGGCCAGCACACAAGGAACAGCCGCCTCCATCTCACTGCTATCGGCACTTTTCAGCAGAATGGCGTTCACGCCACTTTGAGCCAAACGGTTGACCATCCAAATTTCTTCGTGCATGGTGTTGATAATGATACGGGCATCGGGATTCACCCGCTTAATCAGCGTAATGAGGTCGAACCCGGACATATCAGGCAGGCTGACATCCAAAATATACAAGTCATAGTCACGACGGAAAATCAAGGCGGAAGCCTGCGTCCCCGAAGTGACCGCATCGGCCACACGTACGCCGGGAATGCGGTTCAATACCCGGCAGATGCCTTCGAGAATCAGGCTGTGGTCGTCGACCACCAATACTTCAGCTAATGTTTTGTCTTCTTCCATAAAGGTCATTTTTCTGTGTTATCCAAACGTGCAGACACCCGGATGACGGTTCCTGCTCCCGGAGCTGTATCCAGTGTCAAATGTCCGCCGATGGCCTGGACACGCTGGGCAATGGTCCGAAGGCCTATGCCCTTGCTGCGGCGCGAAGCATCGAAACCGCAACCGTCGTCGGCTATCTCAATGGTTACCAATCCCTCCTTCCACGTCAGATTTACCCGAATGAGGGAAGCGGACGCATACTTCACGGCGTTTCCCACGGCCTCCTGTACGATACGGTAATATTCAAAACTAAGAGGTTGGGGCAACTGCGACCAATCGACGCCATCGGTTGCCGTATAGGAAACGGACAACGTATCCGGCAATTGGAGATGGTGTACATAGTCGTCCAGCATTTCATGCAGCGTGGCATACTGAAAAACAGGCGGCATCAGTTCGTGGGAAATGGAACGCAGGCGTTGGCGGGTTTCTTCGAGCATCTCCAACTGACGGTCGAAAGTTCCTGAAGTAGCCGCCTGGGACGAACGTACATCCATGCTGAGAGCCAGCAGGCTGTTGCAGACATCGTCGTGCAGCTCCGTAGCGATGCGGGTACGTTCACTCTCCAAGCCTTCAATGTAACGGCGGGTGAGACGCTGCTCCGTTTCTTTCTGCAGCGTGAGGAATTGTTGCTCTTTCTGCCCGACAGCCTGGGCCAGACGGGCCATTCTGGTGCGCTGGCGTTGGCGTGCATAAAGCAACAGAATGAGAACTATCAGCAACAGACTGATAACTGCCCCGAAAAAGATGCGACGTTCCAAGGCTTGGGCATGTTCTTCGGCTCGGGCCTGCTCCAACCGCGATATTTTCAATTCCTTCTCTTTCATGTCATACTTGACCGAAAAATAGGACAACTGACTGGTATTTTCGTGACGGAACATGGAGTCACGCAAGGCATACGCCGTCCGAAGCGCCCGCAAGGCATCTGCCGGACGGTGCAAGGCTGTATAACAATCGGACAGGTCAGCGTACAACTTAAAATCCTGCGTATCGCGATAGCCGTTACGCAGCATGTCGGTCAACTTCTTATAGCAGGCTGTTGCTTCTGCGTAATGCCCCTGGCTCTGCAAGACCACTCCCTTTACACGGTAGTAACGATAGAACTCGACATCGGTCTGCATTTCGGAGGCAAGGTGTTCCATCTTGGCCAGATAGACAGCCGCCTTTTCCGCTTCTCCTACCTGCACATAGATATTGGCTAAAAAGCTGTAAGCCTCACACAAACGGCGGCGATTGTTGATTTTCTCCAACAAATCCACAGCCTGGAGCAGTTGCTGGATACCTTCTTGTTCATGACCAGGCATCCGACACAAGACAATACCCAAATTCGTCATGCAGGTACCGATGACATGTTCGTTGCCCAGACGACGCGCATAGTCAAGTGCCTTCCGTGACATCACGACTGCCATATCGGGCTGTTTCCATTCGGCATACACCGTTGACAGATTGCCATAGATATAGGCAGCCGTCTGATAATTGTCCTGCGCCTCACACAAGTGGAGCGCCTGCTCAAAATGCGTCAGGCACTCTTCCAGCTTCCGCTGACGACGGTACAACGTCCCCAACTGGTTGAGATTCTCGATGAGCATGGCAGTATCGGCAGCCGCCTCGGAGGCTTGACGGGCCCGGTCAGTATATACAAGAGCTGAATCCGTCTGACCTTCAAAGAGGAAGGAACTGGCATAGTTGGTCAGCATCGTCCGATAGGTTTCGCCCAGCTCAGGCACTCCACGGGCTGCGGCCAACCCCTTGTTCAAATAATGGCGGGCTGAATCATACTGAGCATCAATATTGAAATAATAAGCCATGTCGGAAGCCGACTCCGCCAACCAGTGACGGTCTCCCATCCGCTCGGCCAGAGCAATGGCACTCCGCTTCAAGGCATATCCCTTTTGGTAATCCGCCTGCTGGAAACAGGCCTCACTTTTCCAGGCATAGTATTCCAAAAAACAGCGGGCCGAACGTGTGCGCACTCCCAACTGGCGCAAAGAATCGGCATAAGCGGAAAGAACAGCAGGATGGGCCCCGTCGGCATAACAGAACCGGCAAACGGCGGAATAAGTATCTACGGCAGGAGTTTCCGTCGCACGACGGAGCAGGTCGTCCAATGTGCCCTCCTCTTCTGCAGCAACACTCTCCCCTCCCTGCCAAAGCATAAACAATAGCAGGCACAACATTCTTCCTATTCTCCTCATAAGCCTTTTTTCTCTGGTCTTTGTTGGTTATGGAGGCAAATATAATTATTCTATATCAAATCTGACAATTATTGAAGGCGATTTCCACACTAAAACATCATTTTTCAACCTTATCCATACACAAAAAAAGAAGGTGTGTCAAAATCCGTTGTTTTGACACACCTTCTGCTGTTACGCGGAGCTCATCCTGTCATTTCTGACGGATATAAATATTGATAGGAGTTCCGTGCAAGCTCCATTTTTCACGCATCTTGTTTTCAAGGAAACGGCGGTAAGGCTCCTTGACATACTGCGGCAGGTTGGCAAAGTAAACAAAAGACGGAACTTTTGTATTGGGAAGTTGCGTGATGTATTTAATCTTGATATACTTGCCTTTGTTCGAAGGAGGCGGATAAGCCTCGATCAAAGGAAGCATTTCTTCGTTCAGGCGGGCTGTAGGGATACGGGTCATACGGTTGTTATAGACATCCCGCGCCTCTTCAAGAACTTTCAGAATACGCTGTTTGGTCAATGCAGAAGCAAAAATAATGGGAAAATCCGTAAAAGGAGCGAAACGGTTACGAATCGCATCCTCAAAGGTTTTCATCACCTTGACCGTCTTCTCTTCTACCAGGTCCCACTTGTTGACTACCACAACCAGCCCTTTCTGGTTCTTCTGTATCAAAGAAAAGATATTCAGATCCTGACTCTCAATGCCACGGGTGGCATCCAGCATCAGAATGCAGACATCGGAGTTCTCAATCGAACGGATAGAGCGGACTACGGAATAGTATTCCAAGTCCTCGTTCACCTTGTTCTTCTTTCGTATACCGGCCGTATCGACCAGATAAAAGTCAAAACCGAACTTATTGTAACGGGTATAAATGGAGTCACGGGTGGTACCTGCAATTTCGGTAACGATGTTGCGTTCTTCACCGATGAAAGCATTCACGATGGAAGACTTGCCCGCATTCGGACGTCCTACAACGGCAAAACGGGGGATATCCTCATCCAGCAGTTCGTCCGTCTCTTTGCGGAACTTGCTCACAATGAGGTCCATCATGTCGCCGGTGCCGCTTCCCGTCATGGCCGAGATGCAATAAGGGTCGCCCAAGCCAAGGCTATAGAATTCAGGGGCATTGTATTGAAGCTCGTTGTTGTCCGTCTTGTTGGCAATGAGCAGCACCGGTTTCTTGGCCCTGCGCAAGATAGAAGCAACAGCCATGTCCAGATCGGTGACACCGTTCATTACATCGACTACAAAAAGGATGACATCGGCTTCTTCGACTGCCATCAATACCTGCTTGCGGATTTCTTCTTCGAAGACATCATCCGAATTCACGACCCAGCCTCCGGTGTCAACCACCGAAAACTCACGGCCCAGCCATTCGGCCTTGCCATACTGCCGGTCGCGTGTCGTACCCGCTTCTTCGTTTACAATCGCCTGGCGGGTCTTGGTCAGACGGTTGAACAGGGTCGACTTGCCCACATTGGGGCGCCCCACTATCGCTACTAAATTTCCCATACACAAAGGTTTTATTTATCGACCCTCACGGTCGTCATTCATATTCACTAATCCAGCTGATAGCCAAAGTTCCGCAATTCCTTATCCGAATTGCGCCAATCCTTGTCTACCTTTACAAATGTTTCCAGAAAGATGGTCTTCCCGAAGAATTTCTCCAGGTCGCGACGCGCTTCAGAAGCCACTTTCTTCAGGGCGCGGCCCTGCTTCCCGATGATAATTCCCTTTTGCGACTCACGTTCCACATAAATGACCGCATTGATATGTATCTTCTTGGCTTCTTCCTTGAATTGTTCCACCACGACCTCCACCGAATAAGGGATTTCCTTGTCATAGTAAAGCAATATCTTCTCCCGGATAATTTCATTGACAAAGAAACGGGCCGGCTTGTCTGTCCACTGGTCTTTGTCAAAATAGGGCGGCGAATCGGGAAGCAAATCCTTCACCCTCCGCATCACATAATCGACATTGAACTTGGTAGCCGCTGAAATGGGTATGATTTCAGCCTTCGGGAGCAATTCCTTCCAAGCATCCACCAACTCTACCAGTTTCTCCTGATTGCTGAGGTCTATCTTATTGATAAGAAGAAGGACAGGAACATCCATCTTCGACACCTTCTCCACAAACTCACTGTGTTTGTCGGGAGTCTCCACCACATCGGTCACATAAAGCAACACATCGGCATCGGTCAAAGCCGAAGTCGAAAAGTTCAGCATGGATTCCTGCAACTTGTAGGAAGGTTTCAATACGCCGGGCGTATCTGAAAAAACGATCTGCATATCATCCGTATTATATATACCCATGATACGATGACGGGTTGTCTGTGCCTTGAACGTGGCAATCGATATGCGTTCGCCCACCAAAGCATTCATCAGAGTCGACTTCCCTACGTTAGGATTTCCTACAATGTTCACAAAACCTGCCTTATGCATAAGCCCTCTTTCTTTTGAAACTATGAAAAAAAAACGCATCGAATTCAAGAAATAGGATGCGTTTAAATTTTGTATATCAGTATCGGTTACTGCTCTTTCTTACCATCATATCCCCACTTCACATAAACGGCACCCCATGTAAATCCGGCGCCGAATGCCGTAAAGATAATGTTATCGCCTTTCTTAAGCTTGTCCTCGAAATCCCAGATGCAAAGCGGAAGTGTACCGGCGCTGGTATTGCCATAACGCTCGATGTTAATCAACACCTTCTCGTGAGGAACTTCCAGACGATGGGCCACTGCATCGATAATACGAAGATTGGCCTGGTGTGGAACGACCCAATCAATAGTATCCTTCGTCAAACCATTCTTGGCTGCAATCTCAGCGCTGACATCAGACATGTTCGATACGGCATATTTGAACACCGTACGACCCTCCTGATAAATATAGTGCATGTGATTATCCACCGTAAAATAGGAAGGAGGACAAACCGAACCACCTGCCTTCATGTGCAGGAAAGGAAGACCTTTGCCATCCGTTCTCAGGATAGCGTCCATGATACCATAATCTTCAGTGGTAGGCTCTATCATGAAGGCAGCCGCACCGTCACCGAAAATCGGACATGTAGCACGGTCGGTATAGTCTACCATCGACGACATCTTATCGGCACCGACAATAATCACTTTCTTATATCTTCCGGAACGGACAAAGTTGGCCGCAGTTTCCATTGCATACAGGAAACCGCTACAAGCTGCCTGTAAATCGAATGCAAAAGCATTCTTCAAGCGAAGCTTGTCGCACAAAATAGAAGCCGTCGACGGGAAATGATAGTCAGGAGTCGTCGTAGCGACAATCACCAGATCAATGTCATCAGGATTGGAACCCGTACGCTGCATCAATTGCTTGGCAGCCTTGCGAGCCATATATGAACTACCCAAACCTTCCTCGTTGAGAATACGTCTCTCCTTGACACCGATGCGGGTCATAATCCATTCGTCATTGGTATCCACCATTCTGGATATTTCGTCATTGGTCAAGACGTAATCCGGAACGTATCCCCCGACTCCTGTAATTACAGCATTTATTTTTTCCATTCAATTTCTTCGCTAAAAAACACCTAAAAAGGTAATCTGAAAAGTCATACGGCTTTTCAGATACCTCTATTCAAGTCAGACCAACCGTATCAAACGGCAGCCTCTTTTTCTACAGCAAGTTTACCTCTATAATAGCCGCAAGCACTACATACAGTGTGATATACATGCCATTCACCGCAATTCGGGCAAATAGCCAATGTAGGAGCTACAGCTTTATCATGAGTTCTTCTCTTTGCAGTTCTTGTTTTTGACTGTCTTCTCTTAG
>CATXSD010000022.1 GCA_958402075.1 Mediterranea massiliensis | reverse complement strand
GGCGGTGCGCACCTATCCCGACAACCCGGCTGCGCGCAACAATGCCGCCCTGGCTGCCGTAGAGACGGAACACTACGACGAAGCCATCGCCCTGCTGAAGGGAATGGAGGACGGCGCGTCGCTCAATCTGCTCGGCGTGGCCTACTATAAGAGTGGGCAGACCGACAAGGCGGAGGAGCTCTTTGCCCGCGCCGTCGATGCCGGCTACACCGATGCGGCCGGCAACCTGAAGCAGTTGCAGGAAGCCAGAGCACTGCTCAGCGAATAAGCACGAGGATACGACGATTTAAACAATAGATATTTATTAACTAAAATATGTGATTATGAAAATGAACAAGTTTTTTATGCTCGGATTGGTCGGATTGGCCTTTGCGGCATGTAGTAATGAGGAAGAGGTGGTTGATAACAGCCAGATTAAGGGAGCGGTTTCTATCAACATCAAGGCACCGGTATTGACACGTGCTATCGATGCTACTACTGGTGCTAATGGTTCTACGGTAACAGTTGTACCGCAAGGTAATGTGGTGATTACGTTGAGTGCTGATGAAGGAAGCGGTGATATATCACTTACTCCTGAACAATGGGCTCAGGGAAAAGTTGTGACATTCTGGGGAGTTGAAAACCCGAGTAGTGTAACAGTAACGATGAATGGTGGTGTACAGGACTATAGTGAGGTTGGAATTGGAACTTTGCAGGAAATGCCGGTTAGTATCCCCGTTTATGGAAGTACAATCCACTTTACTACTGATGGAAGCAGTGCAACTCCTGGAGAATATACAACAAATTCGGGTGCTTTTGTTCCAGTTGATCATCAAATAAATGGAGAAGACAATACAACATATCAAATGTGGCAAGCTACTGTAAATTTGGAGATACCCGTAGCACGTCTTGAAGTTTCAGGCATTAAGCATGTAGCTCATCCGTACGTTGATACCACTGACGAGGAACAGAAGGAGGAAACTTGCTTGTATAAAACGTTGACAATTGATGGTGTTTATTTGGATAATCTTAAACTGACAGGAGATGGTACTCGCCAAGATCTCTATTTCATAGAAGGTGCAGGAGCTGGTAGTGCTGTCTCTCCTTTAAAAGAAGATATCCCTACTGAACATACTCCGAAGGGTGGTACAGTGATTTCAAATTTCAATGATTTCCTTCGTACAGGTGGTGTTTGGCCTGCAGATGATGTAGAACCGAATACAAAAAAAGCATATGCGTGGAATTTCTATGGGCCAACTGCTGCTGAAATTGCGGATGCAACAACACAGGAGCAGAAGCAAGCTCTAAATCCTAAATTCAAGATTTATTTTAAAAAAGCAGAAGAGGCTGATGGTCAGAATCCTATAAGTGCTCCAAGATATGCCATGATTACTAATTATAAAAATTCGGATGGTGAGTCTATCGTTTTGGAGAATGGACATATCTACCGTATTACAGAAGTCGTATTGAAGGATGCTAATATTATCGGTGATGAAAGCGGTAATACTCTCATTGGTGTTGAAGTGACAGTGCATGAAGCTGCATGGACCATTAATGATATCCAAGCCGATTGGGCACAATAATCTTTCCCTTTCGTAAGAACCCTTATTAACTGACATCCAACCGGGCGGTTGGCTTTCCCCACCGCCCGGTTGATAAAACGGAACGCAGGAAAAAGTCCTGCAGGAAAGGTGAAACATGAAGAGCTCACCTTTTTTAAACCGAAACAAAAAAATCGCCCTTAGGGGCAATCCTAAAAGCTATTGCAATGAAACGTTGGAAGAACATAGTATGGATGTTGCTGCTGGTTCCTGTCCTGGTGACCGGTTGTATCAAAGATGATCTGGAAGATTGCCACAATGTGACCATCTATTTCCAATATCTGGCAGATGGAGACAAGGATGTGCTGTCGCAATACATGGACAAGATAGACCTCTATATATTCGACGAGCACGGGAATGTACTCGGAAAAGGTACATACGGAGCGGAACATCTGGGCGACAAATCGGCTATCCCTTCTTTCAAGCTGACGCCCGGCCAGCGCTACAAGGTAGTGGCCGTGGGCAATGCATACGAACATACACAGGTAGTCAATCTGGAGTCGTCGACCAGCTTTGACGAAATCTATATTCAGAGTCCGTATTGGGGAGTGCCCGATCCGGTTATCAATCATGACGACAACTACCTGGGCCAACAGGAATTTGTGATGCCCGATGGAAACTATGTGATGTATCGCGACACGGTGACGCTCTACAGCGCCCACATCGACGTAGACATCGAAATAACGGGTTTGCCCGCTCCGCAGACACGCAGCGAACTGCCCATCAGTGTGCGCATCGAGAACTCGAACGCGCAGACATCCTTTAACAACGAAATCAATCTGGACGAGAAGGGAACCTGCTATCCCGAACTGATATACGACGCCGAGCGAGGCTGCTACCGTACCGAGAACCTTGCCCTCTTCCGCATGGACAACAAGGGTGAGCTCCACCCCGACTGGTGCGAGCACGAACTGGTGCTCACGGCTGCCGACGGCACGGAGATGGTACGCAGCAACATTTATGACTTCGTCACCCGCAACCGCGAGTATATCGACATCACCAAGCAGGAAGCCTATCTGCCCATCGAAATAAACTTTGTAGAAACCAATGTAACCATCAAGCTGCCCGCCTGGTACGTGGAAGATGTAGAACCGGACTGGCAATAATGTAGAAGGGAGGTCTTTTTTTAACTATGAGGAAATTGACAAAGAAATACAGGGTACATCTGGCCGGGTGGCTTCTGCTGCTGGCCCTGCTTCCCGTGTCGTGCATCAAGGATGATTACGCTCCGAAAGATAAAGCCACGGTGACGGTGACGTTCACGACACGTGCCGAAAGTGAAACGACGGTGATTGGTAGTCAATTAGCTGAGAATGAGCGGATGAAGACGTTGCGAGTGATTGTGGCGAAGGGTGATAGAATCTTGTACAATGAATATTATGATGAGGGGGATTTTAGTGAGTATGAAAATGGCCAAAGGTATAAGACGGTTACATTCGGTGAACTGGTAACAGAAGATGAAACAGATAGAACCTTTGATTTTTATGCGATTGCGAATGAAGCAGGAATTGCTAATTGGCCAACTCAAATTACCAGTTTGAATGATTTGCCTGTTGAGATAACCTTATCCTCTTCTTCTAACTTGATTCCTCAAACTGCTAAGAAATCAATTACGGTTGAGATACCGCAAGAAGGCAGTGTCATTCAAAAGAAAACAATGCAGTTGGAATTTGTAGTGGCTAAGGTATCATTATCTTTTAGTAATGAGACAGGTGAAGCACAAACTCTTTCTGATGTAAAGATTGTTGGAGCAAAACCAGATAAGGGATTTTTGTTTAATGGTGAAGATAATGACGGGACTATCTATGTACCGACTGACGTTACTTATGGGAATATAACATGGTCAAGAATGACAATCTTGGCTGGTACAGAAACGGTTCCAATGGTACATGATTATCCGCCTGTATATTTGTTCCCGGGGCAGAATTCATCTTTGAATAATGGATATATATTGACTGCTACGTTAAATGATTCTGATAGCAGGGAATTAAAAATGCCTTCAATTATAGGATTGGATCGTGGGCAGGAGTTGAAAATCAACATAAGGCTGTATAAAGAGGCTGTTGATACCCATATTAATTTGACTTGGAAGGTTGTGGATTGGCAAAAGAGTAGTAATACTGTCCCTTCATTTGATTAAACAGAAAGGTCGTGGAATATGAAAAGAATGAATATATTACATTGGATTATGGCAAGCATATTCTTAAGTATGCTTGCTGCGTGTACAGATGAAGATATCGTTCAGAAAACCCAATACGACGTTGTAGAAGGTGTACCTGTAAAGATTACGTTGAATTTTAATGTTGAGAAGAGTAGAATTTCTACTCGTAGTGCTTCTTCTTCTACTTTGGAAAATACTGTAAATTCTTTGTATATTATAGCTTTCCATGGTCAAGATGTATGGGCGCGGGATTTCAGGGATAATGTGAATGGTATAGAGAACGGAAACATTGACCAGCTTGATATTAAATCTGGTACCGGAATACAATTGTATGCTATTGCTAATGTCAATTCGGGTGTAGGTACTTTAAATAAAACAGCATTGGATGATGTAACAACTTATGATGAATTTTTAAATCTTACAACAAAGTTGGTAAACCCATTGAATACAGAACGAATGGGATTCTTAATGCTTGGACAGCTGAAGGCTAATGATGGTACTTCAGATATTGCAATTGATGAAACAGGTAGAATCTTAAGTGGAATTACAGAAATTGAACTTCAACGTTTAGATGCACGAATTTCATTTTTTGTGAAGGCAGAAAATTCCGCATATCCAGATATGAAGTTTGAACCTAAATATTACACGGTTGAACAAATTCCTCAAGCTTCTTATTTAGTGCCTCGTAATGTGGATTATGATAATGGTTTTGCTTCGATGGAGGCTGCACAGGCTCGTAATTATTTTGATACGGATTCTGAATTTGAAGGAACTGATGATGACTATAACGAGTATGATTTTTTTGAGTTTTATCTTCTTGAGAATAGGAAAAATGCAGAGGTGCTTATAAAAGAGGGAGATGATAAAACGTATAAGACTGAGTCTTTGTATGCTTTGCGTGAGAAAAGAGAGGAAAGTGAAACAGAAAAGCCTGATGGTTCTAAACCAGGACAAGAATATGTAGCTGGAGATTTCCTGTTTGCTAATAAAAATTCTACTTACGTAAAAATTTATGGAACCTTGACATATACTGCTACGGAAGATGGAATACAGAAATTCTATAATGCAAATGTATGTTATACGGTTCATCTGGGAAGTACGGGTAATGATGCAAATGATGTTGATCTGGTGAATAATTATGATACGGAACGTAATGTGTGGTATAGATATTATGTGACTATTACCGGGTTGAATTCGCTGGAAGTGGAAGTTAAAGAAGACAGAGAAGAACGTCCGGGTGCTGAAGGTGATGTCATAGTTGGTGGAGGTGAAGTGAAGGATATAGATGCACATTATGGTCGACAAAAGTTTTCATTGACTCGGGAAGCGGTATTGAGCGGTTTGTCTTGGGCTGTCAGCACGCCGTTTCAGAGTGGCTTGAAGGCTTTTAATAGGGATTATTTTTTGGATGGAGTTGGTGATGTGATTATTGATGAAACGCAATTGGCTAATGTAGAGGGATTACGGACAGATTTAACCTTGAATGATTACAAATGGGTGCAATTTGCCATTAATGCTGAGTGCGTAGATCTTACTAGTGCGAGTCATGTATATGTGAAATATCCCGGTTATTCAGCATACAGTGGAGGAAGTGGAGACGATAATCCTGCACCGGCTTTTGGCGGTGATGGAATAACCAGTTCATATTATAAAAAAACTGTAAAGCTGTATGATGTGAATCAGTTGTTGAATCATTTGTATGTGGAAGCCAATAAAACGAATTCTCAAATCTTCTTGGATGACAAGGGTAATGCTTCTTCCGCAGACGATGCGACAGTTACAATTACAGCTTATATTGACGAATATATTTATAAATATAAGCCAACAGAAGTCTTTTATGAGGAACCTGATGCCGTGCAAGACGATGATCCGGATTTGTTGTTGTGGAAAGATGTAGTGAATGGCGAGAATCGTATGTTGCATATTTGTGAGGCGGGGGCAGAGTACAGTCCTGATGGTAATTCGTCTTGGGCAGAAAGTGTAATAACATTCTCTCAGCGTCCGGTATATACATTTTATGACCCTACCAGTGATGTAAAGACAGCTTGGGGCACAGAGTCTTTGATGGAAACAGATGATGTTTTGTCAATTGGAGAATATGATAGAACTTCAGATAATTATCCGAATACACCAGATAATGGACGAAAAAATCAGTTGAACTTTTTAAGAAAGGGAGGTGAAATTGGAAAATTAGCGTGGACAGCCGTATTGTCATTGGATGAGGATGAATATGGTAAGTTACAGAGTGGGTATAATTCTATCTGGTATGCATGCATTGGTCGGAATCGGGATTTGAACGGTAATAATGTTATAGATGAAAATGAAATCCGTTGGTACTTAGCTTCAGTTGACCAATTGACAGATTTGTGGATAGGTGAAGAAGCCGTTCCGAATGCTAAATTATTTCCGCTTGATCCTCAAGGTGAAGAACTCATTCCTTATGTTCATGTGGCAAGTAGTACTTATTTTAGTAATTCTTCCAATAGCCCATGGGTAATTTGGGCGGAAGAAGGGGCCTCTCGTGGACAATATAGAGAGGGAGGGGATAATAAGAATGCAGATGGAACTATTCAAACGACTGAAGAGGAATTTAAAAGATATTATCGTTGTGTGCGTAATTTAGGATTAAGTTTAAATCATATATCTGATACGCCGGCAGATTATGTAATCCCTACTGAAAATAAGACAAGGACAGTTGTAACGGGATGGAATCAAAAAACTTATACGGAACATTGGATTGATGTGACACGTTTGGAGCGTAATACAAGACGTTCAATTTTAGTTGGACAACCATTACCGAATAATGATGTTACTGAGAGAAGCCGCAATAACAGACCATATGATAAGTTTGCGGTACTTGTTAAGGTAGACGGTGATAAAGCTATATATCCAGAAGCTCCGAGGTTTTCGTGGCAGGGGGTAGATATCAGTGAAAACGGAAAATGGACAGATTATTATACGAGTGAAAGCAATGGCGCTCCATGTCCAACCGGATATCGTATTCCTAATCAACGCGAATTGATGCTGATGTATACAACTTTCCCCGATTTATTTTCTGATGGCTCTGAGAGTTGGATGTATATGGCAAAAACGGGTTTTGGATGGAAGAATCATACGGGTTATGGAAATAATCGTGCCGGCTTTGCTTACGATCGTGGTAATTTGCGGTTAATAGATAATGCTTCACAAGCAGTGAAAGTTCGTTGCGTTCGTGATGTTGAGCCAGGTGAACAATAAAAAATAAAATTGAATGTGGAATAAAAAGATAGTTTTCGGGCTTGGGTTGTGTAGCTTTTACTTGTTTTCTTGTCAGGCAGGAAAAAGTCAGTCAGTCGTTTCTGATACGGAAGGAATAATTGTCGAGCAAGATACCATTTCTTCTTTACAGTTTCCCTTTCCCGAAATCCCCGTTACTCTGACGGAACCGGAAGCACGCAAAGCCTGGCTGCTCACCCACTACTGGGACCAATTCAGCTTCGCCGATACCACCCTGGTGAACAACCGCGACGTGACGGAGCAGGGCTTCGTGAACTTCATCGCCCTGCTGCTGGACGGCACTACGCCGGAGGAACTGGCACGCGAGAGCCTGAAGAACTGGTGCGCAGGCTTCATCGGGGAGGCACATGCCCGACGGGTTCTGACCCAAACGGCGGACGACTATCTCTTCAACCCCAACTCGCCTTTCTACAACGAGGCGCTCTACGGGCTGTATCTGGAGACCATGCTCGGCGTGCTGCCGCAGACGGACGCCGTGCGCTCGTCGTATCAGTTCAAGCTGGAGCTGGTGAAGCGCAACAACCCGGGCGACCGGGCCACGGACTTCACCTACTACCTGCCCGACGGCACGCGCCACACGCTGGCCGCCACGCCCGCGAAGAACGACCGCCTGCTGCTGGTGTTCTACGACCCCGAATGTGAGTCGTGCCACGAAGTGCTGCGGCAGATGGCTGCCGATGCGTCGCTGGCCGCAGCGGTGCAGAGTGGCCGGCTGAGCGTGTTGGCCGTCTATACCGAAGGCAACGAAGAAGCGTGGCGCAAGGCCCTGACTGACATGCCCCGGGGCTGGACGGTGGGCACCGACCGCGAGGCGGTGAAGCTGGGGGCGCTCTACGACCTGAAGGCCATGCCCTCGCTCTACCTGCTGGATGGAAAGAAAACAGTGCTGCTGAAGGATGCAGCCTACGAACAGATACGTGCAGCCTTGCAGCAGGAAGGCTGAGGCTGCCGGAAGCAGGGAGAATACGCCGTGAGGCGGCTCCATCCTCCCGCTTGGCGAAGCAGGGAGGGCACATGCTTGTTAACGCAACAAGCAATTGTTTGTTTTGTTTGTCAAGCCACGCGGCCTTCGGGCCGTGTGGCTTGTTTTTTCCCCAAGTGCCACATTCCGCCGGCTAACTATGGACTTTGGCGCGCTAACTATGGACTTTAGCGCGCTAACTACCTACTTTAATGTGAGTCCGAAATAAGAATCAGAAGATAGCCAGTAGCCCGTCATGGATAAGGTTTGCATCAATGGCGGGTTTCTTTTAAAAAATAAGTTTTTTCTGCTTTCAGAGTAAAAAGTATAAGTGTAATGGAATAAAGAATGGATTCTTTTGCTGTTTTGCGGTATTTTAATATATTTGTGGTCGGAAAAAAACGTTTTTATTCCGACTTGAAAATGACGTAATGATGATATGCAAAATACTGTAGAACATAAGATTAAGTCGAAGCTGGTCCGCGCACGATATGGGACGGTGTTTTTTGTGTCTACATTCCCTCAATATAATGTGGAATATGTAACCAAACTTCTTGCTCAATTTGAGAAAGAGGGGCTGATTACAAGAATAGCCAAAGGTATATATGTGAAGGCTAAAAAAACACGATTTGGAGTGGTATATCCTTCTGCCTATGAGCTTGTAACGGAGATTGCCAAGAGAGACAAGGCGATTGTATTTCCTACGGGTGAGACCGCAGCCAATCGATTGGGATTCTCTACACAAGTCCCAATGAATGTATGTTTCATAACATCCGGTACTCCAAGAAAACTGAAATTGGGAAATAGAACCGTCACATTAAAACATGGGGTCCCAAGAAATTTTGCCTACAAAGGAAAACTGATGCCGGAATTGGTTCAGGCTCTTCGTAGTATCGGAGAGGCTAATATGACTGAAGCTGTGGAAAACAGAATAGCTCAACTGCTCTCTGAAACACAAGAAACTGAGACAATGGAACATGATTTATTGTTGGCCCCGGTATGGGTAAGACAAATTGTAAAAAGAAACCTCAAAACAAGCCGTACCAATGAGTAAATGGATAGACTTTTCGATAGATGAACGCAAGGCCATGATACAAGGTGTGATTGGCACCAAGCCCATTGATGAAGCCGCAGCAGAGAAAGATTGGTGGGTAACTGCCATATTGTATGCCCTGTTCCAAACGAAGGCTGCCCAGTATTTGCTTTTCAAAGGCGGTACAAGTTTGAGTAAAGGTTGGGATATAATAGAACGTTTCAGTGAGGACATAGACTTGGCTCTTGGCCGAGAATTTTTCATAAAAGAAAAGAATCTGTTGTGTGCCAACTGTACAAGCAACACCCAAATCCATAAGTTCAGAGAAAAGGCGCAGGATTATCTTTTTGGCGAGTTTAAAGAAGAATTCAAGGAACATTTGGAGAAATTAGGTCTGGGCGTGACTGTACTTGCTGAAAATGAGGTCGAAGATGAAAATGGCAACTTAAGGAAGGTGGATCACGATAAAGATCCCTCTGTGATTTTTGTTCAATATCCATCCCTCTACAACAGCGATGCTCCCTATGCAAAACCGACTGTAAAGATTGAAATCAGTGTACTCTCCATGACGGAACCATACGAAATGAAACGGATATCTTCATTGGTTGAACAGGTCTATAAAGATGAAGAGGTGGATTCTGATATTGTTCAGACCATAAAGACCGTAAATCCTGCAAGAACATTTTTAGAGAAGGCATTTTTGCTTTGCGAAGAATACCAAAAGAAAGAACCGAGAACTTATCGTATGTCTCGTCACTTTTATGATTTGGAAAAGCTATATCATACTGAATATAAAGACATGGCATTAGGTGACTCAAAACTTTACCATGACATAGTTGAGCATAGAAAGAAATTCTATCATGCCGGATATGTGGATTATAACAAGGAATTGCCATCATCTATTATGATTGTCCCAAGTAAAGAACTTGTTCCGAAATATGAGGCGGATTATAACGATATGCGTTCTAACTTTATCTATGGTACATCTTTGGAATTTGCTGATTTGCTTCAGTTTCTTGAGACTTTGCAAGAGGAATTCCGGAAAGTCCCACTAAAAGATACCGTATCTTCGTCATCCCGCACTTGATGCGGGATCCAGAGAAGACGCACGTATCGGGGTGCTGGATCCCGGCTCGGAGGCCGGGATGACGGCGGGAGAAGTGTGAGGCCGGGATGACGGCGGGGGAGGATGTGAGGCCGGGATGACGGTGGAAGAGGACGGAAGAGGGGGCGGCGACAGGCCCGAACCGTGAAAATCCGTGAAATCCGCGGCATCCGTGCCCCCAAGCGGCAAAAGGAAAGCGGCGGGTAATATAAAAAATGTTTCCGGGATGGAAAACTCAGAAAAAAGACGTAATTTTGCGGCCTGATAATTATCATTTTATAGAAATACGACGTATGAAACTGGATTTACTTACCGCAATCTCGCCGATTGACGGTCGTTATAGGGGCAAGACGGATGCCTTGGCCGCCTATTTCTCGGAATTCGCACTGATGAGATACCGCGTACGGGTGGAAGTGGAGTACTTCATCGCCCTCTGCGAACTGCCGCTGCCCCAGCTGAAGGGCGTGGACAAAGGTATCTTCGAAACCTTGAGAAACATTTACCGCAACTTCTCGGAAGCCGACGCTCAGCGCATCAAGGACATCGAGAGCGTGACCAACCACGACGTGAAGGCCGTGGAATACTTCCTGAAGGAACAGTTTGACAAGCTGGGCGGACTGGAGGAGTACAAGGAATTCATCCACTTCGGACTGACTTCGCAGGACATCAACAATACCTCGGTGCCCCTCTCCGTGAAGGAGGCACTGGAGCAGGTGTACTACCCGCAACTGGAGGAACTCATCGGACAGCTGCGCACGTATGCCGAAGAGTGGGCCGACATCCCCATGCTGGCCAAGACACACGGACAACCCGCTTCGCCTACCCGCCTGGGCAAGGAAATCAACGTCTTCGTCTACCGCCTGGAACGCCAGCTGGCCACGCTGAAGGCGTGCCCCATGACGGCCAAGTTCGGCGGCGCCACGGGCAACTACAACGCCCACCACGTGGCCTATCCCGACTACGACTGGAAGGCCTTCGGCAACCGTTTCGTGGCCGAGAAGCTGGGACTGGAGCGCGAGGAATATACCACGCAGATATCGAACTACGACAACCTGTCGGCCGTGTTCGATGCCATGAAGCGCATCAACACCATCATGATCGACATGAACCGCGACTTCTGGCAATACATCTCCATGGAATACTTCAAGCAGAAGATCAAGGCCGGCGAGGTGGGCTCGAGCGCCATGCCCCACAAGGTGAACCCCATCGACTTCGAGAACGCCGAAGGCAACCTGGGCATGGCCAACGCCATCCTGGAGCACCTGGCCGTGAAGCTGCCGGTGTCGCGCCTGCAGCGCGACCTGACGGACTCGACGGTGCTGAGAAACATCGGCGTGCCCTTCGGACACACGGTCATCGCCATGCAGAGCTCGCTGAAGGGCCTGCGCAAGCTGCTGCTCAACGAGCCGGTCATCTACCGCGACCTGGACAACTGCTGGAGCGTGGTGGCCGAGGCGATACAGACCATCCTGCGCCGCGAGGCTTATCCGCATCCGTACGAGGCACTGAAGGCGCTGACACGCACCAACCAGGCCATTACGGAAGCGTCCATCAAGAACTTTATCGAGGAGCTGAACGTGAGCGAAGACATCAAGAAGGAGCTTCGCGCCATCACTCCGCACAATTATACGGGAATGTAAATAGCGGTAAACGGTTAGGGGTTAGCGGTCGGTAATGCACTGCTAACCGCTAACCACTGACCGCTGACCGCTAAAAATAAGGCCGTGAGGCCAACAGGTTTAATTTTATTCGAATAAAAAAGAAAATGAGTACAGAAAATGACAACTGGCGCGAAGCGTCGGGTACAGACAGAAATGAAGGTGCTGACCGTGATGGCAACCAGTACAAAGGGGCCGGTTTCGGCCGTTCTTCCTACAACCGTGACAACAACGACCGTCCCTACCGTCCGCGCTTCAACAGCAGCGAGAACGGCGGACGTGCACAGAAGGCTTATAGCAGCGACCGTTCCTACCGTCCGCGCTTCAGCAGCAACGACAATAACGGCGACCGCCCGCAGCGTGCGTATGGCAGCAGCTATCGCCCGCGCTTCAACAGCGGCGATGAGGGTGGCGAGCGTCCGCAGCGTTCGTACGGCGGCAGCGAGCGTCCCTTCCGTCCGCGTTTCAATCCAAACGCCGAGGGCGGTGAGCGTCCGCAGCGTCCGCGCTTCAACCCCAACAGCGAACGGGGCGGCTACAGTCCGCGTCCGCGCTACAACGCCGAGGGCGGCGAGCGTCCCTTCCGTCCGCGTTTCAATCCGAACGCCGAGGGTGGTGAGCGTCCGCAGCGCCCGCGCTTCAATCCGAACGGCGGACGAAGCAGCTACGGACAGGGCAACAGTTACGGACAGGGTGGTGGCTACGGACGTCCGCAGCGTCCGCGTACGGCCGACTACAACCCCAACGCCAAGTACAGCAAGAAGAAACAGATAGAATACAAGGAGCAGTTTGTGGACCCCAACGAGCCCATCCGTCTGAATAAGTTCCTGGCCAACGCCGGAGTATGCTCGCGCCGTGAGGCCGACGAGTTCATCACGGCCGGTGTGGTGTCGGTCAACGGACAGGTGGTGACCGAGCTGGGTACGAAGATCAAGCGCGGCGACGAGGTGAAGTTCCACGACCAGGTGGTGAGCATCGAGCGCAAGGTGTACGTGCTGCTCAACAAACCGAAGGACACGGTGACTACATCGGACGACCCGCAGGCCCGCCGCACGGTGATGGACCTGGTGAAGGGCGCCTGTGAGGAGCGTATCTATCCCGTGGGACGCCTGGACCGCAACACCACCGGCGTGCTGCTGCTGACCAACGACGGCGACCTGGCTTCGAAGCTGACCCACCCGAAGTATCTGAAGAAGAAAATCTACCACGTCCACCTCGACAAGAACCTGACGAAGGCCGACATGGAACAGATTGCCGCCGGCATCCAGCTGGACGACGGCGAGATACACGCCGACGCCATCAGCTACACCGACGAGAACAAGAAGGACGACGTGGGCATCGAAATCCACTCCGGAAAGAACCGTATCGTGCGCCGCATCTTCGAGTCGCTGGGCTACAAGGTGGTGAAGCTGGACCGCGTCTACTTTGCCGGCCTCACCAAGAAGGGCCTGCGCCGCGGTGACTGGCGTTACCTCACCGAGCAGGAAGTGAACTACCTGCGGATGGGGTCGTTTGAATGAATCACATATATATAAGTAAATAGAGTTATGGAAAAAATTGGTAGAACAAAGATTGTGGACCTGCTGAAGCGTGACGACTTCGGCGCTATGGTCAACGTGAAAGGCTGGGTACGTACCCGCAGAGGTAGCAAACAGGTAAACTTCATCGCGCTGAACGACGGTTCTACAATAAATAATGTGCAGATTGTGGTCGACCTGGCCAACTTCGACGAGGCTGTGCTGAAGGACATCACCACGGGCGCCTGCCTGAGTGTGAACGGCGTGCTGACGGAGTCGGTAGGCGCCGGACAGAAGGCGGAAATACAGGCCCTCGAAATCGAGGTGCTGGGCACCTGCGACAACACGTATCCGCTGCAGAAGAAGGGACACTCCATGGAGTTCCTGCGCGAGATTGCCCACCTGCGTCCGCGTACCAATACCTTCGGCGCCGTGTTCCGCATCCGCCACAACATGGCCATCGCCATCCACACCTTCTTCCATCAGAAGGGCTTCTTCTACTTCCACACGCCCATCATCACGGCGTCTGACTGTGAAGGAGCCGGCCAGATGTTCCAGGTGACCACGAAGAACCTCTACGACCTGAAGAAGGACGAGAACGGTTCCATCATCTACGACGACGACTTCTTCGGCAAGCAGACCAGTCTGACGGTATCCGGTCAGCTGGAAGGCGAGCTGGCCGCTACGGCCCTGGGCGCCATCTATACCTTCGGCCCCACGTTCCGTGCGGAGAACTCGAACACGCCGCGCCACCTGGCCGAGTTCTGGATGATAGAGCCCGAGGTGGCCTTTGCCGACCTGCCCGAGCTGATGGACCTGGAAGAGGAATTCATCAAGTTCTGTGTGAAATGGGCGCTGGACAACTGCCGCGACGACCTGGAATTCCTCAACAAGATGGTGGACAAGGGGCTGATAGAGCGCCTGCAGAAGGTGGTCGACACCGAGTTTGTGCGCCTGCCCTATACGGAAGGCATCAAGATTCTGGAAGACGCCGTGGCCAAAGGACACAAGTTCGAGTTCCCCGTGTACTGGGGCTGCGACCTGGCCAGCGAGCACGAACGCTATCTGGTGGAGGAGCACTTCCAGAAGCCGGTCATCATGATAGACTATCCGAAGGAAATCAAGGCTTTCTACATGAAGCAGAACGAGGACGGCAAGACCGTGCAGGGCACCGACGTGCTGTTCCCGCAGATTGGCGAAATCATCGGCGGAAGTGTGCGTGAGGAGAACTACGACAAGCTGATGGCCCGCATCACCGAGCTCCACATCCCGATGAAGGACATGTGGTGGTATCTGGACACCCGCAAGTATGGCACGTGTCCGCATGCCGGTTTCGGTCTGGGCTTCGAACGCCTGCTGCTGTTCGTGACGGGTATGGCCAACATCCGCGATGTGATCCCCTTCCCGCGTACGCCGCGTAACGCCGAGTTCTGATTGAAACGGTATCCCGCATAGACTTCACCACAGATTACGCGGATTTTCACAGATTGGATGCAGTGCCTGTCTGTGGAAATCGGTGTAATCTGTGGTGATTGTTTTTAGAGGAAGTATGGTTTCTGCTCTGACTGTCAGACAAAAAAAAGACTAAATCGTTTGTCAGTTGGCAGAAAAAACGTACCTTTGCAAGCCGATTATTATCTAAAAAGGATAAGCAATTAATTCATAGCGAGTTAATCGACCTTTGTCCGGGGCGGTTGGCTGGTGGTGAAGAAAAACATTTAGTAGTAACATTTTAAAAAACATTTAAGAGTGGATACTTTAAGTTACAAGACCATTTCTGCAAACAAAGCTACGGTGACGAAAGAATGGGTCATCGTTGACGCTACAGACCAGGTATTGGGCCGTCTGGGCGCAAAAGTTGCGAAACTGTTGAGAGGAAAGTATAAACCCAACTTTACCCCTCACGTAGATTGTGGCGATAATGTAATCATTATCAATGCCGACAAAGTGAAAATGACTGGCAACAAGTGGACCGACAAGATTTATCTGTCCTATACCGGCTATCCAGGTGGCCAGAGAGAGATGACCCCCGCCCGCCTGAAGGCCAAACCGAACGGCGAGGACAAGCTGCTGAGAAAGGTAGTGAAGGGCATGCTCCCCAAGAACAAGCTGGGCGCCAAACTGCTGGGCAACATGTATGTATATGCCGGCAGCGAACACAAGCATGAGGCTCAGAACCCCAAAATGATAGATATTAACGCACTTAAATAAGAGATAATGGAAGTAGTAAATGCATTAGGCAGACGTAAAAGTGCAATTGCACGTATTTTCGTAAGCGAAGGTACTGGAAAGATTACTATTAACAAGAGAGACCTCGCAGAGTACTTTCCATCAAGCATTCTTCAGTATGTAGTTAAACAGCCGTTGAATAAGCTGGGTGTTGCTGAAAAGTACGACATCAAAGTTAATCTCTGCGGTGGCGGTTTCACCG
This sequence comes from Mediterranea massiliensis, assembly GCA_958402075.1. Taxonomy (GTDB): domain Bacteria; phylum Bacteroidota; class Bacteroidia; order Bacteroidales; family Bacteroidaceae; genus Bacteroides; species Bacteroides massiliensis_D. The sequence continues at coordinate 19,773 of CATXSD010000022.1, read as the reverse complement.
GCCAGTCTCAGGCTTTGCGTTTGGCAATTGCCCGCGCACTGGTGAAAATCAATGCTGAGGACAAGGCTGCTCTCCGTTCTGAAGGTTTCATGACTCGTGATCCTCGTTCTGTTGAACGTAAGAAACCGGGACAACCGAAAGCACGTCGTAGATTCCAGTTCAGTAAACGTTAAGAGTTGGAGAACGGTTGGGGCGGACAAGTTGCTTAATTCTCGACTTTCACCTCTCAACTCTCAACTGAAAAAGCGTTTAGTATCTAAACTACCGGGACTCTTCAGATTCAGACTACCCGGCGGTTGGTTTAGAAGAAACAAAAAAGAAAGTAAACGATTAATTTAAAAGAAAATGTCTAGAACAAATTTTGATACATTATTAGAAGCCGGTTGCCACTTCGGTCACTTGAAAAGAAAGTGGAACCCTGCAATGGCTCCTTACATCTTCATGGAGCGCAATGGTATTCACATCATTGACCTCAACAAGACGGTTGCTAAAATTGACGAAGCTGCTGAAGCTTTGAAGCAAATCGCTAAATCAGGAAAGAAAGTCCTGTTTGTTGCTACTAAAAAACAAGCTAAGCAGGTGGTTGCCGACAAGGCTGCATCTGTAAATATGCCTTATGTAATCGAGCGCTGGCCGGGTGGTATGTTGACCAACTTCCCGACTATCCGTAAGGCCGTTAAGAAGATGGCTACCATCGACAAGCTGACTAACGACGGTACTTACTCGAACCTCTCCAAGAGAGAAATCCTGCAGATCTCTCGTCAGCGTGCCAAGTTGGACAAGACTCTGGGTTCCATCGCTGACCTGACCCGTCTGCCGTCTGCTCTGTTCGTGGTAGACGTAATGAAGGAAAACATCGCCGTTCGCGAAGCCAACCGTCTGGGTATCCCCGTATTCGGTATCGTGGACACGAACTCCGATCCTACGAATGTAGACTTCGTAATCCCCGCCAACGACGACGCTACCAAGTCTATCGAGGTCATCCTGGACGCTTGCTGCGCTGCTATGCAGGAAGGTCTGGAAGAACGCAAGGCCGAGAAGATCGACATGGAAGCTGCCGGTGAGGCTCCTGCCAACAAGGGTGGCAAGAAGAAAGCTGCCAAGGCTCGTCTGGACAAGTCGGACGAAGAAGCTATCAACGCTTCCAAGGCTGCTGCCTTCATGAAGGAAGACGAAGAGGCTTAAAACATATTGTTGAGAGTTGAGAATTGAAAGTTGAGAGTTACTTTAAACGGCAATTCTCAATTCTCTGTTCTCAACTCTCAACTGCTTTCTGAACAAGAGTATTATTAACTTTAAAACGATAGAAGAAATTATGGCTGTAACAATGGCTGATATAACCAAGCTCCGCAAAATGACCGGTGCTGGTATGATGGACTGCAAGAACGCCTTGACCACTGCAGAAGGCGACTTCGACAAGGCAATGAAGATTATCCGCGAAAAGGGACAGGCCGTAGCTGCCAAGCGTTCGGACCGCGAGGCTTCCGAGGGCTGCGTGCTGGCTAAGACAACCGGCGACTTTGCCGTGATCATCGCCCTGAAGTGCGAAACTGACTTCGTGGCTCAGAACGCTGATTTCGTGAAACTGACTCAGGACATCCTGGACCTGGCCGTTGCCAACAAGTGCAAGACGCTAGACGAAGTGAAGGCGCTGCAGCTGGGCGACGTAACGGTGGCTCAGGCTGTGACAGACCGCAGCGGTATCACGGGCGAGAAGATGGAACTCGACGGTTATCTGACTGTTCAGGGTGCCGACACAGTGGTTTACAACCACATGAACCGAAACGGCCTCTGCACCATCGTGGCCTTCAACAAGAAGGTGGACGAGCAGCTGGGCAAGCAGGTAGCTATGCAGATTGCTGCCATGAACCCCATCGCCATCGACGAAGACGGTGTGCCCGAGGACGTAAAGCAGAAAGAAATTGAAGTGGCTATCGAGAAGACCAAGGCCGAGCAGGTACAGAAGGCTGTAGAGGCTGCCCTGAAGAAAGCTGGTATTAATCCTTCGCATGTAGATAGCGAGGCTCACATGGAAAGCAACATGGCCAAGGGCTGGATCACGGCTGAGGATGTAGCCAAGGCCAAGGAAATCATCGCTACGGTTTCTGCCGAAAAGGCTGCCCACCTGCCCGAACAGATGATCCAGAACATTGCCAAGGGTCGTCTGGGCAAGTTCCTGAAGGAAGTCTGCCTGCTGAACCAGGAAGACGTGATGGACGCCAAGAAGACGGTAAGAGAAGTGCTGAAGGAAGCCGATCCCGAACTGAAGGTGGTAGACTTCAAGCGTTTCACCCTGCGTGCCGAATAATATCCGGTCCGGATGTCGAAATAAACGGAAGAGAGCGTATCTGCGATGCGCTCTCTTTTTTTGCGGGGTTATCCCACCGGCTTGGTCTGCGTGTAGCCAGCCTGCTTCAGCAGGTCCAGCACTTTCTGCTTGAAGTCGCCCTGGACGATGATTTCGCCGTCCTTGGCCGTGCCGCCCACGCCGCACTTGCTCTTCAGCAGCCGCCCCAGTTCCTTCAGGTCGTCGTCGCTGCCGGTGAAGCCGGTGACGAGGGTCACCACCTTGCCGCCGCGGTTCTTGCGGTCGAGCTGCACGCGCAGCTTCTGCTGGGAAGGGGGCAGGGTGGAGGCTTCCTCTTCGTCCCTAGTCTCATAACGGAAGTCGGGATTGGTGGAATAGACCACGTTCAGGCGGTCTTTCCAGTCGTTGTTTTTGGTATTCTTAGCCATAACGGTTTGCATTTTTGTTGACGGCAAAAGTACGGCTTTGCGACGATTTTTGCAATGCGACGTAGAAATTATGTTAACCTTTTCGGCCCTACCTGCCCGACATTGGAAAAAATAATGTAATTTTGTTCTCCACAAATTGGATTATAGAGAGAAAACGATGAGCAGTTTGGTACAGAACAAGGAACATTTGCGGGTGCCGGAGCCTACGCTGCGACGCCTCCCTTGGTATCTCTCTAATGTCAAGCTGTTGAAGCAGCGGGGAGAACGCTATGTGTCTTCCACCCAGATATCCAAGGAAATCAATGTAGACGCCTCGCAGATAGCCAAGGACCTTTCGTATGTCAATATTTCGGGACGTACGCGGGTGGGCTACGAGGTGGATACCCTGATTGCCGTGCTCGAGGATTTCCTGGGCTTCACCAACCTGCACAAGGCGTTCCTGTTCGGTGTGGGAAGTCTGGGAGGCGCCTTGCTCCACGACTCCGGTCTGCGGCACTTCGGCCTGGAGATTGTGGCGGCCTTTGACGTCAATCCCGCTTTGGTCGGCACGAAGCTGAACGGCATTCCCATTTTTCATACCGATGAATTCCCCCGGAAGATGAAGGAGTACGACGTGCATATCGGCGTGCTGACCGTACCCATCGAGATTGCCCAGCAGATTACGGACTACATGGTGAAGGGCGGCATCAAGGCCGTGTGGAACTTTACTCCCTTCCGCATCCGGGTGCCCGAGAACATCGTCGTACAGAACACGTCGCTGTATGCCCATCTGGCCGTGATGTTCAACCGTCTGAACTTTAATGAAATCAAATAATGAAGATTATTGCTGTAGGAATGAACTATGCCCTGCACAACCAGGAGCTGGGGCATCGGCAGGAAAACAAGGAACCGGTCATCTTCATGAAGCCCGACTCGGCCATTCTGAAGGATGGCAAGCCGTTTTTCCTTCCCGACTTCTCGAACGAGGTCCATTATGAGACCGAGGTGGTGGTGCGTATCTGCCGCCTGGGCAAGCACATCGCGCCGCGCTTTGCGCACCGGTATTACGATGCGGTGACGGTGGGCATCGACTTTACGGCCCGTGACCTGCAGCGACGCTTCCGCGAGGCGGGCAATCCGTGGGAACTCTGCAAGGGCTTCGACAACTCGGCGGCCATCGGCACTTTTGTACCGCTGGAGCAGGTGGGGGGCGACGTGCAGCGGCTGGACTTCCACCTGGATATCGACGGACAGACGGTGCAGCGCGGCTGTACGGCAGACATGCTGTTTCGCGTGGACGACATCATCGCCTACGTCAGCCGCTTCATGACGCTGAAGATAGGCGACCTGCTCTTTACCGGTACGCCGGTCGGTGTGGGGCCGGTGAGCATCGGCCAGCATCTGCAGGGGTATCTGGGCGACGAGAAGCTGCTCGACTTCCATATCCGATGAAGAATTTTCAATGATCCATTCTCCATTTTCCATTATGAAAATACGTGTAGGTTTCGGCTTCGATGTCCACCAGCTGGTGGAAGGCCGTGAGTTGTGGTTGGGCGGCATACGCCTGGAGCACGAGAAAGGATTGCTGGGACACAGCGATGCCGACGTGTTGATACATGCCATCTGTGATGCCCTGCTGGGGGCGGCCAATATGCGCGACATCGGTTACCATTTCCCCGATACGGCCGGTGAGTTCAAGAATATCGACAGCAAGATTCTGCTGAAGAAGACCGTGGAACTGATTGCCACCAAGGGCTACACGGTGGGAAACATCGACGCTACCGTCTGTGCCGAACGCCCCAAGCTGAAGGTACGCATTCCCGAAATGCAGCAGACGCTGGCCCGCATGATGGGGGTGGACGAGGACGACGTGTCCATCAAGGCCACCACGACCGAGAAGCTGGGCTTCACAGGCCGCGAGGAAGGCATTTCGGCGTATGCGACGGTGCTGGTGGTGAAAGAATAGAATTGTTACAGCAGTCGGACGTAGTGCAGCCTTGTGTATGGCGTACGTCCCACCATGTAGGTGCGGGCTACCCGTGCCGAGGCTATTTTCAGGGTTTCGCCCACCTGGTAGGCGTGCTCCGTGGCAGGGAGTGTGCACGAGTGGCGGCTGGCGGTGCGGGCATTGACGGTGAGCGCGACGCAGTTGCCCGACGCATCCTTCAACCGGAGCTGCTGGCGGACGTAGAAGAAGGGAGTACCGTTGCGTACGCAGGTCCGGTAGGGATTGTCTTCTATCCGTACGGCGGTCACTGTCAGTGTCAGGTTTTCCAGTCTGTCCCCCTCTTTCCCGAGGAAGCTGCCTGTAGGTTTCTGATACATTCTCCTGCGTTGGATGTCCTGATAGGCCGTGTAGTAGATGCGGGCAATGAGGGCGAGGCGGGCCTGCTTGGGGATGCGGGGCTCGAACTTGTAGGCTATCCAGCCGATGTAGGCCGGGTCGATGTTCAGAATCTCGTGCAGGAAGTGCCCGCGGTATTTGCCGAAGGGTATCAGGTCTTCGCCTTTGCTTTGCATGCGTTTGGCGTTGTATTCCATGAGAAACAGGCAGCGGGTGGAGTAGAAGCAGAGGGTGCTGGCCATGCGCAGGGCTTCGTGGATGTCGGCCGAGAGGTCGCAGAGGTAGAAGATGGACTGCCGGCTGGGCAGGGGCGCATAAATCCAAAGGGTGTACAGGGGTTTGCCTTCGCGCGGAAGCACGAGCAGGTAGGCACCGGCCTCTTTGTAGGAGGCTCTTCCCCGGTTGTACTGGTTGAGTTTCTGGTACAGCAGGGCTTGTTCGTTGTCGGAGAGATGCGGAAGTTTCAGTTGTGCCATGGCTGTCAGTTTATCTGTTGTCCAAGATAGTGATTTCGGACGAGAAAAGCAAATCTTTCAAGGAAAATCGGAAGTGCCAGTGATGGCTTGTACCGGCTGTCTTCTGTCATGCTTGATGGGAGGAACAGCTTGTGCCCTTTGTGCTTCCCGAAAATATTTTCTACTCTTTTATACTTATTAACGCTCTGCTTATTGCTATATTACGATTTAATCGTAGCTTTGCGGTGAATTCAATTTTAAAACTTTATTCCATGGAAAAATTAACGAAACAAGAAGAAGATGTGATGTTGTACATCTGGAAACTGGAGAATTGTTGCATCAAAGACATTCTGGCTGAGATGTCCGAACCGAAACCTCCCTATACGACGGTGGCTTCGGTAGTGAAGAACCTGGAGCGGAAACAGTATGTGAAGCCGTCGCATGTGGGAAATGCCTATTACTACAAACCGCTGATTCCGGAAAGTGAGTACAAGCGGACGTTCATGAGCGGCTTTGTGCGCAACTATTTTGCCAATTCATACAAGGAAATGGTGTCGTTCTTCGCCAAAGATCAGAAAATCTCGGCCGGGGAACTGAAAGATATTATTGAGATGATAGAGAAAGGCAAGGAGAAGTGATGGACGGTGAACGGTGGGCGGCGCGCATTGCAAACCGCCAGCCAGCTTCCCGTCTCTTGTCATTACCATTATTCATTAATCATTCACCACTGATACGATGGTCTATTTTCTGAAAATCAATGTAGCGATTGCCTTGTTCTATGCCTTCTACCGGTTGTTTTTCTACAAGGATACGTTCTTCGTCTGGAGACGGACGGCTCTGCTGTGCTTCTTTGCCGTGTCGGCTGTGGTACCGCTGTTCAACATCCAGACCTGGGTCGAGCGGCAGGAACCGATGGTGGCCGTGGCCGACCTCTATGCAACCGTGGTCTTGCCGGAAATCACTCCCACGGTGCAGACGGAAACCGACTGGAAGCTGCTGATGGCCGACGGTATCGGCATGGCCTATTGGGCTGTGGCAGTCCTGCTGGCCGTGCGTTGTCTGGTACAGCTGGCAGGCATCGTCCGCCTGGCACGTCGTTGCCCTACGCAGAAAATAGACGGGACTACCGTACACTTGCTTCCGCGACCGGAAGGCCCGTTCTCGTTCTTCCACTGGATATTTGTCTGTCCCGGCACGCATACCGCCGAAGAACTGCATGAGATATTGACCCACGAGTGTACCCATGCCCGCCAATGGCACTCCATCGACGTGCTGATAGGAGAGCTGGCGTGCATCGTCTGCTGGTTCAACCCCTTTGCCTGGCTCATGAAGCGGGAGATACGGACCAACCTGGAGTATCTGGCCGATGAAAAGGTTCTGGAGACCGGTCACGACTCGCGTACCTACCAATATCACCTGTTGGGTTTGTCACATCATAAGGCTGCAGCAACCATATATAATAGTTTCAATGTCTTACCCTTAAAAAAGCGTATCATGATGATGAACAAACGAAGAACCCGAGCAATAGGGAGAACCAAGTACCTGATGTTTCTCCCACTGGCCGCCCTGCTGATGATTGTCAGCAACATCGAGGCCGTGGCACGTGCCACACAGAGAATTACAGCTGAAGTTATCGAGACTGTCACGCCTGTTGAAGCCCCCGAAGCACAGCTTTGGGCCCCATCGACACAACAGGAGAAAACTGAACTGGTGACCTATAAAGGAAAGGTTGTGGACAAATATGGGCAGCCTCTTGAAGGCGTGCAAATCGTCACTTTATCTAAAAATAAAGAGATTGGCTATAAGTTGTTGGACGAACGTAGTCAAGTCGATGGAACCTTTATCTTTAAAGCGGCTCCCGATGACCGGATTGGCTTTTTCTATGTAACTACTGAGGGTACTTATATTAAACCGGTAAACCCTGAAGAATGGAGCCAGTCAAGGGAAAAGACTGTTGTTATGGACGGTGAACCGACTCCCATGTTCCGCGAAGAAAATCAAAACTATGTTGATAATGAAATCTACGAAGTCGTGGAAAATATGCCCCGCTTCCCTAACGGAGGTATGGCAGCGCTGATGCAGTATCTGAACGAAAACATCCGCTACCCCGAAGCCGCCACCAAGGCCGGAGTGCAGGGACGCGTCACCGTACAGTTTATTGTCGATAAGGACGGAAGCATCGATGATGTAAAAACACTGAGAAGTGTCAATCCCGACCTGGATGCTGAAGCCATCCGCGTTATCAAGATGATGCCCCGATGGGAACCGGGTACCCATAAAGGCAAGCCGGTCAGAGTGAAATATACGGTCCCCGTCATGTTCCGCCTGACACCCGAACCGGTGGAGAAGATAGACGAGATGATAGTAGTGGGCTACCGAACCCCCGACGTCCCCGTGACGGGCGAAGTATATGAAGTCGCGGACAAGATGCCCGAATTTCCCGGCGGCATGACAGGCCTGATGCAATACCTCAGCAAGAACGTCAAGTATCCGGCTGACGCCCGCGCGAAGGGCATACAGGGAAGTGTCGTCGTATTGGTGATTGTCAACACCAAAGGAAAAGCGATCAACGCCACAATTGTCCAAAGCGTCAGCCCCAGTCTGGATGCGGAAGCCTTGCGCGTGGCCGGTACCATGCCCGACTGGACACCCGGTACCAAGGACGGCAAGCCGGTGAACGTGAAGTACTCCTTCCCCATCACGTTCCGTCTGCAATAGTAAATTCTCTCTTATACATAATTGATTCACCACAGAGGACAGGGTGCTCCCGAAAAAAATAACCACAGATTATCCGGATTATCACAGATGAACAAAATATCTGCGTTAATCTGGGTAATCTGTGGTGAAACAGAAACGCCCTCGTTGCTCTGTGGTGATTTTTTTATTTCTTCACCTGCACAATCCGTGTCGGCTCCATCTCCACGTTGCGCTTGTCTACCTGGCGCACCACGGCGGCGGCCAGCTGGAGGAAGGCATGACCGGTGACGGTGTCCGAGTCGAGAGCCACAGGCGTACCCTTGTCGCCACTCTCACAGATGCTCTGCACGATGGGGATTTGGCCTAGCAAAGGCACCTTCAATTCCTCGGCCAGTTGCTTGCAACCGTCCTTACCAAAAATGTAGTACTTGTTTTCCGGCAGCTCGGCAGGGGTGAACCACGCCATGTTCTCCACCAGTCCCAGGATGGGCACGTTCACCTTGTCGTTGGTGTACATGTCCACGCCCTTGCGCGCGTCGGCCAGGGCCACCTGCTGCGGCGTGCTGACGATGACGGCGCCCGTGATGGCAAGCGTCTGGAGCAAGGTCAGGTGGATGTCACTGGTGCCCGGAGGGGTGTCGAGGATGAAGTAGTCCAGGTCGCCCCAGTCGGCGTCGCCCACCAGCTGCTTCAGGGCGTTGCTGGCCATACCGCCACGCCACAGGGTAGCCTGTTCGGGGTTGACAAAGAAACCGATGGAGAGCAGCTTCAGCCCGTACTTCTCGATGGGGACGATGAGGTCGCGGCCGTCGATGCGCTCGGCGTAGGGACGGGCGTCCTCCACCTGGAACATCTTGGGGACGGAGGGACCGAAGATGTCAGCGTCGAGCAGCCCCACCTTGTAGCCCAGTTTCACCAGGGCCACGGCCAGGTTGGCGGCCACGGTGCTCTTGCCCACGCCGCCCTTGCCGCTCGATACGGCGATGACGTTCTTCACGCCCGGCAGCATCTTGCCCGGCTCGGGGCGGGCGGCCTGGCGGCTTTCGGTGGTGATGGTCACCTCCACGTCGGGCGATACGTAGGTGTGGATGGCCGTCTCGGCCGATTTCAGCATGGACTTCATGAAGGGATCGGTGGGCTTCTCGAAGATGAGCGAGAAGCTGACCTTCATACCGTCGATGCGCAGGTTGTCGGCCACCATTTCGGCTTCGACAAGGTTCTTGCCGTTGCCCGGATAGCGCACGGTGGCCAGTGCGTCGAGAATGAGTTTCGGATAGAGAGTCATAATTTTTATTTATAAGGAGTTAAAGAAGTTAGAGGAAGTTAGAGGGAGTTAGAGGCCGATAGAAAGCATATGGAAAGAAGTATCGGCTTTTAACTTCTTAGCCCGCCCAAGCGGGCGATAACTCCTTCTAACTTCTTTAACTTCCAGTTTATATTATTTGCTTGTCTGAAGTCCGCTCCGCTTGCTGCGGTTGTAGCTCCGGTAGTCGTCCAGCTCGATTTCCACATCGGGCTCCGTGAGGGTGCCCTCGTGTGGCAGGCGGAATCGGAGGTATTTGATGTTGAGGCCGCGGTCTAGCCATTGCTGCTCGTAGTAGGTGCGGATGCCGAGTATCTCGTCGGCCAGGCCGGAGTGGTAGAGGTCTTCGGTCATCACTTCGACGGGCAGGTGGTTGTGCTCCACCATGTACTTGGTGTAGGTGAACATGAAGTTGCTGTCCGTCTTGAGGTGCACCAGTCCGCCGTCCACAAGGAAGCGGCGGTAGCGTTCCATGAAGTAGGTGGACGTCAGCCGCTTGGTGGCCTTCTTCATCTGCGGGTCGGAGAAGGTGAGCCATATCTCGCTCACCTCGCCCGGAGCGAAGAAGCGGTCGATGATTTCGATGTTGGTGCGCAGGAAGGCCACGTTGGTCATGCCCGCCTGCAGCGACTCGGTGGCTCCCGACCACATGCGGGCCCCCTTGATATCCACTCCGATAAAGTTCTTCTCGGGGAAGAGTCGGCCCAGGCCCACGGTGTATTCGCCGCGGCCGCAACCCAATTCCAGCACAATGGGGCGGTCGTTCTTGAAGAACGCCTCGCCCCACCGGCCTTTCATGTCGAACGGCACGTCGTCCACCGCCGAGTAGGGGTACTCGAACACGTGTGGATAACGTGCCATATCTGCAAATTTCGCTAATTTTCCTTTTCCCATAAATCAGTTTGTCATTCCACAATCGTTATCCAGCCGTGAACATCGGGTTCGTCACCATACTGGATGGCACGCAGCTTGTGATAGAGCTTGGAGCAGATTTCGCCCGGCTTGCCGTCTTTCGAGATGACGTAGGAGCGGTTATTCTCGGGGTCGTCGATGCGTTGGATGGGGCTGATGACGGCAGCCGTGCCGCAGGCACCTGCTTCTTCAAACGTGGCAAGTTCCTCTTCGGGGATGGGCCGGCGCTCCACCTTCAGGCCCATGTCCTCGGCCAGCTGCATCAGGCTCTTGTTGGTAATGCTGGGCAGGATGGAGGTAGACAGCGGCGTGATGTAGGTATTGTTCTTGATGCCGAAGAAGTTGGCGGCGCCACATTCGTCCATGTATTTCTTTTCGCGGGCGTCGAGATAGAACTCAGCCGAGTAGCCGCCTTCGTGGGCTTCCTTGCTGGCGCGGAGGCTGGCCGCATAGTTGCCGCCCACCTTGAACGTGCCGGTGCCGAGCGGAGCCGCACGGTCGTACTTGCGTGTGATGACGTAGGGGGTGGTGGCAAATCCGCCCTTGAAGTACGGGCCTACCGGCGTGACGAAGATCAGGAACAGGTACTCATTGGCCGGTTTCACGCCTACCTGCGCGCCGGTGCCCACCAGCAGCGGACGGATGTAGAGCGATGCGCCGCTCTCGTAGGGCGGTATGAAGCGTTCGTTCAGCTTCACTACCTTGAGCACAGCCTCGCGGAAGCGTTCGGTCGAAAGCTCGGGCATCAGGATGCCGCGGCAGGTGGACTGCAGGCGGGCGGCATTCTCCTCAAGACGGAAGATGCGCACCTTGCCGTCCTTGCCCTTGAAGGCTTTCAGACCTTCGAAGGCTTCCTGTCCGTAGTGCAGACAGGTGGCAGCCATGTGCATGGGGATGGTTTCTTCGCTGCATACTTCCAGCTCGCCCCACTGACCATTACGATGGTAAATTCTCACGTTGTAGTCTGTCTTCATGTAACCGAATGACAGATTTGACCAATCAATTTCTTTCATAATCTTATGATGTTTTGTATTGTTTTCCAGTTTATTCCTCCTGAAGTTCATTGTCCAACCCCGAAGGGTCTTGACGGCAATCCCAAACGGAAATGACAATCACCTTGTCATCCTCTACGCGATAGATGACCTTATAATGCGGATGTGTGACGATGGAACGGTATATGCCGTCATATCCCGCTACACGTTGCCCCATGAAGGGGAAAAACGACAGACGGGCAACCATATCCGTGATTGTTCTGAACATTTTGTCAGCAACACGTTCCCCTGCACAATCCCAATAGTACCGGGTAACGGTCAGCAATTCTTCTTCTGCCTCGTCAGTCCAGATTATTTCCATGAACTTATCGCTTTTTCCATTCTTGCAACTACTTCTTCATGGGTGTGGGTACGTCCCATCGACCAGTCATTCTCGGCACAACGGATGGCTCTTTTCCGTTCCTCCTCCGTATAAGGCAGCCCCGGGATGCGTCCGTCCTTCTCCCTTTCCTTTAAATCTTCCAGAAAGGCTTGAAGTACATCCATTGCCCAGTCCTTGTCCATCAGGGAAATGACATCCTGCAACACCTGTTGCCTCAGCTTCATTGTACTCATAACTTGCTTACGTTTTTGTTCTCAGGCAAAAATACTCTTTATTCTTCACTTTCTTGCTTTTCGGCCAGTATTTTTTCAATTTCCCGGTCGGCTTTGGTCAGTTTGCTTTCGCAGAAGGCGATGATTTCGTTGGCTTCCTTGATTTTCTCGGCCAGCTGGTCAATCTCCAGCTCGTTGTTGTCAATCTGGCTGACGATTTTCTCCAGGCGGGCCATGGCCTGCGAGTAGGTTTCTTTCTTCTTGGGTACGGGCATATCTTGATCGTTATTTGATGTTTTTTACAATCGAAGTGAATGTTCCTTTGTGAACTTGCGTCACCAGTACGTCGCCCTCGCACAGCAGGGAGGCGTCCTTCACGACCCGCCCGTCCTTCAGCGTCAGGCTGTAGCCGCGTGCCAGGAGCTTCTCGGGCGAAGCGTCGGCCAGGCGCTGGCGGAGCAGCTCCAGCCGATGGCGGTGGCGTGCCAGCAGCGTCTCTACCGAACGGTGCAGATCCTTGCGGGCGGTGAGTAGCTCCAGCTTGGCGGACGACACGCGGCGGACGGCCGATGCGGGAATGCGGTTGCGGCATTGGTACAGACGCCTACGCTCCTGCTCCAGACGGGCGGTCACACCTTCGTGCAGACGGACGGCCAGTTCGTTCAGGTGGTCGGCTGCCTCGTCCATACGGCCGATGAGGTATTCGGCGGCGGCGGTTGGGGTCTTCACGCGGACGTGGGCCACGGAGTCGAGCACGGTGTCGTCGCGTTCGTGTCCGATGCCGGTGATGATGGGCAGGGGGAACTGGGCACAGGCGGCGGCCAGCAGGTAGGTGTCGAAGCAAGAGAGATCGGACGTGGCACCTCCACCACGGATGATGACCACCACGTCGAACCGGTCGGCCCGGCTGTTGATGGCGTCCAGCGCTTCGAGAATGGACGCCTCCACCCGGTCGCCCTGCATGGCGGCGGCGAAGAGCGTCACCTGGAAGGCATAGCCGCGCGGGTTGTGCTCCAGCTGGTGGCGGAAGTCGCCATAACCCGCCGCCGTGGGCGAGGAGATGACGGCCACGCGCTGGGGCAGCACGGGCATGGGCAGCTCCTTGTTCAGCGTCAGTACGCCTTCCTCTTCGAGCTGCTTCAGAATCTCGCGGCGGCGGCGCGCCATGTCGCCCAGGGTATAGGTGGGGTCGATGTCGTGCACGGTGATGCTGTAGCCGTAGAGCTCGTGGAAAGAGACGCTGACCTGCACCAGCACCTTGATGCCGGCTCCGAAGGTCTGCCCTGTGCTTTCCTCGAAGTAGGGGCGGAGCAGGCGGAAGACGTTGCTCCAGATGACGCCGCGTGCCTTGGCCACGAGGTTGTTGCCCCGCGGGTCTTTCTGCACGAACTCCACGTAGCAATGCCCCGTAGCGGGATGCATGCGCACCTCGCTCAGCTCGGCCTGTACCCAGTATTCATCGGGCAGGCACTGCTCTAGGCTACGGCGCACCAGGGCGTTGAGGTCGTATAGGGATAAAGCGTCCATGGTCAGTGGGATTGGGACAGGTATTCCTGATAGGCCTTCCAGAGGTCGGGCACGCCATAGCCATAAATATTGTCAGGATAAGCGGCGCGGTCGCCCGAATGACGTACCAGTTCGATTACCTCCTTGGCCGTCAGCGTGGGGCAGGCCTGCCACAGACAGGCCACCATGCCACACATAATGGGCGAGGCAAAGGAAGTGCCGTTGGCCTGCGTCAGGTTACCGTCGGTCCCCATCACGTCGGCCTTGTAGCCCACGGCCACTACATCGGGCTTGATGCGTCCGTCTGCCGTATTGCCGATGGACGAGAAGGAGGCCAATACGCCGTTCTTGCCCACCGCTCCCACGGTCAGCACGTTGTCGGCATCGGCCGGAGGGGTGATTTTCTTCCACGGCCCTGCGCCCGCATTGCCCGCGCTGCACACCAGCACCATGCCCTTGTCGGCCACGTGCGAAGCCTGGCGCGACATCAGGGCGTACCGGCCGTCCAGCTGGCGGTATTCATAATTCTTCTGCTTGTCGTCGAATTCATAATAGCCCAGCGAGGTGTTGATGACGTCCACGCCCACGCTGTCGGCAAACTCCACAGCGGCTGCCCAGTAGTCCTGCTCCACCAGGTTCTCGGAGTAGTCGTCCTCGCTGCGCAGCAGCCAGTAGGAAGCCTCGGGAGCGGTGCCCACCATCACCTCCGGACGGTTCAGGGCCATGCACGACCACACGGCCATGCCGTGGCTCTGCTCGGCAAAGAGGTCGGCGCTGTTGCCCACGAAATCCTTCGTGCCCAGTACGCGCCCCATGTCGAAGGCCGTGATGCGGTCGGCGTTGTGATAACCCGCGTCGATGACGGCGATGGTCATCCCCTGCCCGCGGAAACCTGCCTCGTGCAGCTTGTCGCCGTGGCTCAGCTGTATCTGTGCGGCTCCTGCGCCGTAGTAACTCTCAGGATGCTTCTCGGGGCGGTTTACCAGCGAGTCGCGCTGGGGGGCTGTCACCTCTTTGGCAGGGCGCATCCACACCCGTTCGATAGATCGTACGAAGGGCAGGGTGGCGATGCGGCCGATGGCCGACGAGTCGTTGCACGACACCGTCACGAAGTTCTCCCACTTGCCCGTCACCACGATGTTCACTCCCTGCCGCCGTATCTCGTCCACGTAGCTGCGGCACACAGGCAGGTCCGTAGAATCCACCTCCAACCCTTGGCGGTGGCGGCGTTCCAAAGCCTTTACGGATAAATACTCTTCCGGACGTTGCAAGGAATATTCCGTCGCTGCCTTGTCTTTCAGGCAGATACGGAACTTCAGCGTGTCCTGCTGCGCCTCTGCCGACAGGACGGCCAGGACGCCAACCAATAACCCAATCATTCGTTTCATATCATTGTCAATTTTCAATTTTCAACAAACATCCCGATTCCCCGTTGCGAAGCGATGAATGCCCCGCCCACCACGCGGCGTCCGATGTAGAACACCGCCGACTGGCCGGGTGCGATGGCCGATGCCTCTTCCAGGAAGTGTACCAGCAGGCGTCCGTCCTCCAGACGGCTCACCGTGCAGGGGATGGGGTGGCTGCGATAGCGTATGCGCACCGTCAGGCAGTCGCTGCCGAATACCTCCGCCTCGTCCGTCAGGCAGTCCTGCTCGGCCAGCATGTAGCGCGTCTTCAGCTGCTCGGCGTCGCCCAGCATCACGGTGTTCTTCTGCGGATTGATTTTCAGCACGTAGGCCGGCTTGCCCAAGGCTATCTCCAGCCCCTTGCGCTGCCCGATGGTATAGTACGGGAAGCCCTTGTGCTCGCCCAGCTTTACGCCCTCGGCGTTCACAAACCAGCCCTTGCCCACCTCCGTATCTATTTCGGGGCAGTGTTCGCGCAGGAAGTCGCGGTAGTCGCCTTTGATGAAGCACACCTCCATGCTCTCGCCCTCCTCGGCCTTCAGCGTGTAGCCCTTGCCGCGCAGGTAGTCGCGCACCTGCAGTTTGGTGTATTCGCCCAGGGGGAAGAGGCAGCGGCGCAGCACGTCCTGTCCCAGCCGCCACAGGAAGTACGACTGGTCCTTCTTGTCGTCGTCGCCCGCCACGATGTAGCGTTTGCCGTTCCGGTCTTCCAGGCGTGTGTAGTGGCCCGTGGCGATGTAGGCACAGCCCAGGCGGTCGGCCCACTCCGTCAGGATGCGGAACTTGAACAGCGGGTTGCACATCACGCAGGGGTTGGGCGTGCGCCCCGCGCGGTATTCGTCGATGAAATATTGCACGATGGTGCGGCGGAAGCCCTTGCGCTCGTCGGCCACGTGGTGCTCGATGCCCATGCTTTCGGCCAGGTGGCGGGCCTCCACCGGCTCGTCGCCCCACACCCACATGGTGAGGCCCACAATCTCGTAGCCCTGCTCGCGCAGCATCAGGCACGTGGCGGTGCTGTCGATGCCGCCGCTCATGCCTACCAAAACTCTCTTTTTGAGTCTGTTCATAAGCAGTAATTTCTATTAAATGGATGAAAGTCTATATAACAAAATCTTTCGGCATGCGGTTCATCCCCCTCTTCTCACAGGATGGCCAGGGCGATGCAGGCACAGGCCTCGGCATCGGCCAGGGCATGATGGTGGTGCGTCAGGTCGTAGCCGCAGCGGGCAGCCACCGTCTGCAGCTGGTGGTTGGGCAGCTGCTTCCCGAAGGTGCGCCGTGAGGCACGGCAGGTGCAATAGAAGGCATAGTCGGGATAGCCCATGCCGAAAGCCTGGAACGCCGCCCGCAGGCATCCTTCGTCGAAGGGACTGTTGTGGGCCACCAATGGCAGTCCCTCCAGCCGCGGAGCCACTTCCTGCCAAACCGTCGGAAACTCCGGTGCAGCGTCCGTGTCGCGGCGGGTCAGTCCGTGTACCTGCGTGTTCCAGTAGCTGTAGTAGTTGGGGTAGGGGCGTATCAGGCGGTAGATCTTTTCTTTGATTACCCCGTCGCGCACGATGACGATACCCACGCTGCACACGCTGCTCCGTTCGCCGTTGGCCGTCTCAAAATCGATGGCTGCAAAGTCTTTCATCCTTATTCTTCTTTAACTTCGGGCGAAAATAGTGAAAGTAGGGCGGATAGTCAAACGAAACACGGAGTTTTTTCTTAGGGCTGTCCCGGGCTGCCTTCCGCCGCTGTAACACAAACGAAACACATATGACACATTCCCATAACACATATTTCCGAGCTTTGCGGCCGAAAAACGAGTGAACAACCCATTTCAAGACAAGATCAAGATATGATGAAGAAGAGCATTCTCCTGCTGACGGCTGCCCTGCTGGCCGCAACCACTCTCTCCGCGCAAAGTGCGGGAAACGATGAAGACGGAAAGAAAATCGACAAGGAACGTCTGGAAGGCAAGGACTACCTGCCGAAAGTGAACGGAACCATCCGTGCCAAGTACGAATACCAGACGGGGATGGGGGCCGGACGCTTCGAGGTGCGCAACGCGCGTGTCAGCCTCACGGGAAACATCCTTCCCATCGTGGCCTACAAGGCTGAGATAGACCTCTCCGACGAAGGCCAGATCAAGATGCTCGACGCCTACGCCCGCGTGTTTCCCGCCAAGGGCCTGACGGTGACGGCCGGACAGATGCGTGTGCCCTTTACCATCGATGCCCACCGTTCACCCCATGAGCAGTACTTCGCCAACCGTTCGTTCATCGCCAAGCAGGTGGGCAACGTGCGCGATGTCGGTGTCACGCTGGGCTATCAGCTGCCTGTCAGTCTGCCGGTCACGCTGGAGGGCGGACTCTACAACGGTACGGGCCTTACCAACCAGAAGGTGTGGCACAAGGAGGTGAACTACTCCGCCAAGGCGGTGATATTGCCTGCCGACGGATGGAACCTCACCCTCAGCGTCCAGGGCATCAAGCCCGAAGAGGTGTGGATGCGCTCCTACGACTTCGGTGCCTACTACGAGGCGGGCCGTTTCCACATCGAGGGTGAATACCTCTACAAGCAATATTCCGACAACGCTTTCCAGGACGTCCATTCGGTCGACGCCTTCATCAATTACGATCTGCCCTTGAAGAAAGTTTTCCAGAAGATGTCCTTCCTGGCCCGCTACGACATGATGACCGACCAGAGCGACGCCCAGACCCGCGACGAGGCCACCGGCGCCCTGACCGTCACCGACTACAAGCGCCATCGCCTGACGGGAGGCATCACCTTCAGTCTCAGCAAGGCTTTCCGTACGGACCTCCGCCTGAACTATGAGAAGTATTTCTATCCCGCGGGCAGCATCGCCAAGGAGTCCGAGCAGGACAAAGTGGTGCTCGAACTGATGGTCCGTTTCTGATTCAGCACAGTCTTTTTATTTGCCGGCCGCTTCCCTCAGGGCCTTGTACCGCTTGTAGGCTTCGATCACGTGGCGGCGGCTGCGGATAATCTGCCAGCGGTACACCAGGCAGGTGGTCAGGAAGTAGATGCCGGTCTGCAGCCACAGGGCCTGATACTCCCACTGCACTTCGTTCAGCGTGGCGCCCATGCTGTTGATGCGCACATATCCGTTGATGCCGAAGGTCGACGGGAACAGGTACGAGAAGTAGCGCCAGAAGGGCGGGATGGCCGAAGCCGGCCATGAGATGCCCGACAGAAACAGCAGCGGCACCGAGGTGAAGACAAAGAGCAGCATGCACGTCTCGCGGTTGCGGATGGCGATGGAGGCCGTCATGGCAAAGAAGATGCAGGCGCTCAGGTAGGGCAGGATGAACAGAATCAGTTCGCCCGGCAAGGCTATCTGGTTGAGGCTGAATAGCCAGGGCACCACGCAGAGCACATAGGCCGACACCAGTGTGTACACCAGGAAGTAGCTCAGTCCCTTGCCCATGACGATGCGCAGCGTGCCGTTGTAGTGGCGGTTGATGGGCACCAGGTCGCGGAACTGGTTCTTCTCGCGGGCCGTTCCTGCCGACAGGCCGATGCCCAGTAGCAGCGTCTGCTGGATGATCAGTATCAGCACGGCCGGTATCAGGAAGGCGGCAAAGCCGTTGGTGGGGTTGTACAGCGCCACGTCTTTGTATTCGATGGGGTAGGCCGTGATTTCGTCCTGCCGGTCGGTGGTGTTTCCGGCCCGGGCTATCTTGATTTCCGCGTTCATCTCCAGCGACACTTCCGTGTTGGCGCTCAGCATGGCCTTGTAGTACATCAGTCCGCTCATGTCGCAGAAGATGCTCACCTGCGTCTGCCGTCCGGCGGCGATGTCGTCGCTGAAGGTCTCGGGCAGGTAGACGATGCCGTAGGCGTCACGTTCGCGCAGGGCCAGCTTGGCTTCCTCCATGTCGGCACACTGTGACACCACGCGGATGTCGGGGCTGGCGTCGAGCATGCGCACGTACTGGCGGCTCAGCGAGCTGCGCGAGCGGTCCACTACCACGGCGGGCACGTCGCGCAGCGTCTCGTTGGTGTAGATGAACGAGTAGATCAGCGGGTAGACCAGTGGCACCAGGATGAAGAAGATCAGTACCCCCTGGTCGCGCAGGGTGGTGCGGAACTCCTGTTTCCATATATAGAACAAGTCGTAGATGCCTTGTACGACTCTTTGTCTGAAGGTCATTCTTTTCATCACGGTACGTATTTATAGTAAATGAGGGCCGCCTTCAGCCGGTGGGCGATGAGGAACGGCAGCATCATGAACAGCAGCAGGGCCACGTAGTTGGTCCACGAGTAGATCATCGGATACCCGTTCAGCGCCTGGTCCACGTAGATCAGGAAGTAGTGGCGCAGCGGGAAGAGGTTGGCCAGTGCCTGCAGTGTGGGGTGCATGCCCATGGCCGGGAACGACAGACCGCACATCGAGAACGACAGCACGCCCCACAGCGAGGCGAAGCTCAGTCCCAGGCGCAGGGTGGGCAGGACGCCGATCATCAGGATGCCCATGCCCTGCGAGGCCAGTACGAGGCACAGGGTGGCAAAGAGCATCGGCCCGATGCCGCTGTTGCAGGGGAAGTGCAGGAACCCGTACAGGTAGACGTTGTACAGGACGCCCATCAGGAAGAATACGGCGGTGTGGGGCAGCAGCTTGCCGACCAGCGAAATCCAGATGGAGTTGTTGCCCGTGCGCAGCCACTGGCGAGCGGTGCGGTCCTTGATTTCCACGCCGATGGAGAACACCGTCACCATGAAGATCATCAGCATCAGCACGCCCGGCGTGAAGGTGTTGTTCAGGTAGACGGAGTAGTTGATCCACGGATTGTTCAGCGGATGGGTGTCGATGACGATGGGTTGCAGGAAGCCCATG
>CATXSD010000021.1 GCA_958402075.1 Mediterranea massiliensis | reverse complement strand
CGTCGTGGTAGAGCATGCCTCCTCCGTGTGCATTGACGTGTACGCCGTGGTCGTCTGGCCATATCTCGCCTGAACGGATAGGTTTGGCCGGTTCCTTTTGTGCGCAAGATGCAATAAACAGAAGCAGACATGTACTTAATAGTCCATAAAATCGTTTCATGAGCAATGATTCTTAGATGAAAAAAGGGGAGAGGCAACATGACCTCACCCCTTTTATTGTTGTTCAGTTATTTGATTTCGAGTTATTCTGCTGTTTCTTCGTCGGCAACAGCTTCCTCCCAGTTGTCGAACATGAATACACTGTCATCATATCCGTCGTATCCGTAGTTCTGGCGAAGTTCGGCACCGGTATTGGCTGTAATAGCTGAGTTGGGTACTGGCCAGAAGAGGTTGCGTTTGTCAACCTGATAGTTGATGGTTGCTTTGGATGTGATAGGACCGTGGTTGAACAAACTGTAACGCGTACAACGTTTGAACCAGTAGCTGCCGCCATTCAAATCGGTACCGCTCTGTTTGTCCCAAGTTGCCAGGTCATAAGTTTCACCCCATTCGTCGGGCTGACCGCTCTTAGCCAAACACCAGGAAATACGGGTTAATTCAGGTTGGCGCCATTCTTCCAGATAAAGTTCACGGGCACGTTCGTCGGCAATGTCACCGATGGTGACGGTTGTAAACATTTTCTTGGCATTAGCACGACGGCGAATTACATTAACATCCTCAGCTGCACCAGTTGCATTGCCTTGATAGAATTTGGCTTCGGCACGGAGCAGGTAAGTCTCTGCTAAACGGAATAGGTATAAGTTACCATTGGATACGCCATTACCTTTAGTGGCTCCGTTGAATTGGTTAGCACCCATGTTTTCTTCAGCACTTTGGTCAAGGATATATACTTTATATAGAGGAGTGGGATACCAGCTACGGATAGTGTCCTTGCAAAGTAAATCCCCTTCTTCAATCAGCCATCCCCAAGTACCATCTTCTTTTTGATGCCATCCATAATTTTCTGGTGCATAGAGCATCATGTGCTGGCCATAAAATTCCGAATCAGGGTTGTTATATTTCAGGTCAGTCATTTCTACCCAGTTACCCTTTTCACGGTTGTGGCGCAGGTCTTGCCAGTCAGTTTCACCGTCATAGTTCCAAATGGTTTGGTTGTAGTGGTAGGAGGTACGGAAGCAACCGATACCGCGGCCCAAGGCACGTACCCAGTCTAATTCCGGATTGTACTTGGCATCACTTCGAGCATAGTTATAAGTCGGGGCACCGATGTTATGCGGATCTACTATATCACCGTTGCTCCAGTGTACACACATGGCGCGCATTTGCGGGTAGGAAATGAAGCCTTCTGTATAATAATTCAAGATGGGCATGATGGTTTCCTTGTTGGCTGCATCGGTGATGTTGACTCCGCGGTGCAGGTCCCACATCACATTGCGCTCTACCGGCCAAGTCTCGGGATTGCCCGAAGGAACATTGGTTCCGAAAGGTGCCTGCATCAGAGCCAGGCCGTGATTGTTAATCAAGTCGGTAGCCATCTGTTCGGCTTTCTGATATTCGCCTACAACCAGATAACATTTGATGAGCAGCTGCATGCAGGCTTCTTGATTGACCGTACCGATGTAGTTAATGTCCTTCTGGGGAGGAACGTGTTCTACTGCAAATTCCAAATCGTGTACCAACATCTGGAAGATGGCTTCCTTGCTGGTGGATTTATAGTTCTGCTTGGGCACTTCAATCAGCTTCGTAATCAAGGGAATATCACCGAACAGCAGTACGCCGTGATAGTAGGCGTAGGCACGGTGGAAGTAGGCACGGCCCAGATATTCGTCATGAAGGGTCTGGTCCAGTCCCGGCACTTTGTCTACATTGGAAATGATAGTATTGGCAAAG
The DNA here is from genome assembly GCA_958402075.1 of Mediterranea massiliensis. GTDB lineage: Bacteria > Bacteroidota > Bacteroidia > Bacteroidales > Bacteroidaceae > Bacteroides > Bacteroides massiliensis_D. The sequence continues at coordinate 34,689 of CATXSD010000021.1, read as the reverse complement.
GTGACGCTGTTCCACGTACGGTCCCAGAAACGCTGCATGGCGTTTCCGTCACCTCCACCAGCCATACCGGAAGTCGGTGTGATGATATTGGCAAAGTCTGCCTGCATCGGATTTGCATCCGTTTTTCCATACAGACCTATATCGGTCATGAAGTAGAGAGAAGCCATAGGCAGGCAGTTTCCGTTACCGTCCATCAGCATTTCCTTCAGTCCGTAGTCGCACATGGCCATAGCAGCCTGCAGGCCAGACTCAGTAGTATAGGTGTTTTCCGGGTTGTAGAAAGACAACGGGTCTTGCTTCAGGAAGTCATCCGAGCAGCCGGTAGTCAGCAGAGCAGCCGAAGCCAGCACCATACATCCTTTTGCAAATAGTGTATTTATAGTTTTCATAATTTTTCTTCAGATTTAGAGTGTTACGTTGATACCAAAGTTAAAGGTGCGTGTAGCCAGTCCGCCAGTTTCAGGATCGCCGTATTCCCAACTGTCGAACGTGCAGACGTTCTTACAGCTTGCGGTCAGACGGATACGGTCTACCATGAATTTCTTGGTCCACTTTTGGGGCAAGTTATAACCGATGGTGATGTCGTCCAGACGAACGAAGCTGCGGTTATAAACCTTGCTGACACCACCGGCCAGACCGGTATTAGGACCTACGGCTTCTATACGGCAGTAGTCGTTGGTTGGATTGTCGGGTGTCCAGTATTCGCGAGCGGGTACGTTGAAACCATTGGTTATCTGAGAACCGCCATTTTCCTGGTTCAACCAGTAGCCGGCCGTGCTCTTGTGGCCCATGTATGAGTAGAACGAAATGGAGAGGGTCAGGTCTTTCCACAGCGTGAAGTCGTTGCGCAGGTTCCAGTAGATGGGAGGAGCAGTGGTTCCCTGATAAACCTTATCGTTGTCATTGTAGACAGGGATGCGTGTACCGTCTTCCAGTATCTGGTCGTCTTCGGTATAATTGTTTACTACTTTCGGGTCACCAGGCTTCTGTCCTACCAGGGCGGCAGCAGCAATGTCTTCAGGTGTGTTCTGCCATACGCCGTCGGTTTCGTAATACCAAATGGTACCGATAGGTTGACCGATGAACCAACCATTGGAGGTATCATCTCTTTCCACACCGTTCTCATCGTAGTCATAATAGATGTGGTTAATCTTGTTCTTGTTGATGGAGAAACCGGCAGAAGTGTTCCAGGTGAAGTTTTCGTTTTGAATGTTGGTCGAATTCAAGGCAATTTCAAAACCTTGGTTCTGTACCTCACCCAGATTGGCCATGATAGAACTGAAACCGGAGAAGTTAGGCAGACGCTGGCTCATGATCATGTCCGTAGTTTTCTTGAAGTAGTAGTCCATGTTGGCTGTCAGTCGTCCGTTCAAGAACGAGAAGTCCAGGCCGACGTTCCATGCTTTGGTCTTTTCCCATTCAAGGTTGGGGGCGGCCAAGCGGCTCATGTAAAGCGGGTTGACTACATTGGAGTTGCCGTTTTGGTAGTAAACCATGTTACCGCCTGCCAGGGCCAGGTTGGCCAGTGTGGAGTAAACGTCACCAAATTCGCGGTTACCGTTGGTACCCCACGACAGACGTAACTTACCCATATCCATCCAGTCGCGTGTACTTTCCATGAAGTTTTCTTCCGAGAATACCCAACTGATACCCAGTGAACCGAAGTTACCCCAAGGATTGTTGGCTCCGAAACCGGAGTAACCGTCGCGGCGGAACGTACCGGTGAACATGTACCGGTCTTTGTAGCCATAGAACAGACGTCCCAGATAGGAAGCGGCTGTATAATGGCTGTCTGTTGTATAGAAACTACTCTGTGACTTGTTTGCACCTTGAGTGTAGTGGAAGCCAAGGGCATCGCTCGGTGTGATATTGCGGGCATAGGTGATATCACTCCAGTAACGGTGTTCTTCCGCTTCCTGTACCAGGGTTGCGGTGAAATGGTGGTCACCGAATATCTTGTCCCATGTGATTGTGTTGTTCAGGTTCCAGTCGAAGTTTTTGCTCCATCCTCTGTCGACACCTTGACTTGATGCAGAGGCATTGGGAAGTTCGGCTGACATCCAGTAACGGTTGTAGTACCACTGGTAGCGGGGAGCGATGTTGAACTGGTATGTAAAGCCGGCCGGCAGGGTAATCTTGGCATTGAAGATGGTATTCAATACTGTGTAACCCTTTTCCAAGTCATAGTACTGACGGTAATGGTAGTAGTTGTAACCACCGTTCGTAGGCAGACCGGACATAGGATACTGTTCATAGTTACCGTCTTCATCGTACATGGAAGCATAGGGTGAGTTGCGAAGCATGTTGTTGTCCCAGTAGTTGCTGCCCAATGATACCTGAATATCGCCGTCTGAGCGGTCCTGGAAGTTAACGTTGGCGCCAATTTCCAGCCAGTCGGTGATTTTGGCGTTGAGTTTCATGTTGGAGCGGAAAGCGTTGTATTCATTTCCTTGTACCGCACCTTCATTGTTGATGTAGCCTAAGGAGAAGTAGTAGTTTACGCGTTCGGTAGCTCCTGAAATGCTGGCGTTGTAGTCTTGGTTGAAGCCGGTACGGAACGTAGCATCGTTCCAGTCTACCATACGTCCGTTCAGGAAGTTCTGCATCATCAATGGGGAGTTGTCGAACTGCAGACGGCGGGCGAACAGGCTGAGGGCAGATTCTCCTTCCGTGGGGCCGATACCGCTGGCACCTGTATTGGTCATCCAGGCACTCTGATCGGCCGATGACATGGTGCGTGGGTCATCGTAGTATCCTTCGGGGTACAGCAGGTTTCCGTTGTTGTCTTTGGCTTGGTAGTAGTCGTATAGACCGTCTTCTCCCTGTCCGTATGTATAATACATCTTACGCCAATCCTGATGGAACTGCAGGTAACCGGCCGCATCGTAGTAGTCGCGGTAGTCCGATTTGCTGGCTACGGAAAGGTTGGCACCTACGTTAATAATAGGTTTGCCCTGTTTACCTTTCTTGGTAGTGATGATGATAACACCGGCAGCAGCTTTGGCACCATAGATGGCGGCAGAAGCGGCATCCTTCAATACATCGATCTGGGCGATGTCATCGGGGTTGATTTCAGAAAGTTCACCGTAGAAAGCCATACCGTCCAATACAATCATCGGGCTGGCGTTGGTTCCCAAAGAGTTCTGACCACGCAACTGGATGGAAGCGTCGCTACCTTTGGCTGAAGCATCGTAACCGATTTGCAGACCCGGTGTGCCACGCAATACGTCCTGAACAGAAGTAGGATTCTGGTCGGCCACCTTGTTGGCGTTGATCTGTACGACCGAACCGGTCAAGTCTTTTTTACGCATCGTACCGTAACCGACAACCACTACTTCCTGAAGCATTTCGGTGTCGTCTTCCAGTACTACATTAATCGACTTTCCGGGTACAGCGTCTACAACGACAGTCTTGTATCCGATGAACGAAATTTCCAGTTTGGTAGCTTTGGTCACGGACAAACTGAATTTACCGTCCAAGTCTGTAATGGTACCGTTGGTGGGATTATCCTTTTCACGTACATTGGCACCGATGACAGGCTCTCCGGTTGAGTCTTTGATAACACCGTTCACGAATTTTTGCTGTTGCACCACGTTCAGTGATGAAACTTCTTCTTTAGCCGACATTGCCAAGGGGTGCATGGCAATGAATCCTGTGCAAAGAAGCAGAGCCATCATGGCTCGTCGATTGTTTTTGCAAGAATTAGATTTCATCATTAATTTTATTTTAATTAAAAATTGTGTGAGAATTAAATCGCTGCCAAAAGTAGGAGATAAATAAGAAAAAGAGATTATAAAAAATAAGCATATAAGATAGAAAAATTGTTCAAAGATGTCAAATGACGTTTTATTCTATCTTGCTTGCTTGGTTTTTATGGATGTTTTTTAATCGGCTTATTCCTTAACAGGATGAAATAGTTTGTCAGGTAGATTATAAGACAAGATGGTTTTGAAGTTAGGTTTATAGCGCATAGTTCCTTGTAGCCCGTCTGTCAATATGGTCGAATCTAAATAAAATTTTTCTTTGTATTGCGGTAGTACGAAGGAACCGCATCCTCCGAAATCAAGTATCTTGAAGCCGGAATGATATAATGCAGTAGGAATAAGTACTTCATGGTGTCCCGAATTACCTTTTTTTAAGAATTTGTCCAAGAACTCTAATGCCTCAGCAGAGATTCTATAAATAGGGTTGAAAGAACGAATGCGTTCGTGTAATGTGATATTTAAAGTTATTCCATGATAGCTGTCCCACCAATACCAGTCTGGTGTTTCTTTATAGGTCTGTAGATGCGTACTAATGAAATCTGCTGTTTCTTTTCGGAAACTTTCGAATAGCGTGTTCCAGTTTCCCGTAAAGTCTACATCATATTCAATACTCCAATAGTTCTTGTAGTGTCTGTTTGTGAGGAAAAACCAAAGAGTGATAAAATGATTGCTTCCTGGTACGATTGTTTCCTCTATGGGGTCATAACTTAAGGCGTTGAGCATGTCTACATTGAAAATACGATAATCAATGCCGTCCGGCAAGTTTATGTCGAAATTATCGCTTTCATCTTCTTCTAATAAAAGTATAATATCCGCTTCAGATACTTGCTCTTTGATTTGCCAGTATTTATGAATTAAAGACGGGTTAACTTTATGCGCAACTAAAAGTATAACTTCTTCTTTTAAAGCGAATTTTGTGGATTGATTAGCTTTTAAATAGTTGTTTATTAATGAAATAAGATGCTTGGAACGAGAACGGTCTATCTTTCGGGCAAATAACTCTTTGCATCGTTGAATGTCTGGCCAATCTTTTGTCGATAATGTGCGGGGAGATGCCTTTCCTTCCCACACTATGTATCGTAGATTCCAATTTTCTACATTTTCCTTAAATCTGGAATTCAATATGATTGATTGAAAATAGGTCTCTTCCGGTGCGAATGTATATTTCAGCCGATTGTAGAGCGATTTGTTATTCTTTTCATTTGTTACGATATGTTTTGCACAAGCAGCTGTTATGGACATCCAGTTGGAGCCTCCGTACAATTGTGGAACTTGGTTAGGAATAAGACGTTTGATCCTATGTTTTATTTGGAAATCTACAATCAATGAACCGATATGAGCTCCTTGCCTTTTTCTATAGTCGAACAAATCATGAAATCTGTAATATAGATAGCGGTCATAAGTACCCTTTTCCCAGTGTTTGGATGGTATTTTCATGTAATGCATGAACTCTTTGCCTATGTTAGCGATAAAAAAATCCTTTATGTATTGCAAATTTTTAATTGGATAGTCTTGACCACTGAAAAAATGGATGTACGCATAGTCTTTTTTGTCCTCAACAATTTTTCTCAATAGAAAAAGTTCAGCTTTCAAGATGTTGAATCCTCCCCAATGAATTTTATATTTCCTGTAAATATGGATATTATTTTTTTGCTTCAACCGCCCGATATCCTCCTTGCTTCGCTTGTCGATATGTATATAGAAGGTGAAGTCTTCATCAAAACACTCCGTCAAATCCAAAAGCTGCTTGGCGTCCGTGTGCCAAAGTAAAAGAATCGCATGTCTCATGATTTTTCTATTTTATCCATTCCCAGGTATTCATATAGGCTCTCAGTTCATCGGGCATCATACTGCAAACATGAATGTATTCCCGTTTAGTACTGACGGCTAAGTTCGGATCAAAATCTCCGCTATTGACTCCTCTTGTATGAAAAAGATGGTAAAGCATACCGTTTATTCGTGAAGGACGCTCGCCCAGAATTTCCATTCGGTGATATCGCTCCACGTCTTCCGGTCCCCATCCTATAAAATGTTCGTTCTCCCATCCGTAGCTTTTATACGCCTGCACGTTCACTAAAAAAGCGCCTCCCACTGAATAGTAACCGGCTATAAATGCCCGTGGCATGTAATCGCTGGTTAGTATTTTGATTTGCTTGTTCCGGCAAAACAAGGCCGAATGAAAATAGTCAACTTGACAAAAACGTCCGTCGTAGGGATAGATCATGGTACTTTCATTTTTTTGCAAAGCGGCATATGCTTGTTTAAGCTGGCTGACAGGTGCTATGGCGTCGGTGTCCCAAATGGCAGCAAAAGGGGGTGTCGTATTCCGCAACATTTGGTTGATATAGCGCGTGCGGTGGAAAATGCGAGCCGTGTCGGATATGAATTTGTAACATAATCCTTTTACAGGCGGCAAATCTTTTATTCGTTGTTTCGCATCTGCTTCCAATATAATGTAATTCGCCCGGATATGGCGTGAGTAGAAGGATAGCATGGTCAATAGATTCCGCAAACGATAGTCTGAATCAATGCGTACCGGAATACAAAATGTAAGTTGAGACAAGTCAATTTTTCGAGCCATAGAAGAATTCTGGTTTATTTGATAATAGCAATCCATATCCCCATCCGCAAAGCGTTGTCAAGGAGCAGTCTTTTTGCGCGATTATTTTATAGATCGCTTCTAAAAAAAGCGGATGTTGCTCGCATGCTTGCGCCAAAACAGTGTGAAATAATTGTGGCTTTTCATAGAGAAGCGTGTAAAAACCACATTCGCCCATGAGCGTGAACAACTCCTCAACACTCTTATTTCGCGGAAGATGCATTGTTTCAGCTTGCAAAAAGAAAGAGCAGATAAGTTCGTCGCACAAAGGTATCTCTTTTTGCTTTTTATAGAGATCTTCGACTTGCGCAAGCAAGAAGTTTGCTTTGTAAGTAAAAATCTTTTTTTTGATACATGTTTGTAAGAAGAATATATAAGAATGCAGCATGGACGGCGTCCAATTGCTTTGTAAGAAATGGGTTATGAATTCTTGCGATAATTGGCGTTCGCATTCATCTACCAAGCTAATCAAGCGTTCTTCTACCTGATAGCGTTCAAGCGTATCGTTATCGGGATGTTGCGCAAGCGTGTAGATTCCGGAGGAAAACAGGTTGTCATCCTCCAATATTTGGTAGGGGGCAGTGGAGTAGTAAATTGCATATTTCATTCGAAATGAGGTTAATATACCATTCAAAGCTTCATCCTTTTCCAATATCCCTTTTCGGTTGAGCACATATAATGCCCATGCCGCGCCTAATTTCCCGGAAATGAGCGTATAATGCTGTACTGTTTTATCGCTAATGATGTCTTGTAACATGCGGGTAGACAAATTTCGCGCACGGGCATTCTTCATGCATTCCGAATAAAGCGCAACGAAAAGCATACATCCAATTTTTCCTCCTCTTAATCCGAACGGTAATTTTTCCCATTCCGTGTTGCGCAAATTTTTATAAATGAGTTTCAAAATCTTTGTTGTCATAAACAGATTTTATAATTGGTTGGAAAACAGGTTAAGGATGAGCGAGATATATTGCTCTTTCATAGCCTTTCCTGTGTGTTTTTTTAGAAAACTTTTTCTTGCCTCTTTTCTTTTGTTGCGTATATCTTTCGTAGCTATAGATTTACCTGTGGCTGGAATCATAAAGGCGTTTTTCAGATTAAACATATCTCTTACTCCATAAGCAGAGGTCGCAATGACTGGAATTCCATGCATCAAAAACTCAATGCCGGCATAACTGCATTGTTCATGCCGTGAGGGAAACAAGCCTAGATCGACCGCAGCATATATTTCGGATAATTCCGGCTGTTTTTTAAAACCGATTGAAACAACAGAATGAGCCATACTTGAAGGAAACCATGAAAAAATATCATCAGGACCGGCGTAAATCAGATGATGGCCTGTGGTAGGTTTGATGCAATCGAGCCATTGACCAATCCGGTCTGCCCCTTTGGAATGTGTCAGGCGTCCATAAGTATGAGTTTTCCCGACAAAGGAAGACGGTATTTCAGCTTGAGGCGCAGCCGCTCTTCCTCTCCATAATTGATGAAGGCATGATCTTCCATGCCATTGGGTATCAGGCAAACTTTTTCCGAGGGGATGTCGTAAAATTCTGTCATCATCCGGTAAGTCGACCGGCAAAGGCTTACGATCTTGTCCGTTAACTGAAAAGATGCGTTCATGTCGTAGGTGCAATATCTGATAAATTTATCCTCTTGCGGAGTCAGGATACGGCTCTCTTCTTTACAAAGATAATTTATGTATTCGTTTTCGTCACCTCCGAAAAACGAAAGCCAGGGTAAATCGTGTATGATATGGACAATCCGGGCTTGTGGAAATAAATGCCTTATCGCCTTTATGTTGAAAATAGCCGGGAAAAAATTGGAAATGAATACCATTCTTTCCGTTTCCCTGATAGTCTGTTTCAGATAAGCCTCCAACGCGGCAAATTTGTCATGCTGCGTTGGGGGGAGATAGATGTAAGTCGCTTCTTCTTTTTGCTCTTCTTGCTCTTCTTGAATTTGCTTCGCCGGAAATTCTTCCACCACGACATATATGTTGAACGGGCCGCATTGCCGCATCCCTTTCAAGAATTCTTCTCGAAAAGTGTCATATCCGGTTCGACAAGGGTTATAAACTTCCAGCATGTACATGTCTATGCGGTTGTCATCCGTGTTTGTCTTTATGGAGGGCAGGCTTCCTTTCATAATTTCAGCGACTTGATGATGAGATGGAACAATCGCTCACTGCTGTTTGTCGGGTTGGGCAAGTAAAATAAGGCGATACTCAGCGCTGCTGTAATCAAAACCATTACAGTTATTCCGCCTATGAACAGTCCTTTTGGTATAGGACCGATAATTCGCCGGATGTTTTTGCTTCTTAATTCTATTTCGTCCATTTTACTCATCCAATTGAAGTTGGTTTTTTACCAGTGCATGATAGGTGCCCTGTCTTTTCAATAACGATTCATGTGTGCCCGATTCTACAATTCGGCCTTTCCCTAAGACAATGATATTGTCTGCGTCTTTCACCGTACTCAACCGATGGGCTATAATGATCACCGTCCGTTCTTTAAAAAATGTTTTCAGGTTTTCGACGATAGAACGTTCATTTACTGCATCCAACGAATTGGTCGCTTCATCCAAGAAGATATAATCGGGGTCGCGGTAAATGGCACGGGCTATCAGGATACGTTGCCGTTGTCCTTGACTGATGCCCACTCCGTTGCGGCCTATGATTGTTTCAAATTTCAGTGGTAATGATTGGATAAAATCATAGATACAAGCCATTTGGGCTGCTTTTATAAGTCGAGGAACATCAATTTCCGAATCGTCAATTGCGATGTTGCGCGCAATCGATTCAGAAAAGATTACCCCTTCTTGCATGACAACTCCGCATCTTCTGCGCCAATGCTTCAGGTTTATTTCTCTAAGTTCTTTACCTTCCACGTATATTTCTCCGTCGTAGTGGGCATAATAGCCTAACAAGAGTTTGATCAACGTCGTCTTTCCGCTTCCCGATTCACCTACGATGGCTGTTACCTGGCGCGACGGGAATACGGCATGAACAGCATCTAATATTTTGTTGTCGGCATGTTTGTCATATTTGAAAGTAAGTTGGGATAGGACGATGCCTGCCCCATTTTCGCCTGTGAGTATCAGCTTGGAGGAGTTGTCCTCGTCTGCTTTTTCCTGAATCTCGTTGATTCGTTCCAAGGAAAGTTTTACGTCTTGGAAAGAGAGAATGAAATTGATAAACTGGGATATCGGTGAATTAAGTTGCCCGATGATGTATTGAATGGCCAACATCGCGCCCAAAGACAGGGAACCTTCTATCACTGCAGTAGCAGACAAAACGGTGATGAGGATGTTTTTGATTTCGTTCAGGAATATACAGCCCGCCTCTTGCGTTTGTTGCAGTTTGAGTGATTTCAACTGGAGGTCAAACAAATCAGCCTGAAGGTCTTCCCACATCCAGCGTCTGCGTTGGCAGCAATCTTGGAGTTTGGTTTCTTGTAGGGTTGTCACGAACTCGAAAGTGCAGTTTTGGTTCTCGCTGCGCTTCTTGAATAACGAGATGTCCAACGCTTTCCGTTTTTGCAAGAACAATATGATCCATCCTGTATAAAGCAAGGTGCCTGCCCAAAAAACGGCAAATATCAGTTTGCTATAAATCAATAAAACGAAACCGAAAACCAGAAAACTGAGAATCGTGAAGAGTATACCGAGTATTTTCTCTGTCAGGAACGATTGTACCCTGGAGTGGTCTGTCATTCGTTGCATTAAGTCGCCCATATGTTTCACTTCAAAAAAGTCCATAGGAAGGCGGAGTAACTTGATGAAAAAGTCACTTATTAACGAAATGTTCACCCGTATGGAAATATGTACCAGCAGCCAACCGCGGATGAAATCGGTAGCCATTCTTCCTGTCACAATTGCCAGTTCACCGCATAGAACGAGCCATACGAAATTGATGTCGCGGTTGTTGATACCTATGTCTACAATAAATTGGGTAAGGAACGGCATTAAAAGTTGCAATATGCACCCCTAAGAATAGTCCGCTTGCCATCAGCACTAAATATTTCTTATAGCGGAACAAGTAGTTTGTAATGAGCTTGAAGGGGTTATTGTAGGATCGGTTCTTTTTACGGGGAGTTTTAACAAAATTCCGTGTAGGTTGCAGGGTGAGAGCGATACCTTGTTCAAAACCGTTTTTCATGGATGATATCCAGTTTTCTCTGAACGCTTCGTTATCATAGACAACTAGTCCTCCTCCGGGATCAGCTATATAGAATTTGTTCCGTTTTACCTGGTACAAGACGACAAAGTGGTTCTGATTCCAATACAAGATGGCGGGTAATCCTGCTTCGCATAACTGCCTGACGGTGAACCGTGCCGCACGGGTATGAAAGCCCATGTCTTGTGCCGCTTCTGAGATTCCCAGTAGCGATACGCCCCGTTTGTTGACAGGGCAATATGCTTCTGTCTCTTCAAGCGACAATGATTTGCCATAGTAATGGCAAATCATTGCAAGACAAGCAGCCCCACATTGCATCGAATCGTGTTGTCGGATCAGTCGGAGTCTTTTTGCCATGATAGTTAGGATTATCTTCTATTTTTTCTTTCCTTTCGGGGTATGATTAAACCTCCATTGTACATGAAACATCGCATAGCGGGGTAATACCGTGCGGTAGGTTTCTGTACGTGCCTGTGCGTTCATTGTATAGGACACGTTGCTTAGGTCGTGCAGAATGTCGTAACCGTCCAGCATTAACAACAACTTGCCTTTTAGTGCCTTGTAGGTGAGCCTGGCGTTCCATACATAGTTGTCGGTATTCAGCGCTTCGTCCGTATAGCCCCGTCGGTTATAAACCGTAAAATCCGTAGCCAGCTGGAAATTGGCAGGAAGTTCGAAGATGGCGTTCAGGCCCGATTTTACCGTCCATGTGTTTTGGGGCGTAAAGTTTATGCGGTTGGACGTGAAGCGGTTATGAACTCCATTGATATTCAAGCTTAACTGATGCTTGTTAAAACGATACTCCAAGCGGAACTCGTCAAAGAAATTCAGGTTGTACACCTTGCTGCGGGACAACTGGGGTGAGTCTTCCCCCACGAGGTCGACGTTAGTGGAATGTCCGGCTCCCAAGTAGTTGCCGAGCATCAACCCCATTTCCCAACGCCTCATATATGCAATCTTACCTGATACATCCCAATTCCCGTCGAGATTGTAGTAACTTGCTTCGCGTATGCCTGTACCAGTGTTGTAGGTATATCCTTGCGATAGAGCATTGGAAAGTATCGAGTATTGTCCCTCTATTTGGAAACGGCTTTTTTTACTATTTCTGGAAAACTTAAGGCGTGTGCGGAACTGCAAGGAATTTTTTAAATCAGGATTTCCTTTTCTGATATAGAGCGGGTCCGTATCATCGGTAAAGTTGACCATCGTTACCATGTCAGGGGTACGGCTCTTTAACGACCATTCCCACCATAGATTATGCTTGTCGTTGATTTGCCAATCGAGCATGGCTTCTCCAATGTCAAACATTACCGACTGACGGCTGAAAGTTGTGTCAACGTCTCCACGCAGGTAATCGAGTTTCTGGTTTGTTAGAATGATTGGGAGTACATATTTTATGTAAACTTTCTTTCTTGAGTAGAGGTATGTCAACGCAAATTTGTGGTTGTTGTCCGTGCTTCGGCTCAGATAACTGCTGTTCGGGACGAAAGCGGTTTCATAGTCGATGGCTGAAGGCAGTTTGCCGAACATGAAATCCTCTACAGATTCCAATGTTTCCAACTGGTAAAGATCAGAAGTCTCCTTGCCGTAAATATGTTCGTAACCATAGGAAAAGGTCAGATTCATTCCACGCGCCAACATTTGTACGTAGCTTATCTCTGCGCCAAGTTTGGAGTTGAAAGTCGGATAGTTCTTGAAATATCGGTTGGCTGTCTGTGCCGGAACGGGATCTTGTCCGAAATTTATGTCGTAATGGTTGAAACGTTCGTCGTGCCGGTTATCGTATTTCCCAGACAAGTTTACCTGAAGCACGTTACTTGTATTGGGAATCTTAAAACCTTGCCACAGGCTGGCGCCGGCGGAGAGGGAGTGGCCTTTGCGGCGGTCCATGTTGAGATTCCGGTTGATCAAACTGGCCAATACTTCGTTGTGGTCACCGCTATAGATGTTTTGGATGAAATCGGTGGATACATCGTTGTACGCATCGTCGAAGGTGGCATCCACGTTCTCACTGTAGTTGTTCCACTTTCTGTAATTGAAAAACGGTTCGGTGCTGAGGCTATAATTTTCCGGCGTCTTGTATTGAACCTTATGCTTGGTCCCTACCGAAATAGACTTGTTTTTCATGCGGCTGAACTGATAGTCATATGTATTGCCGGTGACGAGATAGTTGGTACGTGTCACGTCGGTACCGTCCGTTTCCCGGCTGCTTTCGACATTCACGTTTCCGTTGAATTCCCAACGGCTTCCGATAGGTTTGACGTTGTAATCGATTCCTCCAGACAGGGTTTTCCGTACGCCGGTGGGCATCGTCTCAGGTGTCCAGGTACTTGTCTGTCCCGGCTTGCGACTATCGTTAAGGTTGTTCGTGTTGAAGTAGGCTGCATACTGCCCAGTGGGCGTAAAAGCCATGGCAAACAGACGTCCCAAGTAGCGGTCTTCGCTACCATAGCCGCTCTCCACATTCAGGGCAGTTCCCATCATGTATTCTTTTTTCAGTTTGACATCCATGACGTATCGGCTGTCGCCCAGATCGATACCGGCCAGTTCGCCGGCCTTTCCTTTTTTGTCATACATTTCGATGTCCTTTACGATATAGGAACTGATATTTTGTAACATTAGTTGTTTGTTCCCATCGAAGAAGTGCTTGCCGTTCAGCAACAATTCTTCCACATACCTGCCGTTGACGTAGATGGTGCCGTCCTGCTTCAGCTCCACGCCGGGAAGCTGTTGTACAAGGGCGTCGAGCATGCTTCCTTCGGCCAGGTTAAATGCGTCGGCGTTGTAAACCAACGTGTCTCCCTTGTTGTAGAATTTGACTTTGGATGCTTTTACGACTACCTCATTCAATATTTCGGAAACTTCCGCAAGATAAATGGGATCCAATTGAAGCCGGTATTCCTTTTTGCCCAGCTTGCTTGCATCCACGTCCAGTGTAGTGGTTTTGTAACCGACACAACTGACTGTGAAAATGTATTTTCCTCCTCTCGGCACTTCCACGGAAAATCCGCCTGTAAATGTTTTCTGATTGTCTTCACCGGCCACATAGTGTTCGTACATATATTCCTCGGCCGAGGCAGCTGTGACAAAACTGCTGTCCGCCGCATTCAGAACTTTGATTGTGGCAGCAACGACCGGCTTATGGAAACCGGAAGCTTCCAATATAGTTCCTGTTATTCTAATGTTGTCGGCAAATCCCGCTGTAGCGATTGTGGACAATACAAATAGAATGACGAATGAGCGTAGTTTGGCAGTAATATATTTTCTATTAAAAGTAGTCTTTTCCATTTAACTTGTTTTTGTAGCGTAATATTAGAAAATCATTGGCGTATTCTTTAAATAATGAACAGGTGTCTTGTGGTCGGCCTGTTTTTTCATTCTGTATTCGTTGGTAAGGACATCCACCGTCACAGACCGGGAAAAAGGTGCAGGCATTGCATTTTGCGCTCGAACAGATAGCTATATTTACTGAGTACCAATGCCATTGATTCATTTGTTATAGACACCGCAATAATTATCTCCTGAACCACTTGAACAAGCTCCAGAAGAATATGCTGTGCAACTGTCACTCCACCAACCTTTAGAATAGGTACCACAATTCCAGCCCCCAAGCGCTTCTTCGAGTTCGCTACGGAGCAGTTCTTCACTTTTCGGCTCTTCAATCAGCCGGATTTTTTTTCAACGTCTTTCTTGTTTTCATTGTTAATTAATTTAAATTATTGATATAAAGGTGAATAGCCTATTGAAAAAACTATAAATTGACATAGCCTTACACAAGAAAATTATTATCTGCATGTTTCGTATCTAATTTTTTGCAATTATAGCGTTATTGAATGTAATTGAAAGTAGAAAAATGAGCAGATAAGATAGAAAAATTGTCCAAAGATGTCAAATGACGTTTTATTCTATCCTGTGTGATTTGTTTTTTATTGGTAGTTTTTAACATTTGCGAAGACTTGAAGATGCGATAGAAAGAAGGGGATAAACAGGTGCTTTTGTATTGGGAACGCATATTTTGTGGACAAAATGTGCATATTCTGTGAGCGGAATGTGTATGTCTTGTGGGCAGGATGTGTATGTTTTGTAATCAGAACATATACTCGATAGGCATGAACATCTAATTTTTCGTTGGAAAACATCATTTTTTCGTCAAAATGCCGTTTCTAAAGTTTATAGTTGCGTTGCTCAAGTTCATAGTTATGCGGCTCAAGTCCATAGTTATGCTGCAGGAATGGCCGTTTTCGGTTGTTGGTCATTCGTAGGAATGTTGACGAAGGTGAAAGCTTGTTCAGGTCAGCTCTATATTTCTGCTGAATTCTTGTTCCCTGAAAGATGGTTTCACGCTTTCACTATTTTGATAGATTGTTGGAATCCAAAGAATTGCTGTGAAATCAACGTCTCATGCTTCCTTCCACCCTGAAAAGTCTGTGTGCAGGGTTTTATGCTTTTTGATGAAAATTAGGTAGAAAAATACTTGCAAAATCTGTTTCATTCGGCTTATTTCATTATTTTTGCTGGGTACAATTAATCTGTTTAATACAATGATGAAGAAAATCGGCTATCTTATATCGTTCCTTGTATTGATCTTGTGCTTCCCTGTGACCGTACGTGCACTTCAGGATGATCTGATTCTGAAAAGGATGGGGGTGGAGCAGGGCTTGTCCAACAATTATGTGGTGGATATCACGCAAGACAGGCAGGGATGCGTTTGGATTGCTACCGAGGCTGGTTTGAACAAGTTCGACGGCAAACACTTTACGGTCTACAACCGCAACAATTCGCACATCAGTGGGAACGAACACAATACTTTGCTTTCCGTACCCGAGGACAATACGATATGGGTGGGGACGCAACGCGACGGCATCAGTATCTTTCACGTGGACACGCAGGAGTTTGAGACGCTGGATATACGGAACGGATTGATTACAAACGACGTGACCGACTTGAAAATGGCTGCTGACGGCAGCATCTGGATTACCCACTATCATCTGGGCATTGACCGCTACGACCGCAAGACGAAGAAAATAGAAAGTTTCAATACGTCCAATGTGAAGGGATTGGTTGGCCGTAACTGGACTTCGTGCGATGACGGAAAAGGTCATCTCTATGTGGGACACGTGAATGACGGTCTTAGTATCATCGACTTGAAGACACGGACTTGTGAGAATTTCCGCCATTCTTCCGACAATCCCATGAGTATTCCGAGCAATACGGTCCATGCCATTCTGATGGACAGTGCGGAACGGATATGGATTGGTACGGAGAACGGCCTGTCCCTGTTCAATCCGGTAACGAAAGAGTTTACGACCTTCCGTAATCAGCCAGGCAGTCCAAACTCTCTTTTGTCCAATCAGGTATATGACATCAGCCAGACGCGTGACGGCAATCTTTGGATTTGTACCAACATGGGTGGAGTGAGTATTCTCGATCTGCGCCAGAACTCCTTTATCCGTCCTGAGCAGGTGCAGTTCCGCAACATTGTGGTGACGAACGACATCCATGGTTTGTCGTCACCCAACGCCCGTTGTGTGTTCGAGGACTCGTTCGGAAACATCTGGATAGGTAACTATCGGGGTGGGGTAGACGTCATCAGTCATCAGCAACCGCTGTTCAGTACGTTGCCCTATCAGATGAAGCGTTACGGTGAGTTCATGAATAAGCAGGTGTGGGGTATCAATGTAGACAGGGACGGCCGTTTGTGGCTGGGTGGTGAAAACGAGATAGCAGTATTCGACCAGAACCGGATGGAAAGACTGCTGGTCCCTGAGGCCGTAAAGAGGAATACCCATGTCAATGTCATTTATAGAGACCGTTCCGGTGACTTGTGGCTGGGCATGTACCTGGACGGCGTAACCATGTATGACTGGCGAACCAAGCAGATGAATCGGATAGATGGCAATTATTCCAATCTTGATGTCCGATGTTTCTACGAAGACGCCGACGGAAAGATGTGGATCGGTACGGAGAGCGGCGTGTTCGGCTATGCAGACGGACGGTTTGTCTGCGAGGACAGCATCAACAATCAGTTGCCCGACAACATGGTACATAGCATCCTGCGCGACCGGCAGGGTAAATTGTGGATCGGTACTTTCGGAAAGGGTATCCAGATATTGAACCGTCACGACAATCTGGTCTACAGCTTGACGACTGACAACGGTATGCCCTCGAATGCCGTTTCCCATCTGTTCATGAGTCAGAGCGGAACCATCTGGGCTGCAACGCGCAACGGCCTTGTCTTCTTTGAACGGACCGATGAACCGAATGCTTTCCGCGTCTTTTCGGAAAAGGATGGCATTGAGAACGGTTACATCAGGGCCATCCAGGAGGATGAAAAGGGAAACATCTGGTTCAGTACGAACAACGGAATTTCCTGCCTTGAAACGGTGAACGGAATATTTAAGAATTACAATTTTCACGATGGGGTGCCACGTGGCGACTTCATGGACGGTTCGGTTTGCCGTACGGACGACGGCACCATTTACTTTGGTTCACAGAATGGTGTATGCTATTTCAATCCGGCGACCCTTGACGACGACGGAGAGGTTGCGCCGGTAGTTTTCACCGAGTGCCGGAGCATGACAGGTGACCTCAGGCCGGAATATGCCGAGGTGACGGTGCCCATTGTCAAGAACAGAATCAAGCTTTCCTACAAGAACAACAACCTGCGGATTGGTTTTAATGTGACCGATTTTTCCCGGGCCGGGCAAGTGGAATACATCTATCAGATGGAGGGATTGAATGATTCCTGGTACAACACGCACGGCGAGAATCAGGTGACGTTCCGGAATCTGCCTTATGGAAGCTATACCTTCAAGGTGAATGCAAGGGTGAGGAATCAGAACTGGAGTGACGAAAATATCGCTTCGTTGGCGTTGGTCATTGAGCCGCCGCTGTGGCTGACCTGGTATGCCAAACTGTTCTATGCAGTGGCCGGCTGTCTGTTGCTGTTCTTCATCCTTCGTTCCTACAAGCACAAACTCGATCTGGAGAATAAGCTCAGCCTGGAACACCAGCAACTGGAGAACGGTGAGAAGCTCAATGCCGAACGTCTCCGTTTCTATACCAACATTACGCACGAGCTCCGCACGCCGCTGACGCTGATCATCGGTCCGTTGGAAGACTTGCTGGCCGACAAGTCACTGTCGCAGAAACACGCCGAGCGTATCGGCATCATACACAGCAATGCCAACAGACTGCTGGCACTCATCAACCAAATCCTGGAGTTCCGCAAGACTGAAACCCAGAACCGGAAACTGTTGATAGAGAAAGGTAATATCGCCAAGCTGGTAAAGGAAATCGGATTGGGATTCAAGGAGCTGAACCAGAACAGCCGGGTGGATATCGAAGTAAAGATTGAAACGGAAGAGACGGAACTTTATTTCGATCCGGAAATGGTTCGGGTCATTGTGAACAACCTGATGTCCAATGCCATGAAATATACGCCGGAAGGTGTCATCACCCTGTCGCTTTCCGGTCGTGAAGAGGCAGGACAAAGATATACCGAGATCAAGGTGAAAGACACCGGGTTTGGTATCGACCCCGAGTCGATACCTCATATTTTCGACCGCTATTATCAGGCCGAAGGCAAGCATCAGGCATCGGGTACCGGCATTGGGCTGGCGTTGGTGAAGTCATTGGCCGATCTGCATGAGGCGAAGATTGCTGTGGAAAGTACGTTGAATGAGGGCAGTTGCTTTACCTTCAGTCTGCTGACGGATAATACCTATCCCCATGCCCAACACAAGGAGGCTGCCCGGACACAGACATCCGAGTCCGATGCCAAAGAACCGGTTGCCGAAGGGGAGGATGCCCGTCCTGTTCTGTTGGTGGTGGAAGACAACAACGACATTCGCGAATATATCCGGAGTGCGTTTGAAGATTCCTATGAAGTGCTTACGGCCTCCAACGGTAAGGAAGGATGGGATATCGCCAAGGTGCGTACGCCGAGTGTCATCGTGAGCGACATCATGATGCCCATCATGGACGGCATCGCTTTCTGCAAGCGGGTAAAGCAAGATATGCGTACCAGCCATATCCCCGTGATATTGTTGACGGCCAAGGATAGCATGCAAGACCGCGAGGAAGGCTATGCTGTAGGGGCCGATTCGTTTATTGCCAAGCCTTTCAGTGCCCGTCTGCTGGGTAGGCGAATTGAAAATCTGTTGGCTGGCAGGAGGAAGCTGGCCGGACTGATTGCGGCCAAGACCGTATCGTCGGTGGGGGCCTCTACACAAGAAGCCCTGAAAGACTTGGGCGAGGGAAATCATACGCTCAACAAGCTCGATCGGGAATTCCTCGACAAGGTGAACCGCATCATCGAGAGCAACCTCAGCATGGAGAAGATAGACGTGGCCTTTATTGCAGATAAGATGTGCATGAGCCATTCGACACTCTATCGCAAGATAAAGTGTCTGACGGATATGTCGGTCAACGAATTTGTTCGCAAGGTGAAGCTGAAGAAGAGTGTAGACCTACTGATGAGCGGCGAGTGCAGCATTGCGGAAATCTCCGATTTGGCCGGATTCAGCAGTGTAGCTTATTTCAGGCAGTGCTTCAAGGATGAGTATGGTATGGCTCCTTCCGAATATCTGAAGCAGAAAAGTCGGGGTTGATATATTGTATTACAGGCACGGATGACAATTTATCCGTATCATCCGTGTCTGAGGGGTCGGACGCACCGTGGTGCGTCCCTGCATGCTGTTATTGTCAGAACAAATCCCACGTGCGGATATCGTCCTTCCACTGATGGTCTTTGGGGAAGGGTTGTCCGCTCCAGGCGCGTTTGCTGGTCCAGTCTTGCGGGGCATCGGTCCAGAACGGGTGGCTGGCAGGCAGCCCCAGAGGCAGGAAGGCGAGGGAGGTCATGTACAGGCTGCCGTTGTTGGTATACCAGTCGGCTATGTTGGGCTGGCGTCCGCTGAACCCGATGGTCAGATAGCCGCCTTCGTTGAAGTTGTTGCCGCTGGCAAACATGCGTTTCATAACTGCGGTGAGGGCACAACGTACCTGGGCGTTGGTCACACCGGCAGGCAGTTCCTGATACCAGGCCATCAGGGCCAGGGGTTGCATGGTAGCCATGCGGTAAGGAATGGAGCGGCCGAATACGGGGAAGGTGCCTTCGGGCGAGATGAAACGTTCCAGTATCAGGCTGTATTTCTGGGCACGGTGCAGGGCGCGGTCGTAATACTTGGAATAATGTATGCGCGTGTAAGCTTTGACATCCTTCATGGCTTGGAGGGTTTCCAGATACATGGGATGGAATACGAAACTGCTGTAATAGTCGAAAGCGAAGTTGGGACCGTCCGAGTACCAGCCGTCGCCTGTGTACCATTCTTCCACTTTTCGGATGGCCGAGTTGATGCGATAGGCATCATAGGGCGCTCCGGCCTTGGCCAGGAAACTTTCGATGGTCGAGGAGAACAGCAGCCAGTTGGTGTAGGGAGGATCGATGCGGCGCAGCAGGGTGAATTCCTCGATATAACGTTGCTTGGTGGTAGTGTCGAGCGGCTTCCACAGCTGGTCGAAGGCTCGGAGGAAGCTCTCGGCAATGTAGGCGGCGTCTACCAGCGGCTGACCTTCCTTGCGCCACAGCAGGTAGTCGGGGCTTTGCGGGTCGACGGCGTTGGCATAGCTCTTCAGGGCCCATTCGCGCAGCTGCTTGCGCATGGCTCCTTCTTCCGTCTGGTCATCGGGCAGGGTGAGCCACGGTGCAATGCCTGCCATCAGGCGTCCGAAGGCTTCCATGTAGGTCACTTTCTTGTCACGTCCGTCCCACGTGGGGCTTACTTCTACAATCATGTTTTTCTGCAGTTCCCCTTTAGCCATGTTGCTCAGGATGGGAGCTGCCATCTTGTAGGCCAGGTTGCACCAGTAGGCACGGTCCTCAGTCTTGGGAGCTTCCAGGTAACGTACATACTCGCAGGCAGCCAGCAGGAAGGCACCTACCCCGAAGTTGGCTGTAGAGTTGGCGTCGACTACCTGTCCGGGAATGGCCTTCTCGCCGATGGGCTGGACATAGCCTACGGCTCCGTTCTTCTGGAGAGCGGTTTTCGACAGGTATGCCCAGGCCTTGTTGACTACGGGCAGGAATTCGGCTTCGTCCAGATAGCCGTTGTTGATGCCCCACAGAATGCCGTAGGTGAAGAAGGCGGTGCCGCTGGTTTCAGGGCCGGGAGCATGTTCGGGATCCATCATGCTGCGGGTCCAGTAGCCTTCGGGCTGCTGGATGGCGGCCACGGCCTTGGCCATTTTCTGGAACTTTTCCACGAAGAAGGGGCGGTACTTGTAGTCGGCGGGCAGGTCTTTCAGTACCTTGGCCAGACCGGCCAGTACCCATCCGTCGCCGCGGGCCCAGAAGTCCTTCTTCCCGTTGACACTTTTGTGCTTGGGATAGACATATTTGGCGTCGCGGTAGTAGAGGTTCTCTTCCGGGTCGAACATGATCTGGTCGGAATAGGTGATGTACTCGTACAATTTGTCCAGATAGAGGGGGTTATGAGTAATCTTGTAGAGTTTCGTCATGACGGGCATCACCATGTACAGTCCGTCGCTCCACCACCAGTAGTCGTTGTTCGGAGTACTCATCTGATATTCCATGACTTCGCGGGCCCGTCTGATCTTATAATCTTCGGGGGCCAGGTTGTAGAGGTCGGCATACGTCTGGAAGCAGATTTGGTAGTCGCCGAACAGCACATATTCGTCTGACTCACCATAGGAATACTTCCATTGGGAGCGGTCGTTGCTCTTGGCTCCTTTCCATTCGTTGTGTCTGGCCCATGCCTCGGAGTAGGCACGGTAATCCTCGTTGCCGGTCAGGAAGTAGGCTTCCATGTTGCCGGTGTGGTAGGCGGCGTTATCCCAGAAGGAACGTACTTCCGGCTTGTTCTCGGCCTGCCAGTGTTGGTTCACTTTGTCAATCATCTTCCGTACCTGGTCGGCTTCGGATGTCTTGGCAAATGTTGCAGCCGGTAGGATTGCAATGGCACAGGCTGCAAGGGTTTTAAGAATCTTGTTCATGTTTTTTGTTTATAAGTTATTTTTCGGTATTGATTTCGAGTACGTAGACGGGAGTGGGGGCAGAAGTCACCTGTTTCTCTCCGTCGCCCTGATGGGTTTCCTGCACGAAGACGTGGAGTTGTTGCCGCTGTTTCCACAATTCTGTGTCGAGGCTGGGTTCCCAGGCATCCACCGAAAAGTCTGTGAGATCCGTCACTTGCCATTCGCCGTTGAGTATGTCGGGAGTATAGGCCATGGAAACTTTGCTGTTCCGTTCTGCATCGCGGAAGATGAAGTAGGCACGACCCTTGTCTACGGCAATACGGGGACGGGAGATGGGAATCATCTTGGTGCCTCCTCCTTTCAGGGAAAAGGGCTGGGTGCGGCGCATGATGGGGCGGTTGTGCCAGGCTGTTCCGTCGTGCCACACCAGTCGGTATTGGGGAACGTCGCTGTCGGCATCGCGCCAGTAGGTAACGATGTACGGATGTCCCTCCGCATCGGCGCTCATGCTGGTCTGATTGATGAGTTCGCTGTTCTGTGGAATGCGGCAGGCATATTCGGCATTGTCCTGGCGGATGGGCAGGTCATAGACCTCGCCGTCGGACTTGTGCCAAGTCTTTCCGCCGTCCGAAGAGCAGGCATAACACAGGTCGTGATTGGTCTCCACCAACCACGATTCCCGCCATACCCATGAAACGTGGATGACGTCTTTGGCATCGACATACAGCTGCCAGTAGGCATTGCGTTCGCCTTCGCCGTCGATGAGGACGTCCTGTACCCGTTGCCAGGTACGTTGTTTCAAGTTGTAGCGGTTCAGAACAAGGTTACCCCGGCCGGAAGCTCCCGAGCGGTAGGCAAAGAGCAGATCGCCGTTGGACAGCCGGTAGAATTCCGGGTAGGTGACGTCCGCTTCGTCACGGCCGGTCATCGGTTCTTTTTCTCCCAAAGTAAGCGATTCGGGTGCCGTACTGCGGCAGTAGTTCAGCGGTTGTCCGTGGTGGTCGAAGGCAACGTGCAGATAGCCGTCGCCGTCTACCATGAGGCTGATGACGTTGTGGGCATCGGCCACGTTACCTTTGTAGGACGAGCGGAGAAGCTCCCAATGGCTGGAGCCCAGTGGGCGTTTTCCGACGACCAGATAGCCGTCGCCGTCGTAATAGGCGGTGTATTGGTGGCCGTTGAAAGTGGCTAATGAACTGTTGCGGAAAATGGTCGTGTTGACCGATGTGGAGCTGTAGCCTTTCCCTATTTCAATCAGTTTTTGGGCAAATGCAGGTATGGCTCCTATAAGGAATGCCAGAATCAGAATGGTGTGTTTCATGAGACTTTGTGGATAATTGTTTGTGCAATATTCGCAAAATTATTCGATAACTACAACGGGGCAAGTGTGATTTTAGGGTGCAGGCGGGCAGATTGACGGATTTGTGTATCTGCATGATTAATTTTTCACTCTCTGCAGGGCAGAAGTTGTCAGTAAATCAACTTGAACTCTACCCATACAGGCAAGTGGTCGCTGATGCCTCCCTGGTAGCGAGGTCCAAGGTACGTACGGAAAGGTTGCTGTCCGCCAAACTTCCTGTCTTCGCTTAGGAGAAAGGGTAGACGGGCCACATCGGCATGGGCTTCGGATGTGGATAGAGGGGCATCAGTTTGGAGCAGGTTGCCCGACACGATGAGGTGGTCCAGCAGTCCCCATTCTCCCTGATACTTGTAGCTGCCGAACGATTTTTGTGTCCGGGCTTTGCGGGCAAGCAGATGGTAGAGACGTTGTGAGGAGATTGATTCTCCCGGCTGGGGTGCATTGGCCTGTAATATTTTTCGGACGGAACGGTTGTGGGGGTAGTCGTTGAAGTCGCCCATAATCAGCAGCTGCGGATAACGGCGTCGGGACATGAGGCTGTCTGCGGTCCGTTTCAGTTGGCGGGCAGCCATCAGTCGGTAGGGCTCGCTTTCCTTGGCGCCGCCGGAGCGGGAAGGGAAGTGGGCGACCAATACGTCCAGCGTGTCGCCGTTCAGCAGCAGGCCGCTGGCATGCAGTATGTCGCGTGTGGAGCGGTCGGAGGGGCGTGGTTTGCCGACGGTGATGCTGTGGCACGACAGCAGTTTAAACAACCCCCGCTGGTAGAGCAGGGCCACATCGATGCCCCGTTCGTCTCTGGAGTGGGTCATGACGTATCGGTAACCGGCTTCGCGCAAGACGGAGTAGCGGGTCAGGTCGCGTAATACACTGTCATTTTCCACTTCACACAGGGCTACGAGTGCAGGAGGTGTCCATCCGCCAACAGCAATGAGGGTACGGCCGATGTCGTCCAGTTTTTTTCGATATTTCGGATAATTCCAGTGGCGGGTGGATTCGGGCAGAAACTCGTAGTCGTCTTTCAGGGAGTCGTGCCGCGTGTCGAACAGGTTTTCCACGTTGTAGCTGACGACACGGAAGGCCAGTGTGTCTTGCGCCTGTACAGAGGAGATGGACGGGTAGAAAGAAAAGAAAACGGAGATACAGAAGAACAGAAGGGTCTGATGACCTTTCCATCCATTTCTGTATCTCCGTCTGTGGGGTGTCATTCGTTGTCCCTTACCCGTTTATTTGACCGGAATATTTTTCAGAATATCCAGCAGGTGGTCCCAGAACTTCTGGACGGTGGGTATCAGCATGCGTTCGTCGGGCGAGTGTACGCCTTGCAGGGTAGGACCGAACGAAATCATGTCGAGTGACGGATATTTGTCGAGGAACAGTCCGCATTCCAGTCCGGCATGGATGGCCTTGACTTTCGCTTCTGTGCCGAACAGACGCTTGTAGGAAGCGGTGGCCACTTCCAGTATTTCGGAGTGCGGATTAGGCTTCCAGCCCGGATAGCCGTCGCCGAAGGTGACGTGGGCACCGGCCATTTCGAAGACGGTGCGTACCATGTTGGCAATGTCCTGCTTGGACGAGGCGGTCGAACTGCGTTGGCTGGTCTCGATGCGGATGATGTGGTCCGGTTTCATCTTGACGGAGGCCAGGTTGGTGGATGTCTCTACCAGTCCGGGGATGTCCTGGCTCATGGCGAATACGCCGTGCGGGCAGGCATAGAGGGCCTGAAGCAGTCGGCGGGTTGTATCGCGGTCGATGGCTTTGGGACGGAAGCTTTCCGACTCCATGACCAGCTGCAGGTCGGGGTCGACGACGTTGTATTCGGCCTGTACCTCGGCTGTAAACACGTTCAGGTCGCTGCGCAGGGCATGTTTGTCGGCTTCGGGGATGGCGATGACGGCATGTGCCTCGCGGGCAATGGCGTTGCGCAGGTTTCCTCCCTCGATTTCGCACAGATAGAGGTCGTACTTGGCAGCGGCCTGGCTGAGGAAGCGGTTCAGAATCTTGTTGGCATTGCCCAGTCCCAGGTGGATGTCACCGCCCGAGTGTCCGCCCTTCAGTCCTTTCACCTGAATCTTGCAGCAGAAGTATCCGGCAGGAACGTCGGTTTCCTGATACTTGAATTCGGCTACGGAGTCCACACCGCCGGCACAGCCGATGAAGAGTTCGCCTTCGTCCTCAGAATCGAGGTTCAGCAGGATGTCGCCGTTCATGAATCCTTCTTTCAAAGCAAAGGCTCCGGTCAGTCCCGTTTCTTCATCGATGGTGAACAGGCATTCCAGCGGACCATGCTCAATGGTGTCGTCGGCCAGAATAGCCAGCTCGGTGGCTACGCCGATGCCGTTGTCGGCTCCCAGTGTCGTGCCCTTGGCTTTCAGCCATTCTCCGTCCACTTCCGTCTGGATGGGGTCGTTCATGAAGTCGTGCTGCACGTCGTTGTTCTTCTCGCAGACCATGTCGACATGCGATTGCAGGACGACGGTCTTGCGGTTTTCCATACCCGGAGTGGCGGGCTTCTTGATCAGTACGTTGCCCACTTCGTCCGACAAGGTTTCCAAGTGGTGTTTTTTACCGAATTCCTTCAGGTAGGCCACGATCTTCTCTTCGTGTTTGGAAGGGCGCGGCACTTGGCAGATTTCCTCGAAATAGTGGAAAACGCCGGCTGGTTTCAAATCTTTCTTTTCCATATAATATCGTTTTTGTATGAAATGCTGCTGTAGGTCCTTGCAGACCTGTCTGTTTAAGCGGCTTCAAGCATGGAATCTGTAGTGCTAAATATGGTTAAATTGATAACCAATTTACCGTCCCTTTCTCTTTTTTTAGGGTAAAAACGGTGGCATAGTCCTTGCAAAGCCCTATATTTGCACCCACAAAATTAATGGAAATGCTTGAGACTATCTTGATAACTTTGTTAATAGTTGCTATTTGTGTGCTCTTATTGGGTGTAAAGGTCTTTTTTGTGAAAGGCGGCAAGTTTCCCAACGGGCATGTCAGCGGCAACAAGGCCCTTCGGAAAAAAGGCATCGGCTGTGTGCAGTCGCAGGACCGGGAAGCTCAGAAGAAGCCTCGCTTTTCTGTAGACGAACTGGAGAAAGCCTTGAATGAAAGTGTGAACTAATTAATTAAAAAATAATATTGTACTCAGAATTATGAAGAGATTAAATTACCTCCTGAACGGTTTGGCTGCTTTGGCCTTTGTCGCTTTGTTCTCCCAATGTGCCGGCAATACAAACAATCAATCGGCAAACGCTCCTGTCCAGGCTGGCCTGTCAGGCATGAAGATTGCTTATGTAGAGATAGATACGCTGTTGGCCAAATACAACTTCTGCATCGATTTGAACGAAGCCATGGTAAAGAAGAGTGAGAATGTACGTCTAACTCTGAATCAAAAAGCTGCTGAACTGGACAAGCAGAAGCAGGAATTCCAGACAAAATATCAGAACAACGCTTATCTTTCGCAGGAAAGAGCCCAGCAGGAATACAACCGCATCGCCAAGCTGGAGCAGGATTTGCAGGCATTGAGCAACAAGCTGCAGTCCGAGCTGATGAGCGAAAACGAGAAGAACAGCCTGCAGCTGCGCGACTCCATCAATTCCTTCCTGAAGGAATACAACAAGACAAAGGGTTATAGCATGATTATCAGCAATACCGGTTTCGATAACCTGCTGTATGCCGACAGTGTCTACAACATTACGAAGGAGATTCTGGAAGGCTTGAATGCACGTTATTCTTCACCTGCCAAGAAATAAGAAGATATATATTGGAATAGAACATTAATAAGGGCGGTCCGAAATTCGGGCCGCCCTTGTTTTATCTCTGTCCGAGGAAGGGAGTCATCAGTCCTCCTTTTCCTCTTCCTCCTTGTCTTTGGTGACCAGCAGCTTGTCCACCCGACCGCGGTCCATATCCACTATTTCGAAATGGAGGTTCTTGTAGCTGAAGAGGTCGCCGGCTTTCGGTACCCTTCCCACGAGAAACATAGCCAGGCCGCTCAGGGTGGTGAAGTCCTCTTCCTTCAGGTCGTCGTAGTCCAATATGCCCATGGCTTCCATGAAGTCGTCCAGACTCATGGAGGCTTCTACCAGCATTGAACCGTCCTGGCGCATCACGATGTCCTGCTCTTCCGTTTCGTTCTCTTCCAGAATGTCGCCGAAGATGCTTTCGGTCAGGTCGTGCAGGGTGATGATGCCTTGCGTGTTGCCGTATTCGTCGACCACCACACCGAATTTGTTCTTGTTCTTCTTGAAGATTTCCAATACCTTTTTGGCATACAGGCTTTCGGGAATGAACTGGGCCGGACGGGCGATGCTGCGCAGGTCAAAGCGATGCTCCGTGTTGCCCATCATCAGAATGATATCCTTGACCGATACTACGCCGATGATTTCGTCCAGGCTTTTATCTGCCAGAAGGTACTTGCTGAAGTGCTGCTCACGGATGGTGTTCAGCACCTGTTCGGGGGTGTCTGTGGGGTGCAGTACCACGATGTCGCGACGATAGGTCATCAGGTCGTTGGCGCGCTTGTCCGAGAAGCGGAATACATCCTTCAGCATTTCAGTTTCTTCCTTGTCGATGACACCCTGTTCGGAACTCTGGTGGAGTATCATTTTCAGTTCGTCCTGCGTCATCTGCCGTTCTTCGTTGCTTTCCATACCAAGAAGGCGGTTGGTCAGCCGGGTAGAAGCGCTGAGCAGGCGGACAAAGGGGTAGGATACTTTGTTGAGGACAATCATGAACGGGCTGAGGCGCGTGGCCCATTTCTCCGGGTCGCTCATGGCAATGGTCTTCGGAACCAGTTCGCCGATAATCAGCGACAGGTAGGTGATGAGGGCAACGGTGGTTACCATGGCCAGATTGGCGGCATAGGGTTCTGCTCCCGGTATCAGGGCAAACAGGGGCACCAGATCGTCGGCTATGTTGGCACCTCCGTAGGCACCTGAGACGATGCCGATGAGCGTGATGCCTATCTGGATGGTGGAAAGAAATTCTTCGGGTTCTTCCAGTTGCTTCAGCACTCCTTTGGCCCGTTTGTTCCCCTTGCCGACCAAGGTCTCCAGACGTGCCTTGCTGGAGGAAACGAGTGCGATTTCGTACATGGCAAAGATGCCGTTCAATACTAATAAAAGTAGAATGATGATAAATTCCATATAATAGTTGAAGTGTTTCTGCTGCAAACATAGTAAATTTGGAGCAAATAATCCGTCTTTTAGTATTAGAACATTAAGAAATGATGAAAAACAAGAGCATTTTGGCCGGTATTCTGTTGATTTTTGTGGCAATGGGAATGCGGGCGGCACAGGTAGATACTGTGATGGTTGAGAGCCGTGCCATGAACAAGGGTGTCAAAGTAGTTTATGTAGTGCCCGACAAGGCGTTGGGCGGACAGGCGCAGGCATGTCCTGTGATTTATCTGCTGCACGGATATGGCGGGGAAGCCAAGTCGTGGATTACGATAAAGCCTGAACTGCCTCGCATTGCCGACGAGAAGGGTATTATTTTTGTTTGCCCCGACGGAAAGAACAGTTGGTATTGGGACAGTCCGCTGAATCCGGCCTACCGCTATGAGACGTTTGTCTCTTCTGAGCTGATAGAGTATACCGACCGTCATTATCGGACGGTGCCCTCGCGACAGGGACGGGCCATTACGGGCTTGAGCATGGGCGGTCACGGTGCCCTGTGGAATGCCTTCCGGCACAAGGACGTGTTTGGTGCAGCAGGCAGCACCAGCGGTGGCGTTGACATCCGGCCTTTCCCGCAGAACTGGGAGATGAGCAGGCAGTTGGGCGAATTTGCCGCCAACAAGAAACGCTGGGATGAGCATACGGTCATCAACCAGATAGACAAGATTCAGAACGGCGACCTGGCCATCATCTTCGATTGCGGTGATAGCGATTTCTTCCTGGAAGTGAACAAGGACCTGCACAAGCGTCTGTTGGGCCGGGGCATCGACCACGACTTCATTACCCGTCCGGGTGTGCACAACAGTGCCTATTGGAACAATGCCATCGACTACCAGATTCTGTTCTTTGAGAAATTCTTCTTGAATTCGAGCCTGTAGCGATTCGAAGCTGTATCGGAATGAAAAAGTACTGACGTTTTGTCGTCCTGATAATACTTATTCATGTTGATACAGCTTTTTTTCTTACTTCTGAGGTTGTACAGGTTGAGAAACAGTCTTCACTATCTTATAGCCTGTGGCGGCCACCAGGATACTCATCAACGGGCTGATGAGATTGAAGAAGCAGAACGGCAGGTAGGTCAGTGTGGGTACACTCAGGATGGTGGCCTGCGTCAGGCCGCATGTGTTCCAGGGAATCAGGACGGAGGTGACGGTGACCGCATCTTCGGTAGTGCGGCTCAGCAGGCGGCTTTCGTAGCCTTGCCTCTTGTAGATGTCGCCGAACATGTTGCCCAGCAGGATGATGCTGATGTACTGGTCGGCCGTGGCGATGTTCAGGAAGAGGCCCGAGAAGACCGTCGAGGCTACGGTGCTGACGCGGTTCTTGATGAAACGCACACATACGGACGTGATGCTGCCCAGCATGCCGCCGGCCGTCATGGCGCCGCCGAAGCACATGGCGCAGAGGATGAGCCACACGGTGTTCATCATGCCGGCCATGCCGCGCGTCGCCACCAGCTCGGTCAGGATGGGGTTGCCGGTCTGCAGGCTGGTGCTGCCGTAGCAGGTCATCATGGTACCTTTGAAC
This sequence comes from Mediterranea massiliensis, assembly GCA_958402075.1. Classification (GTDB taxonomy): domain Bacteria; phylum Bacteroidota; class Bacteroidia; order Bacteroidales; family Bacteroidaceae; genus Bacteroides; species Bacteroides massiliensis_D. Next base: position 5,096 of record CATXSD010000021.1, on the reverse strand, counting down.
AGACCGCCGCCTTCGCCGGCCACTTCACGCAGCAGATCGGGCTGGAAGATGAGGGCGGCCACACAGGCCAGAACGGTCGAAATGGCCAGTGTGACTACCGAGGGTACCTTGCGGGCAATCAGGATGCCCGTCACCACCGGTACGAGCAGCAGCCAGGGAGTGATGTTGAACTTGCCCTCCAGGGTGGCGGCAAAGGCATTCATCTCCTGCGCGGTGCTGCCTCCGTCGTGGGTCAGTCCCATGACGGTGAACAGGATGACGGCAATGAGCAGCGAGGGGACGGTGGTAATCATCATGTAGCGGATGTGGGTGAAGAGCGGAGTATCCGTGACCGACGATGCCAGGATCGTCGTGTCCGACAGGGGAGAGACCTTGTCGCCGAAGTAGGCTCCCGAGATGATGGCTCCGGCTATCCAGCCTTCGTGGAAGCCCTGTGCCTTACCGATGCCCATCAGGGCGATGCCGATGGTAGCGATGGTTGTCCACGAGCTGCCCGTCATCACCGACACGAGGGCGCAGATGAGGCAGGTCGAGGCCAGGAAGAAGTCGGGATGGATAATCTGCATCCCATAATATATTAAGGTGGGCACCACGCCGCTGACCATCCAGATGCCGCTCAGGGCACCGATGATGAGCAGGATGAGCAGGGCGGTAGACACGCCTGCTATGTTGTTCGTGATGGCCAGTTCGAAGTCTTTCCATGGAATGCGGTAGAAGGCCATGCCGATGAGGACACAGCAGGCGGTGGTGACCAGCAGTGAAATCTGGCTGCCCCCACTCAGAGCATCGCTTTCGAAGGTGCTGATGGTGGCAAACAACATTCCTGCCAGCAACGCGATGGGCAGGAGGGAGACAAGGGGAGAGGGAATCTTTTTCGTAGAATCCATGTGATTTGTTCAGTTTTTTGTTTAGGGCGCAAAGGTACGACATTTTTATGGATATTCTTTCATATCGCTGCCTGTTGTGCATAAAAATGAGGCTGATTTTTCGTTTGTTTGCACTTTTATCTTTGCTTATTGAATATTTATGCTTTCTGTTTCCTGTCTGATTTTACTTTTTTATCGTTTGTCTCCTGCTTTTTTTCATTCTATTTTGTACTTTCGCGGGCAAAAGACTGATTGCATAAAGAAAGGAATGGATATGGAAAGCAAGAATCTGAACAATGGAAAGAAAGTGGTGACCTTCGGTGAAGTGATGCTGCGGCTCACGACGCCCGGCTTCAAGCGTTTCGCGCAGGCAGGCGAGTTTGTGGCGACGTATGGAGGCAGCGAGGCGAACGTGGCTCTTTCGCTGGCCCACTTCGGGGTACCCACCGAGTTTGTGACACGCCTGCCCGACAACGCCATTGCCCGTGCCTGCATCGCTTCGTTGCGTGCCGGCGGGCTGGGCACGGAAGGCATTGTGTTCGGCGGCAAGCGCATGGGCATTTATTTTCTGGAGCCGGGGGCGGCGTTCCGCAATTCCAACGTGGTGTACGACCGCGAGGATTCGGCTTTCGCCACCATCCGGCCGGGGATGGTCGACTGGGAGCGGGTGTTCGACGGTGCCGGCTGGTTCCACTGGTCGGGCATTGCGGCGGCCCTTTCGCAGGAGGGGGCGGATGCCTGTCGCGAGGCGCTGGAGGTGGCCGACCGCATGGGGCTCACCATCTCGTGCGACCTGAACTTCCGCAAGAAGTTGTGGAACTACGGTCGGACGGCGGCCGAAGTGATGATGCCGCTGGTGCAGTACAGTGACGTGCTTTTTGCCGCTGAGCCCGAATATCGTGAGATTATGGGCGTGAAGCCTGTCGGCTTCCGGGCAACGACGGCGGCCGACTCTTCGTTCGAAGCCAGCCTGCCGGCTTTCGAGGATTTCATGCGTCAGGTGAGTGGGCGCGTTCCCCGCTGCCGGAAGATTTTTCTGGAACTGCGCAATTCCATCACTTCCAACCACAACCTGCTGGCTGCCGTGCTGCTGGCCGACGGGCAGTTCCACCATACCGGCATCTACGACATCGATCACGAGGTGGACCGTGTGGGGGCGGGCGATGCCTTTGTGGGCGGTCTGATCTATGGTCTGCTGGCCTATCCCGACGATGCACAGAAGGGGCTTGACTTTGCCCTGGCTGCATCGGCCCTGAAGAATACCGTCTATGGCGACTTCAACCAGGTAACTGTCGAAGAGGTGGAAAGCCTCATGCAGGGCAACACCTCGGGCCGTGTGTCGAGGTAGAACGTTGTGGCCTGAATTGTGGCTTGCATGGGAAAAAGAATCGGCTAATTAGAATAAAATGTAAAGTAAACATTACTTTTTATCAAGGATACTTGTTTTATTGTAATGTTTGCTTTATATTTGCATCGTAATCTTTAAAACCATTGCGATATGAAAACCGATTATCTTTTGTCGCCCTCCTGCAAGAAAGTAGGACTGTGGTTGGGCATTCCTTTTGTGTTGGGCGGTCTTTATCTCTTGTCTAATGGATCGTGGATGGATACTTTCCTCTCCCAAATGGGAATGAAGGATTGTTTTGACGAACTTGTTGTGATTGGTCTTGCCGTTAGTTTGTTGCTGGCTTCCTTTTCGCGTGAGAAGGATGAGGACGAATGCATTGCCCATCTGCGCATGCAGGCCTGGACGATGGCCATTGTGTGCAACTATCTGATTCTGATTGTGGTGACACTTTGCATTTACGGAATGCCATACCTCAACTTTATGGCTGTCAATATGTTTACCGTATTGATTTTGTTTCTTGTCGTTTTTCATTGGAAACTTTGGCGTTTCAGAAAGGAGAATCATGAATAATACCTTGCGCGTGCAGCGCGCCATCCATCAGATGACGCAGCAACAATTGGCCGAGGCGGTGGGAGTGAGCCGCCAGACCATCAATGCCATCGAGACCAAGAAATACGTTCCTTCTACGGTGCTGGCCCTTAAGATAGCGAAAGTCTTCGGCCAGCCGGTCGAGAGTGTCTTCATGCTTGAGGAGGGCGACTGATTGGTTTGCCCGGCTTAAACGAACGGTTTACCCAGCTTAAACGGTTGGTTTGTCCAGCTTAAACGAGCGGTTTGTCCAGCCTAAACGGCTTGTTTGCCCTGCTTGAACAGTAATTGTTTCAGGCGGGGCAAATTGTTTTTTACTTTTGCGTGATGACGGTGATGCCCAGTGAAATCAGCGTCAGCAGCGAGGCCACAGCCGACACGCCTCCCCAGCCCCACAGCTCCCAGCAGCTGCCGGCCAGAAAGGTGCCGAGCGAGCCGCCAATGAAGTAGGTGGTCATGAAGATGGTGTTCAGACGGTTGGAGGCCGAAGGGCAGAGGTGGAAGATGCTTGTCTGATTGCTGAGCTGGATGCACTGCATGCCGATGTCTATCAGCAGGATGCCCGCCACGATGGCGGCAAAGGAGTTCTGTCCGAAATAGAAGCAGCACCAGGACAGGAGGATGAGTCCGCACCCGATGTAGTTGAAGTTGCGCACACCCACCTTCTTCACCCAACTGCCCACGAACGAGGCAGTCAGGGCGCCGGCCACGCCGCACAGGCCCAGGAAACCGATGATGTCGCTGTCAGCATAGAACGGTGCACCGCCCATCTTGAAGGCCAGGCACGACCACATGCCCAGCATGGAGCCGAAGGCCAGGGCGGAACGGATGGAGTAGATGCGCAGTTCGGGGTAGTCCCGCACCAGTCGGAAGAGCGATCTCATCAGGTCGGCATACCGGCCGCTGAAGGTGGGGCGGATGTCGGGCAATACTTTCAGCACCACCCCGGCACACGCCACCATCATGCCGGCGGCGATGAAGTACATCTCGCGCCAGCCCAGCAGCTCACCCACGTAGCCGCTGACCACGCGCGAGGCCAGGATGCCCGTCAGCAGGCCCGAGATGACGATGCCCACGTTGCGCCCCTTGTTCTCCGGCCGGGAGAAGACGGAAGCGATGGGTACGAAGATCTGGGGAATCATGGAGCCTACACCCGTCAGCAGCGATGCGGCCCAGATGATGCGGATGTCCGTGGCGACAGCCATCGTCAGCAGCGAGCAGACGAGCAGGGTAAAGTTGGTCAGGATGATTTTCTTGCGCGGATAAAGGTCGCCCAGCGGGATGATGAACAGCAGGCCCAGCGCATAGCCCACCTGCGTGATCATGGCGATGAGGTTGGTCTGGAATTCGGAAACGTTCAAGTCCTGCCGTATCAGGTTGAGCAGGGGCTGGTTGTAGTAGATGTTGGCAACGGAGACGCCTGCCACGATGGCGAGGGTCCAGAGGATATGGGCCGGCAGTCCGCCGTTTTCTTTCAATTCCTGTTTCATTGTTGTGCGGGGTAAGGTGAAACTTCTTAAAAAAGAAAATCCCCATAAGCTTTCGCTTATGAGGATTACCACTAATTTGCGGGTGGCAGAAGGGACTCGAACCCTCGACATTCAGAACCACAATCTGACGCTCTAACCAACTGAACTACAGCCACCATGTTAGTGCATTTCCTAAATGCGGTGCAAAGATATGGATTATATTTGAACTGGCAAAGCTTTCGGAAAATATTTTTTCTCTTTCCGCTTCATTTTGTCTTTTCGGTGATTCCCTTGTTGTAGCGGCTGAACAGCTTGCGTGTGTCTTCCGTAAAGATTTTCAGTCGGTTACGGGCTGCTGTGCTCAGACTGTCTGCCGGGACGCTGACGGGATAGAGCACGAAGTTCTTTCGGCCGGTCAGTGCGGGGCGGCCGGTCCATACCAGGCTGTAGTTGCATTCCGCCAGGCGGGTATGGGGACGGGCAGGAGTGGCGGACGGGGCTTTCTCCAGTGTCAGGCTGACGACGGCACCGCCGTCGGTATGGCGGGCGCTCATGTTGGAAAAGTAGTTTCCCAAGGAGTAGACCAGCAGATGGCGGTCGCCGCTGAGGCTGTCGGTACGCATTTCCATGGGCTGCACCACGTGCGGATGGCTGCCGATGATGTGGTCCACGCCCTGGGCAAACAGCCAGTCGGCCAGTTCCTGCTGTTCGCGGCTGGGCAGTTGCTGGTATTCGTTGCCCCAGTGCAGGCAGGCGATGAGGACATCGGGCTGCCAGGCACGGGCGGTGTGGATGTCCTTCAGCATCTGGCGGCGGTCCAGGTGG
>CATXSD010000020.1 GCA_958402075.1 Mediterranea massiliensis | reverse complement strand
TTCCAACCGTATTTCCTTTTATTGCGCAAATCTAAGGGAGCAAAGCGAAGAATCTCGAAAGCAGTTGTTTGTGTATTGAGATCCTTCACTTCGCTCAGGATGACATTAAAATTGACCCTCATGCGTCTCAGCAAAAAAAATCAAGCAAGCTTGTTTTTTCTGCTTTCGACTTTCACTACCTTTGGAGCCTGAACAAACTCATCGTCATGGCCAAAAGAAAAACGAAGAAGAAAGGCTCCAAAGGCCTGTTGTACCTCATCCTGCTGGCGTGTGCCGCCTTCATCGGCTACGGCCCGCTGAGCAATGCCTGGCAGACGGGGCTCACCGGCTCCGACCACCTTCCGCAAAGCATACAGTCGGCCCTTCAGACAGACAAACCCCAAGCACAGACAAGCGCTGTCCAAGGCCTCGAAATCCCCGCCCCGATGAAAGACACGGATGAAACCATCTTGAAACGCAAGGGATATACCATATCTTATAACCGTACCTTGAATCTGCCCAACTGGGTGGCGTGGGAGCTGAACCGCAACAAGCTGGTGGAGCGCGAAAGCCGCACGGACAAGTTCCTGCCCGACCCCGACCTGCCCGAGAGCGAAGCCGTCACCACCGACGACTACAAAGGTTCGGGCTGGGACCGCGGCCACATGTGCCCCGCCGCCGACAACCGCTGGCACTGGCGCGCCATGCAGGAGAGTTTCTATATGACCAACATCTGCCCCCAGCACCACAACCTGAACCGCGGTGACTGGAAGGAACTGGAAGACCGCTGCCGCGTGTGGGCCGAACAGGAAGGCCGCATCTACATCGTCTGCGGCCCCATCCTCTACAATCAGAAACATCGCACCATCGGAAAAGAGCACAAGGTGACCGTGCCAGAAGCCTTCTTCAAGGTCATCCTGTGCGCCGACAGCCGCCCTCCGCGTGCCATCGGCTTCATCTACAAGAACACCTCGGGCAACCATCCGCTGGACAGCTACACCAACTCCGTCGACCAGGTGGAGCGCATCACAGGCATCGACTTCTTCCCCGCCCTGCCCGACGACGTGGAGAAACAAGTAGAAGCATCATACGATTGGAAAAAGTGGAACTAATAAAGACTCAATACGACACACTCACCTCAATTCCTGCTTCCCTCACCAGCGCACCAATGCGGTCGAGCTCTTCGTGCGTAGCCTTCCGCAGGTCGTGGTCGGGTGTCTCGCGGTCGATGGTATAGATCATCACCTGGCGGGGTGCTATCTCCTTTACCTTCTCCAGCCAGGGGAGCACGTATTTGTCGGACGTGTTGTCCATATCCTTGCCCATATATCCGCCCTTGAGAAACATCGTCTGGATGATGCAACGGCCTTTGAACGCCTTCATGCCCTCGATGATGTCGGCCACGGAATACCGCCCCGTCGGACGGTCGAGACTGCGGATGTAGTCCTCGTCCACCGTGTCGAGCTTCAGGATGTTGTTGTCTATCTTGTTGAGCGCGGCAAAGACGGCAGGCTTGTGGATAAAGGTGGAGTTGCTGAGCACACTGACTTTGGCATTCGGGAAATAACGGTCGCGCAGGGCCAGCGTATCGTCGATGATCTCTGCAAAATGCGGATGGGCCGTCGGCTCTCCGTTGCCGGCAAAGGTCAGCACGTCGGGAGTGGGCCCGTTGGCCTTCATATCCTGCAGGCGGGCCTCCAGAGCAGCCCGGACTTCTTCACGCGTGGGGCGGGGAAGCTTCGGACGAAAATCTTCGTTGAAGCCGCATTCGCAATAGATGCAGTTGAACGTACATACCTTGCCGTCGGCCGGCATCAGGTTGATGCCCAGCGAAACTCCCAGGCGTCGGGAGTGGATAGGCCCGAAGATGGGCGAAGGATAGATGACAGTCATACAAACCTCCTGTTTTTATCAATCATGAATAGCAGGAACAAAGGTAAGGCAAAAAGGATGAAATCTTCCCTTTTCCTTCAAAAATAAAACAAAATACATTATTTTTCGAAAAATTCATCTCCATTCTGATTGAAGTTAACTACATTTGCGAAAATAATATCATAAAGACACTGAATATGAAAACATTCAAGATTTTTGCATCCGCATTCATTCTCTCGGCACTGTTTGCCACCGGCAGCTTTGCCCAACAACAAAATCAGAAAGATATGACTAATCACAGCAAAGTATTCATGTACGAAAAAGACATGGAATGGGAACCTGCAGGCCAGGGAGCCACCCGCCAGATTGTAGGGTACAACGAAGACATCATGATGGTGAAGGTAAAGTTTGAAAAGGGTGGCATCGGTAGTGCCCACAAGCACGAACATACCCAAGTGACCTACGTGGTCAGCGGCGCATTCGAATTTACCATCGGCGGCGAAAAGAAAGTTGTGAAGGCCGGCGACGCACTCTACATGGAACCCAACGTAGAGCACGGTTGCGTCTGCCTCGAAGCCGGACTGCTCATCGACTGCTTCAGCCCTTACAGAGCCGACTTCCTGAAGAAATAAATACGTGACCCATCAGTCAGAATTTCAGTCGGACTTGCACCTGCAGGTCCGACTTTTTGTTTCCACGTATCAAGTCGTTGCCCGAACCTATCTCCTGCCTGTCCTGATAGAGGGTCTGCCCGAACTTGGCTATCAGCATCAGCCAGTCACGGAAGTCATAGCGCAGGTGGGCGGAGAAGCGGAAGCCGCGACCGTAGAAAGAAGGCGTGTAGAAGGTATACAGCAACCCTTTCTCGTAGGCATAGACACGCGAGTCGTAGTCATCGGTATGGAAATAGGTGCCCTGCAACGTGGCGGCCAGCGGAAGGAAAGGCAAGCGCACGCCACACATCTGCGTGACCTGCCATCCCTGGCTGCACTGAAGCGGTGCCTGGACGAAGCGGTTGTAGTCGGCCGTCGTACGCAGGTTCCACAGGCCCTGCGCATAGCTGAGCCGATAGCGTACCTTGTGATGCAGGGTAGGCAGAATGGTTTCGCCACCGCTGCCTGTCACATCCCTCTCCTTGCGCTTGAGGCGGTAGTTGGCATACATCGACCAGCGTTTGTTGGGAGTGAAGGTTACCTGAAACAGTCCGTCCACTCCCTGCGACGGTTTGCTGATGCGGTACTTCCACCAGGGAAACGAGAACAGATCGATGCCGCCGAAGAAACGCCAGCGGGCGAAAGGCGATGCTTCGCCGACCAGAAACCAGCCGTTTTCGTTCTGCAAAGCACTGCTTTCTCCAAACGAATGGGCAAACATCCCCCAATAGTCGTGCGAATAGTAACGGTGGATGAGCATCACCTTATACTGTCCGCCCACCTGATAGCGGAGCTGGTTGAGGAAGGCATATCCCCGCTTCCCCTTGGCCGCCTCGCCTACCAACGCCCAGCGCCCCGAACGGTAGGCATGATCCACACCGACGTTGTAGAAATGATTGCCCCGCAGGTTGTAGCGGGCATACTCCCGCAGCGTAGGTTCGTAGGGACGATCGAAGAAGTAATAGAGCCCCGTCACCCCCACTTTCAGATGACGGCCTCCGTAGGCAACGTTCCCTCCCGCCGCCTGCATCACGAAGGCATGCCGCTTGGCCGCTTCCTTCGCCGTGCGGTGCAGGCCTGTCTTGTAGATGGAAGTGATTTCGCCGTCCTCCACCACGCCGTCCAGGTTGCGGTGTGAATAGAAGGCCGATGCCCTCCAGCGGGAAGCCAGGCGGACGGTTCCCCCTACCCCTCGGAAATAATTATATTCGTCGGACGAGCTATGCTTGCGGAAACCTTCCGTACAATACTCAGCCGTAGCCAGCGAAAAGGTCTTGCCCAATCCGAATCCGTTACCCAGCACCAGTCCCTGCCCGAAGCTGACTCTGTAATTGCCCACGGCCAACGTTTCCAACCTGCCCCACCCCTTCAGCAGAAGATAGAATGAATAGTAGTCGTATCCCTGCCGGTCGTGCAGGGCAAAGAAAGGCTCGCCCGCATCCTTCTCCCCCGTCACGCCCGCCTGCAGACGGTCGCCATAGCGGAAACTGTAACGTAATGAATGATATATCGAAGGCCCCAGATAGTCTTTCTCGTACCCCTTGCGGGTGTAGAAGGGAAAATCGAAGCGGGCCGTCGCCTCGTGCCTGCCATACTTCAGGATATTCTTCAACGAAGGATAACGTGTTTCTTCTTCCAGAGGACGGACACAGACAAAGGGCAACAGGCGGCCGATGGTTTCCTTGTCCATCGTTTCCACCAGCTGGAGTTCGTACAACGTCTGCATTGCTCCATGCACATGCACATAGGCCAGCAGGTTTTCTACCTGCTCTTCCGACAGAAAGGGAAACTGCTCCAGCTGTTCGCGGGTAGCCACGTTCAGGTTCAGCTTCTGTTCCATCCGTCGGGAAAGCTCTTCCAGCTCGTCTTCCCAGTCGGTGCTCTCGGCCTCGGCGGCCAGCTGCTCCAGGTTTTCCTCCCAGAGCATCAGGTCGGGAGTCTGTGCCTGCAAGGCCAAAGCAAACAGGGTCAGCACCCATCCGACGGCTATTCTGATGTATTTCATAGTATCGTAATTTGTTTATGGCCGTCTAAGTTACCTTAAATAAGTTAACGGCACAAGGAAAAAGCAAAAGTATTCAAAAAAGATTTCAAAGAATGATGTACTTTTGCGTTTGTGAACAAAAAGCTCCTCATAGTAACCATCCTCCTGCTGACGACCGGCATTTCCTCCATTTATGCCCAGCAGAAGACCCGTAAACAGCCCGGCAAGGTGTACCTCACCCCCATGTGCGTTTACGAAGGGGATACCATCCCTTATGTGAAGCTTCCCACCGTCTACATCTTCAAGCCGCTCAAGTTCAAGAACAAACGGGCGCGCACGCAATACTACCGCCTGGTGCGCGACGTCAAGAAGGTATTGCCCATCGCCAAGGAGGTGAACCAGATCATCATCGAAACCTACGAATACCTCCAGACCCTTCCGCCCAAGGAACGGCAGAAACACCTGAAGCGGGTCGAAAAGAGCCTGAAGGAACAATACATGCCCCGCATGAAAAAACTCACCTTCGCACAAGGCAAGCTGTTGATAAAGCTGGTGGACAGACAAACCAGCTCGACCGGCTACGACCTGGTGAAAGCCTTCCTCGGCCCCTTCCGTGCCGGCTTCTACCAGACATTCGCCGCCCTGTTCGGTGCCAGCCTCAAGAAGCAATACGACCCGACGGGCGACGATGCCCTGACCGAACGCGTCATCCTGCTCGTGGAGAGCGGACAACTCTGATCGTTTCCATCCCCATTCCCCTACCCGCTCCTGCCCTTCCCGGCTTCAAACGCATGTTCATATCCTGTTGAAACAACGGTGAACTGTCAAAACCAAGAGACTATAAAGTACTATCAATTAGACAATTTATTCTGTTCATAAGTTATGCACCATGCTGTTACTTCAAGGAATATAGACTCCGCATTTGATGCGGGATAACGAAACATTCATTTCACTTCCAGGAAGCGGCTTTTTTCCTCCGTTTCCTGTACGTGGAAACAAGCGTTTCCTCCACTTGGAAACAATCGTTCCCTTTGAAGGAAACGAGCGTTACCTTTTAAAGGAAACGGCTGTTCCCTTCAAAGGGAACGGCCGTCACCTGGTAGGATATCACCGATTGCCTCCTCGGAAAGAGGCGGAAGATTACAAGGTTTTCAACTGTTTGAACAGGTCCCAGATGACGATACCTGCAGTTACCGACACGTTCAGCGAGTGCTTGGTGCCATATTGGGGGATTTCGATGCAACCGTCGCTATGGTCGATCACTTCCTGTTGAACACCCTTCACTTCGTTGCCCAGCACCACAGCATAGCGTTTTCCCTGCTCCAACCGCATGTCTTCCAGCATGATGCTGTTTTCGGCCTGCTCTACCGAAAACACGACGTAGCCTTCCCGACGCAAGTTATCAACAGCTTCAACCGCGTTATTAACATACTTCCAGTCGACCGTGAATTCAGCTCCCAAGGCCGTCTTGTGCATCTCGGGGTGGGGAGGAGTGGCCGTAATGCCGCACAGATAGATACACTCCACACGGAAAGCATCGGACGTACGGAAAACCGAACCGATATTGTGTAGGCTGCGCACGTTGTCAAGTATCACAACCAGAGGCAGTTTGTCGGCCTTCTTGAACTCTTCGGCACTGATGCGGTTCAGTTCGGTAATCTTCAGTTTACGATGCTCCATAAGTTGAATGTATTAAAATTGCTGCACAAAGATACGACAAATCAAGGGCAGAAGCATCAAGCTTGCCCGAATATTCTACCGAAGTGCGGCCCGTCTTGTTCAAAGCGCCCCTTTTCCGTTTATAGAGCGGTTAACAACCGTTGAAAACAGGTGGAAACTCGATGAAAAGAAAATGAAAACTTTTTCTTGCACGATTCAAAAGAAACTATATGCGCCGCCGGTTATGAATAATGCAAAAAAGATAGCCATTTTTTTCTCTCCATTCTTCAACCGGTTTTTCAGCATCTTTTCCGCAGGTTATTTTACGAAAGTTATTAACTTTGCACGTTATAAACAGGATGTTGATAGAAAACGGAAGAGGGCTTATTATCAGCCTTTCACCTCGTCTTCGCCCGTTGATAAGCTGGTGATAACCGGAGGCAGGAGACTCATAACCCATTCCTGCAAGAAAAAACGGATTTTCTTTTCCACCGTATCAACCGCCTATCATCACTACCATGGGGATTTAAAAAGAAAAAAGAGAAATAAAATTTTTAATGATAAAAAGCTACTATCAATGGAAAAGAATGGTTCTATTTGGAAAAAGGTATTGAAAATCGCAGGAATTGTTGTGCTGGTGCTTCTGCTGGCGTTTGGCGGACTGGTGGGCTATGCCTATTATACGTATAAGAAGGATAACTCCCGTACCGGTGTATGGTATTATGCGGACGAACTCCCGTTGACTCCCGACCAATATGTTGCCGACTTTGATGAAATCCATCAGATTGTGGTGGACAACTATTCGCTCTACCGTCAGAAGGGATTGGACATGGATTCGCTTTACCGTGTTTTTGCACCGCGGATTGGTGCTGCCAGGCAGCCGGCTGAATATGTTCTGTTGGTACAGGAATATATAGCAGCTTTGGGGGCAGGACACGCCACCAGTTTTTTCAGCAAATATACGGCTGCTGCTGCACCCAAGGTTATCAACGATTCGTTGTTCATAAGCAAGCCCAACGAGTACCTGCGTGCTGCCGGCTTTTGCGATAAAGATCGCATTACGGCCATTAACGGCATCCCCGTCGGACAATGGGTGGCCGAGCACGAGAAATATGCCTGCGGCTCCACGGCTTCCGACCGTCATTACCGTTCGGCACGGAGTATTTTCCGCAGTTATGTCGATACACTGGTCAGCTACACCGTTCAGCGCGGTACCGACACACTGACACGGAACTTGCCGTTACGGCGGAACGATTGCGTTTCCTATGAAGAACAGCCTGCCGTTGCGGCCAGAGTATTGGACGACAGCATCGGTTACCTGGCCATCAACACCATGATGCCTCCCGTCATGGAAGAGTTTGCAACGTGTTATCCTACGGTGAGCCATCTGCCTTATCTCATCGTCGACGTTCGCGACAACGGAGGCGGAAGCAGTGCCAACGGTGCACTCCTATGCGAATATTTCATCAACCGTCCGCAGCTTCATTGCCTTTCCGATTCCCGTCAGTTGGAGCCTGCTCAAGACGCTTACCGTGGAAAGGTATTTCTGTTGACGGGACCTGATACTTTTTCGGCTGCCGAGAGTTTTACTTTGGACATGAAGGAGAGCGGTAACGTGACGCTGGTGGGTGAACCTACCGCTGGAGATACGGGCAACGGACCGAAGAATTTCTGTACCTCACACGGCATCTGGCTTCGTATCCCCACCCGTGAACCAGGCCGTTCGCATCATGGCTTCCCGCTGGAAGGAGAGGGGATCGTTCCCCATTACGTGGTACCTTCTACCGTAGCCGATTTCATGCACGGACGTGATACGCAAATAGAATTTGTACGGAAACATATAGCAGGTGTCTGCCAAAGTTATTAACTTTGCATCTGAACAAATTACTAACGATTATGGAGAATCTGATACAAGCCATCGAGCAGCTCAAGAAAGAGAAGAACGCCCTGATCATGGGCCACTACTACCAGCGCAGTGAAATACAGGATATTGCCGATTACATCGGCGACAGTTTGGCTCTGGCCCAGCAGGCCGCCAAGACGACGGCCGACATCATTGTGATGTGCGGCGTTCACTTCATGGGCGAGACAGCCAAGGTGCTCTGCCCTGAAAAGAAAGTACTGGTGCCCGACATGGCCGCCGGCTGTTCGCTGGCCGACAGCTGTCCGGCCGACAAGTTCGAGCAGTTTGTCAAGGAGCATCCCGGCTATACCGTCATTTCGTACGTCAACACCACGGCTGCCGTCAAGGCATTGACCGATGTGGTGGTCACTTCGACCAATGCCCGTCAGATTGTGGAAAGCTTCCCCAAAGATGAGAAGATTATCTTCGGGCCGGACCGCAACCTGGGCAATTATATCAACTCCGTGACAGGACGCCACATGCTGGTGTGGGACGGAGCCTGCCACGTACACGAACAGTTCTCGGTTGAAAAGATGGTTGAAATCAAGCAGCAGCATCCCCAGGCCGTCATTCTGGCCCATCCCGAATGCAAGGGGGCTGTGTTGAAACTGGCCGATGTAGTCGGTTCGACCGCCGCCCTGCTGAAGTATGCCGTAGCCCATCCCGAGAAGGAATACATCGTGGCTACTGAAGCTGGTATCCTGCACGAGATGCGCAAGAAGTGTCCGCAGACCACCTTCATCCCCGCTCCTCCCATGGACAGCACCTGCGGATGCAACGAATGCAGCTTCATGCGTCTGAACACGCTGGAGAAGCTCTACAACTGCCTGAAGGACGAGACTCCCGAGATTACTGTCGATCCCGCCGTTGCCGAGAAGGCCGTCCGTCCCATCAAGCGTATGCTCGAAATATCGGCCCAGCTGGGGCTATAATGCAGATTTTTGTCTGAATAATTGTTTATTAATAAAATTCCCTCTATTTTTGCGGCTGTAAGAATGAGGGAATTTTTTTATTATGACCCATCATAGCTGTATCCGAAATTCAAAGAATGTAAACGCAATGGCGCGTCGCCGAAGGATGTGAATCCTTTGGCTTGGTATTCGTATGCGTTTGGTTCTTTGAATGGTTGGACACTCTCCGGCGATTTATGCGCTTGGTATAGGCATAAAGCATGAGGCCGGAAATCCATGCACCGAAGTCCTTTCGGGTGCATTTTTTATTTCTCTTCGTTTTATTCACTTTAAAAACTTGATAGCTATGATGAATCATGTAGTTAAAAATGGTCTGATGCCGTTCGAGGCATCGGTAGTCCGCTTGTCGGATATCGATTGTGAGCCGTTGTTTTCTTCGGCTGTTCTGAAATTGAAACTTCGTTTTGCAACGCCTGCAGATGCAGGCCTCCGGTTGCAGATCCATTGCTATACATCCGGTTGGAGGTTTGTGGCAGCCTCCGAACGGGTACTGTCCCTTTCCTGCCGCAGTGTTTCTTTCCGTCTGCATCCCGACAAGATATGGCTTGTGGGAGCCTATCGGGCAGTGTTGTCGTGCGACGGCGAGCCTTATGCCTGTTTGGATTTTCAGTATGATGGCCGGGTAAAGACGTCGTGCGGATGCCGTCCTCTTGCCGAGGACGAGGATGCCCGTTGGATTGTCGGCCATCTGGAGCAGGTGCGGGACAATAATTGGGGATATATCCGTGAGTTCAACGGGCTTTCCGTTGCGTTGCCGAGGCTCGTTGGGATGTCCCGTATGAACGGTTTCAACCGCTTGTGCAGGCAGCAGGGCATGCATGAATTGCGGTTGAATGCCTGCCTGGCTCTGACGGCTCCTTCCTTGTTGGAGAGTCGTCGCCTGGCTTGTCTGTTGCCCGACTTTTTGGAATGGGAGGAAGCCGAGCGGGTGCAGATTGATTGCAGTGATCGGGAGAAGTGGGCGACCGATGCTGTCTACGAAACCTTTTTCTACAGGGAAGACAAGCAGTTCATTGTCTATCATCTCCCGGCTTTGATGGAACCCTCCGGAAAGCGGTTGCTCGACCAGCTGAAGAAGCTGGTGGCCGACCGCACCACTTTTTCCATGTTCGTTCTTTGCGGAAGCGGGGAGGAGGTGGAGGCCCTTTTCCGTTTCTCTCCCGAGCTGGCCGCTTATTTCGAAGCCGACAGCCGTTTTTCCATCGGAGTCCCTTCGTGGCAGGAGATTGTTTATGCTGTTTGCGGACTGGTGAAAGACACGTCCCTCTGCTTTTCCGTACAGGCCGAGCATGCGTTTGCCTTGCAGATGCAGGCTTTGGGCGAGGCAGGGCGGCTGAATGACTGGACCTGCAAGGATGCCAATAGGTTTGTGTCGGAATCGCTGATGCCCCATGTACAACGGCGGTTGAAGAATCTTTTTGTGGAGCAGGGGAGTCTTTCTTTCGACGAATTTGCAGTCATCCAGCCGGTCGACCTGGATATGGAGGGTTACCTTTGCTCTTGCCAGCCTGTTGAAACTTCGGTTGATAACTTCCGTCAGTGTTTCGAGGAAAGCATGCGGCCCTTGCAGGACATGGTAGGGCTGGACGGACTGAAGAATGACTTGGAAAGCCTGTTCTATCAGGTCTGCTTCAACCGCCAACGAAAGTTGCTGCATCTTCCATCGGAGGCGGAAGGTACATATCACATGATTTTCACGGGTAATCCGGGTACGGGCAAGACTACGGTAGCCCGCTGGATGGGAAAGATATTCCACTCCTTGGGACTGCTCTCCAAAGGTGAGGTGATAGCTACCGAGCGCAGCCAGCTGGTGGGCCATTACATTGGAGAAACGGAAAAGAACATGCAGGAACTTCTGAAGTCGGCCCGTGGCAACGTGCTGTTCATCGACGAAGCCTATACGCTGTGCGACACGCTGGACGACCGCAAGGATTACGGCAACCACGTCATAGAGAGCCTGCTGACGGTTTTGGCCGAGCTGCATCCCGACATGCTGGTGATTATGGCCGGTTATGCCGACGAAATGGAACGGTTGATGCGGATGAACCAGGGGCTGAAGGGACGTTTTCCCTATACTTTCCGATTTGAGGATTACAATGCCGATGAATTGTTGGAAATAGCCCGGCGTTTTCTGTCGAGCAGGGGATATGCGCTTTGCAGGGAAGCCGAAGTGCGGTTGCGGGAAGTGGTGGAAAACGTGTTGGCTGATAAGGACCGTCATTTCAGCAATGCCCGCTGGGTCAAGCAGTTTTTTACTTCCGGCGTACTGCCTGCCATGGCCAAGCGTGTGATGGGGCAGGGAGAAAAGAGTGTAAGGGACGACTATCAGTACATCCGCCGGGAAGACATTGACACTGCGGCCTTGAAACTCAAGAAACATTCATCCCCTGTCCTGCTTCCCAAACGTCGGATCGGCTTTATTGCCTGATTGTGATCAGGCACGGATTACATGGAAATCAATCATATCATCTGTGAAATTCCATATAATCCGTGCCTGAATGGGATGCCCTTGATCCGTCAGATGGACTTCAGGAACTTGCAGAGCTTCTGCGTAGCCTTGGCCCGGTGGCTGATCTTGTTCTTTTCGGCATTGCCCATTTCCGCAAAGGTCTGGGTATAGCCTTCGGGCACGAAGATGGGGTCGTAGCCGAAGCCGGACGTTCCTTTCCGTGCCTTGACAATCTCACCCTTGACGATGCCTTCGAACAGATGTTCCTTTCCGTCGATAATCAGAGCAAAGACGGTACGGAACTGAGCCTTGCGGTTCTCCACGCCTTCCAGGTCATGAAGCAGCTTCTTCATGTTGGCTTCGGAGTTGTGGGCATCGCCTGCATAGCGGGCCGAGTAGACGCCCGGGGCACCGTTCAGCGCTTCCACTTCGAGGCCGGTATCGTCGGCAAAGCAGTTCAGGTGGTAATTGTCATAAATGTATCTTGCCTTTATCAAGGCGTTTCCTGCCAGGGTATCAGCTGTTTCGGGAATGTCTGCCTGGCAGTTGATGTCCTTCATGCTGAGAAGTTCTATCTTGTCACCTAAGATGTCTTTCACTTCTTCCAGCTTGTGGGCATTGTTGGTTGCAAAGACAAATTTCTTCATATCGCGATAGAATTATTTTACTTTCAGTTTGTCGAAGCCTTCACCATACACACCGATGACGGAGCTTTGCGAGATGAAGGCATTGGGGTCGATGTCCTTGACCAGACGGAAGATTTCGACCGACTGGCGCTTGTAGGCCAGGACCACCAGCACCTTGACATGCCCCTTGCTGTACCAGCCCGTGCCGTCGAGTACCGTCACGCCGCGATGGGTTTCCTTGGTGATGCGGTCGGCTATCTTCTCGTATTCTTTGGAGAAGATGAGGAACTGGACCGACTGACGGGCACTGTTCACGATGTAGTCGAGCACAAAGCCGATGACGAACAGCGTCACAAAGCCGAATATCACGCGGCGCCAGTCGTGGAAGATGAAGTAGCACGAACTGATGATGACCACATCACAGGCCATGATCATACGTCCCAACGTCACGTCGCGGTACTTGTTGATGATGGCGGCGATGATATCCGTTCCGCCGGTACTTCCGTTGCAGTTGAACACCACACCCAGGCCGACACCGCACATCGAGGCACCGATGAGGCAGGCCATGAAGTCCTGTCCGGGTCCCAGAATCTGGGGCGGGATGCCGTCGGGGCCGTTCACCAGTTTTTGGAACAGCCATAACAGGAATGTCAGCATGAAGATGGCATAGGTCGTCTTGATGCTGAACTTGGGACCCAGTATCTTGATGGCAAAAGTCATCAGTACAGCATTGATGATGAAGTAGGACCATTGGATAGGGAATCCGGTGGCATAATAGATAATGGCACCGATACCTGTCGTTCCACCCGTTGTTATCTGGTAGGGAATCAGAAAAGCTGCCCATGCCAGCGAATAGCTGATAAGTCCGAGGGTGATTACAATGTAATCTTTCAGTTCCCTCATCAATGCTGTTTTACTTGGTTTACTGATATGCATAGTTCAATTGGATTTACTTCACTACCACGTTCACGATCTTCTTCGGCACGACGATGACCTTTACAACCGACTTGCCTTCCATCCACTTGGCCGAGCGTTCGTCGGCCAGTACTTCTGCCTGGATGGTTTCGGAAGTGGCGTCAACGGGGAATTCCTTGTTGAAGCGGGCCTTGCCGTTGAAGGAGATGGTGTAGTTGACGGTGTTTTCCACCAGGTATTCCTCGTTGTAGGTCGGCCAGTGGGCATCGCATACGGAACTTGCATTGCCCAGTGTCTCCCACAACTCTTCGCAGACGTGGGGAGCGAAGGGAGCCAGCACAACTACCAGCGGGTTCAGGATTTCCTTCTTGTAGCACTTCAGGCCGGTCAGTTCGTTGACACAAATCATGAAGGCACTGATGCTGGTGTTATATGAGAAGGTTTCGATGTCGCCCGTCACCTTCTTGATGAGCTTGTGGAGCGACTTCAGTTCGTCCTTCGTAGCGGCTTCGTCGGTCACGAGGTACTGGCCCGAGCGGTCGTAGAAGAGCGACCAGAATTTCTTGAGGAAGCGGTGTACGCCGTCGATACCGTTCGTATCCCAGGGCTTGGACTGCTCTACCGGGCCGAGGAACATTTCGTACATACGCAGCGTATCGGCACCATACTTCTCGACAATCATGTCGGGGTTTACGACGTTGAACATCGATTTCGACATCTTTTCAACCGCCCAGCCGCAGATGTATTTACCGTCTTCGAGGATGAATTCGGCGTTGTTGTATTCAGGACGCCAGTTCTTGAAGGCTTCTACGTCGAGCACGTCGTTCGACACGATGTTCACATCCACGTGGAGCGGAGTCGTGTCGTACTGGTCTTTCAGGCCCAGCGACACGAAGGTGTTGGTATCCTTGATGCGGTATACAAAGTTGCTTCGTCCTTGGATCATACCCTGGTTCACCAGCTTTTGGAACGGTTCTTCCACAACGGAGATGCCCAGGTCGTGCAGGAACTTGTTCCAGAAGCGGGAGTAGATCAAGTGGCCGGTAGCATGTTCTGTACCGCCCACATAGAGGTCTACGTTGCGCCAGTATTCGTCGGCTTCTTTCGAAACCAGTGCCGTGTGGTTGCGCGGGTCCATGTAGCGCAGGTAGTAGGCGCTGGAGCCTGCAAAGCCCGGCATGGTGTTCAGTTCGAGCGGGAAGACGGTCTGGTTATCAATCTTGCTGTTTTCAACGACACAGTTGTTTACCGTGTCCCAAGCCCACTTCGTGGCATGTCCCAATGGCGGTTCGCCTGTTTCGGTAGGCAGGAACTTGGCCACTTCGGGCAGCTCCAGCGGTAGGCAGCTTTCGGGAATCATGTAGGGCATG
Organism: Mediterranea massiliensis; assembly: GCA_958402075.1. Lineage (GTDB taxonomy): Bacteria > Bacteroidota > Bacteroidia > Bacteroidales > Bacteroidaceae > Bacteroides > Bacteroides massiliensis_D. The sequence continues at coordinate 22,407 of CATXSD010000020.1, read as the reverse complement.
TTGTCCTTATAGTAGACGGGGAACGGTTCGCCCCAGTAGCGCTGGCGGCTGAAGATGGCGTCGCGCAGGCGGTAGTTCACCTTGACGCGGCCCAGGTGGTGTTCCTTGACGTATTTCTTGGTGGCGGCGATGGCTTCCTTGATGGTAAGTCCGTTCAGCGACAGGTCGCAATAGGGAGTGGCGCCGGCCTTCGGCGAGTTGCAGACGATGCCTTCCTTGGCGTCGAAGCTTTCTTCGGAAACGTCACAACCCTCGACCAGCGGACGGATTTCCAGGCCGAAGTGCTTGGCAAAGGCGTAGTCGCGCGAGTCGTGGGCAGGTACGGCCATGATGGCACCCGTACCATATCCGGCCAGCACGTAGTCGCTGATCCAGATGGGCACTGCCTCGCCCGTGAAAGGATTGATGGCATACGAGCCCGAGAATACGCCGCTGACGCTGCGGTCGCTGATGCGTTCGCGCTCCGTACGCTTCTTGGTGCGGTCCAGGTAGGCTTCCACTTCGGCCTTCTGGGCTTCGGTGGTCACCTGCGGAACCAGTTCGCTTTCAGGCGCCAGCACCATGAACGTCACGCCGAACATCGTATCGGCGCGGGTGGTAAAGATGGTGAACTCGAGGTCGCTGTCCTTCACCTTGAACTGCACCTCGGTACCTTCCGAGCGGCCAATCCAGTTGCGCTGCGTTTCCTTCAGTGAGTCGGTCCAGTCGATGGTTTCCAGTCCGTCGAGCAGACGCTGGGCGTAGGCCGACACGCGCAGGCACCACTGGCGCATCTTTTTCTGTACGACAGGATAACCGCCGCGCTCCGATACGCCGTCCACCACTTCGTCGTTGGCCAGTACGGTGCCCAACTGCGGACACCAGTTCACCATCGTTTCGCCCAAGTAGGCGATGCGGTAGTTCATCAGCGTCTCCTGCTGCTGCTTTTCGTTCATGGCCTTCCACTCGTCGGCCGTGAAGCTCAGTTCCTCGCTGCAGGCCACGTCCAGTCCTTCGGTGCCGTTGGCTTCGAAAGCCTTCACCAGCCGGGCGATGGGCTGTGCCTTCTGCAGCTTGTTGTCATAGTAGCTCTGGAACATCTGCTGGAAGGCCCATTGCGTCCAGTGGTAGTATTCGGGGTCGCAGGTGCGTATCTCGCGGCTCCAGTCGAACGAGAAGCCTATCTTGTCGAGCTGTTCGCGATAGCGGTTGATATTGTTGACGGTGGTAATTGCAGGGTGTTGGCCGGTCTGGATGGCATACTGTTCGGCGGGCAGTCCGTAGGCATCGTAGCCCATGGGGTTCAGTACGTTGAAGCCTTGCAGTCGTTTGTAGCGGGCGTAGATGTCCGAAGCGATGTAGCCCAGCGGATGTCCCACGTGCAGGCCTGCGCCCGAGGGGTAGGGGAACATGTTCAGTACATAGAATTTCTGCTTCGTGTCGTCTTCCGTTACCTGATAGGTTTTGTTTTCCACCCATCGTTTCTGCCATTTCTGTTCAATCTCCCTGAAATTGTATTCCATACTGATATCTATTAATAAATTGTTGAAAACGTGTTTATATCTTCTTTTTTCGGTTTACAGGTCGGTTAATAAACCGTTGCAAATTTACAGGTTTATTTTCAGATTTGCTTATCAAGTCGATAAAAAACATTGGGTTGCGGGAATACGTTGCTTACTTTTCTCGTAATTTTGCGCCCGAAAAAAGAAGATTCGAGTTATGAACATAGCAAAATTGAAAGGCCATGCTTCCATGCTGGCCGCCAACAGCATGTGGGGACTGATGGCCCCCCTGGCCAAATTTGTGATGATAGGAGGAGCGGTGAGCTCGCTGGTGATGACCGACCTGCGCGTCTTCGGCGCCATGATTCTTTTCTGGATCTTTTCCTTCTTCCAGAAGCCCGAGCATGTGGGGCACAAGGATTTGATGAAACTTTTCGGAGCTTCGTTGCTGGCCATCGTGTTCAACCAGGGCAGCTATATCTTTGGTGTAGGGCTGACGTCGCCCGTCGATGCGTCCATCATCACCACCAGCATGCCGCTCATCGCCATGATACTGGCGGCCATCTTCCTGAAGGAACCCGTCACGGCCAAGAAGATACTGGGCATCGCCCTGGGTGCCTCGGGCGCGTTGCTGCTCATCATGGGCAGTTCGCAGGCGTCGGCTTCGGCGGCTACGAAGGGGGACAATCCCATCCTGGGCGACCTGCTTGTGCTGCTGGCCCAGTGCAGCTATGCCTTCTACATCGTATTGTTCAAGAATTTCGTGGCCAAGTATTCGGCCATTACCGTGATGAAGTGGATGTTCACCTACGCGTTCATCTGCCTGCTTCCTTTCTCGTACGACAGCCTGCTGGCCACCGACTGGCTGGCGCTCGACGGGATGCGCATCGCCTCGATTGCTTTCGTGGTGGTGGGCGCCACGTTCCTCAGCTACATCCTGATTATCGTGGGGCAGAAGAACCTGCGTCCTACCGTGGCGGGCATGTACAACTACATCCAGCCGCTGGTTGCCACGATTGTGGCCGTGTGCTGGGGCATGGATACCTTCAACCTGACCAAGGTCTTTTCCGTCGTGATGATTTTCGGCGGTGTCTGGCTGGTGACTTCCAGCAAGAGCCGTGCCGAGATGGAAGCCTACGAGGCTGAGAAGCAGCAGGGAAATCCGAATACAAAGGCAGAGTAGGAGGGAAGAGGATGGAAGGCGGCAAGGATTGGAAGTGGCACCTGACGGCCATCGTGGTGGTAGGCATCTGGGGCATGACGTTCATCTCGACGCGTGTGCTGATAGAGAACGGGCTCACGCCGCAGGAGATTTTCCTGTTGCGCTTCCTCATCGCCTACGTGGGCATCTGGTTCATCTCGCCGCGGACGCTGCTGTGCCGCACCTGGCGCGACGAGGGCTGGATGCTGCTGGCGGGCGTGACGGGCGGTTCGCTCTACTTCCTGACGGAGAATACGGCCCTCGAAGTGACGCTCACCACGAACGTGGCCTTCATCGTGTGCAGCACGCCCCTGCTCACCATGCTGCTGGCCAGGTTCTTCTATCGGAGCGAGCGGGCCACGTGGTGGCTGGTGGGCGGCTCGTTGCTGGCCCTGCTGGGCGTGGGGCTGGTCATCTTCAACGGCAATTTCGTGCTGAAGCTCTCGCCGCTGGGCGACGTGCTTTCGCTGACGGCCGCCTTCTGCTGGGCATTCTATAGCCTGATCATGCGTCAGGTGGCCGACCGTTACTCCACGGTCTTCATCACCCGCAAGGTCTTCTTCTACGGCGTGCTCACCATATTGCCCGCTTTCCTGGTGCGCCCGTGGCAATTTCCGCTGGAGGCGTTCGCCCGTCCTGCCGTGTGGATGAACCTGTTGTTCCTCAGTGTGCTGGCTTCGCTGGTGTGCTTTGCGGTGTGGAACGTCATTCTCAAGCGGCTGGGCACCGTCCGCGCTTCCAATTACATTTATCTCAATCCCATTTTCACGTCCGTGGGCTCCCTGCTTTTTCTGGGCGAACCGCTGACGCCTGTGGCCCTGCTGGGTGCGGCCTGTGTGCTGTGCGGCGTCTACTTGGCGGGGAAGAAGTGAGTGATAATCTGTCTTTGTTTTCAACCCTTCCGCTTTCCTTTTGTGCGAAAATGCGTCTTTCTGCTTACACGCCCCTTTCTTCCGTGGCATCAACCAGCAGGTTCAGACGGCCGAAAACGTCCGTTTGAACGGGGCAAAGTGTATGTTTTCCCTCATCAAAGTGTATGTTTTCCCTCGTCAAGTTGTATGTTTTCTCTCGGAAAAATCACTGTTTTCCGAGGGAAAAGGCAATGTTTTTCCCGCTTTCGGGCTTCGGAACGTCCGTGTTCGGGCTTCCGAAGCCTCGAAGGGCAACTTTTCGCCCTGTTTTTCTTCCAGAATTTTTGTAAGGATTTCGCTATCCGATTGTCAATGAACAAGTAAGGCCTTCCGTGCTCCGTTCTTTTGCATCGGCCTTGCCTTCGGTCCGAAACAAGCGATTCTCAGGCGGTTTGAATATCAAAGTGTTAATCTGTCAATAGGCGGTGTATGAAGTCGGCCAATTTTTTATCAGCTCTCGATGTATGTGGCAAATAAATATTACTTATATTTGTAGCAACATTAAATCAAGACCAGTATGCACAACAAGATTGCCTTCCTGACGGCAGCCGCAGCCCTGTGGCTGGCCGCCTCGTGCACGCAGCGGAACAAATGCGTGGAGAACCCCCTGATTGAGTCGGCCAACACCATGACGCTCGACATTTCCAAGGTCTGTCTGAGCGATACGGCCACCGTGCTCCATACGGATGCCTATTTCCATCCGGGTTATTGGATCAGGATCAGTTCCGAATCCTACCTGCTGGCCGACGGCAAGCGTTACGCCTTGACCGGCACGCAGGGCATCGAGGCCGATTCGCTCTTCTGGATGCCCAAGTCGGGCGAGGCTTCTTTCCAACTGACCTTCGAACCCCTGCCGCGCGGTACGCGCTCGTTCGACTTCATCGAGGGCGATTGCGAGGATTGCTTCAAGCTGTTCGGCATCGACCTGACGGGTAAGAAGGCTTTCGGCCATCCGGCCGATGTTCCTGCCGACGTCGTCCGTGCTTCGGAAACTGCCCCCGATGCCGTGCCCGAACCTCTGTTCAAGGTGGGCGAGACGGTGGTACACATGCACCTTTCGGGTTATCGGAAGGAGCTGGCCAAGGAAGCTAATATTTACCTCAATACGCTGATGAACGGCCAGCAGCCCTATACAGCCGCCATCGACTCTGCAACGGGTACGGCAGAATTCAAGTTCTGGCAATATGGACCTGCACAGGCTTTGATTAGCGTAGGCATGGGAAATGGACAAATATGGCTGGCTCCGGGCGAGGAGATAGACCTCTATGTGGATATGCGGCGTAGCGGGCAGTATATTCTGAAGCGTCGGGCTGAAAAGAAACAGTTGCCGGCATTCGAGACCATTCCCTTCTGTTACTTCGCAGGCACATACGCCGGCCTGTCGGCTCCGTCTTTGTATTCGGATAAGTATTATGCTATGAACTTATATTCGGGTGAATTTGCCGATTACAAGATGACGGCTACCGAATACACACAGCATGTCATCGGCTGTTATCAGGCCCTCTCGGACAGCATCGCCCAAAGCAAGCTGCCGCCCGCAGGCAAGGAACTGGCCTTGATCAATCTGAAGCAGGAGGCGGTCGAGGCCATGGCACAAGGCGACTGGTTCCGTGAACACAATTACAGAAGCATACATAACCAATGGGACCGCTCCAAACCGCTGGACCTCAAAATCGACCCGCTGACGGCTGAGAATCGCGCGGAGCTGTGCAAGCTCTTCTCCATTGCCGACCCCAAGTTGCTGATGGGGCAGCATGCGATGGAGTATGCATCGGCTGTATCCAGCTCCAGAATCGCATGGCCCAAGGAAGCAGGCCTGGAAGGTACTTTTGCTTCCGCACTGAAGTTGGCGTTACCTTTGGTACAGAAAGCCTCGAACGCCGCCCTCACCGAAGCCGACCTGAAGACGCTGGACGGCGTGCAGAACCCCTTCTGGCGCGAAGCCTTGCTGAAGATGCAGGAGAATGCGCTGGCTCTGCTCAAGGCCGTCGAAGGGAAAGCCGTCATCGAGCAGACGCCCGACGTGCCTGTGGAGAAGCTCTTCGACGCCATCATTGCCCCCCACAAGGGCAAGGTCATCCTCGTGGACTTCTGGAATACCTGGTGCGCACCCTGCCGCATGGCCATCAAGGCCAACGAGCCGCTGAAGGACGGTGAGCTGAAAAGCGACAACCTGGTGTGGATCTACATCGCCAATCAGACCTCCCCGCTCGTCAAGTACAAGGAGATGATACCCGGCATTAAGGGCAAGCACTACCGCCTCACCGACAAGCAGTGGGCCTACCTCTGCGATAAGTTCAAGATAGACGGCATCCCCTCGTATGTGCTGGTGGACAAGCAGGGCAAGTACGGTCTCCGCAACGACTTCCGTGACCACGGGAAGATGAAGGACACGTTGAAGGAAATGATTGAATGACATCCTGTTTTACTGGATGCGGCAGCCTCTTTGCGATGAATTTCCATTTGAAAAATTGTCAGAAATAGGAAAAATAGATTATTTTTGCACCAACACACAACAATTTAGTTACTATGATGAACCGTTTGGCATTATTGGTTTTTATTGCCTGCTTTCATTGTTTGTTGATGAATGGTCAGTCTGTTTTTGACTTTTCAAGACGCTTTCAGCATACAGAATTCGTTAATAAGAAATTGGATATTGATCATTTTGATTTCTTTTTTCAGGATTCTGTAGGAAGAATTTGGGCTAACTCGAATGGACTCATGATGTTCAACGGCGAATCATTTGTCAAGAAAACCCCCGACATTGGTACATATAGCGTTTATTGCGCATTGTCTGCTACAGAGTATTTGATAGGAAGCCGGTTAGGGTTGTATCTGTTCAATCCCCAGACATTGGGAATCACTGCAATCGAGAGCTTTGCCAAGGACGAGGTGACGGGATTGCACAAAATTGGCCCCAAGGAAGTACTGGTATTTTGTGTAAACAGAATTGTGCGTTTGAAGCTTGACCAAATGAAGTCTGAGACATTGTACAGTTGGAGCGGCTATCGGATGATACAACACATTGTTTTGCCCGACCATACTTTTATCTTGCTTACCGATACCAGAGGGCTCTTCAGGTTTGAACTTTCTCATGTCAGACGGGAACCGCTTGTTTTGGACCATCTGTCTGTCAAGGATGATATGTTGTTGTGTATGCTGTATGACAGGGGAACTCTTTGGTTGGGCAGCGACAGGGGATTGTTGAAATGTGACATACAGACATCTCGGGCTGTACGTATCCCCGAATTGGAAGGAATTTCGGTCAAAGTGTTGATGAAAGAGAAATCCGGTTCGCTTTGGGTAGGTACAAACAGCGGATTGTATACACTCAATGCGGACACACAGGAATGGAGCCATTATCTTCATAGCACTCGGAATGACGAAAGCCTGTTGAATAACTCCGTATGGAGTCTTTTTGAAGATGCGGAAGGAAACAAATGGGTGGGCATCGATGGAGGTGTATCGTTCATTCCACGCGAAAAGATGTTTTTTAAAATCGAATGGAGTGACCTGGTCCATACGACCGAAGGAAACTGGATAAACTGCATCTTGTCTGACAGCCGGGGGAATTATTGGTTTGGCGGCACCAACGGATTGGGATATTATAATGCTGCTACAGGAAAAACACTGTATTTTAAAAAGCAGGGCGAACATCGGATTCCCCATAATACGGTCAGGACAATTTATGAAGATAAGAGCGGTATCATCTGGATTGGTACCGACGGTGGCTTTGCCTGGTTTGATGAAAAAGGGCAAAGATTCATATTCTGTAATGTGGAAAGCGCAGAAAATGAAAAGAATGCAATTTGGACGTATGGGATTACTGAAGATCACGAAGGGAACATGTGGCTGGCCACTTGTTCGGGCGGACTTTTCTGTGTGAAAAGAGAAAGTCTGTTTACAAGTACCGACCGGTTTGTGCCTGCTTCCTATAATTATTGCTCAACGAGCAAGACGCATCGGATAGAATACGATGGATGTCTTGGAATATTCAGCGATTCTGTGGGAAATATCTGGGCCAATGCTGAAAAGATGCTGTATAAGATAGACAACCGTGACAACCGCTCCCTGGCCTCTTCTTCCCACCTGACGTCTATTGGGGGAGATGGAATCATTGCTTTGTCCTGTGACGGGAATGGGGATGTTTATGGAGCCCGGAAAAATGCATTCTTTAAGATAAATCCTCGGAATAACCATCTGGAAGAGATGGATATGAGCAGCTATGTGGAGGAATATGGAAATGTTATCAGCATGACCTTATATGGAGACTATCTGTGGTTTCTGACAAGCAGGAGCGTGGGCGTTATCCATAAGCGGACACGCCAGATACAGCACATTGCCGATTTGGCGCCTGCCCAGTATAAAAGTTGTTACTATGATTACCAGAAGCATTTGATATGGTTGGGTGGTGTAGATCATTGTCTGATTATCGATCCGGTCAAATGTCTGAAGAGTGAAGATGACATAAATCCGGCCACCATTCTTTCAGAAATATATGTCAATGGAATATCTGTGTCTCCATCCGAAAAGATGAACGGACGTTTTCTGCTGGAGAAAGACGTGGCCTATTGCCAACATTTGGATTTGTCTTTTGAAGAAAACAGCGTGGCTTTCCGATTCTCTACAGGGAAATTGTTGGGAGAAAACGAGCGTCAGTTGGGTTATGTCTATCGGGTTAAGGAGTTGGATGAATCATGGAAGGTCTTGAATCCGCATCATCTGCTGGTAGAATATCCTTATCTGGGTTATGGAAAATATCATCTGGAAATAGCTAAACAGGCTCAGTCTCATGATGTGGATATAGTAAGAACACTGAACATCATGGTTCAAGCCCCTTGGTATTATACGGCATGGTTTCGGTTGCTGGTTGTAGGTGTAGTTATTTTCTTGTTTCTGTTCGGAATCAATTATTACAGGGTGAAAGCCAAGCTGCATATCGTGAATATGGATAAGCAAAAGACATTGGCTCTCTCACAGATGAAGATGGAATTCCTCACCAATATGTCCCATGAATTGAAAACACCTTTGAGTCTGATACTGGGTCCTGTCAACAAATTGATCAGCACTACAAGAAACGGAAAATCGAGAGAATTGTTGCAGATGATACAAAGGAATGCCATGAAATTGAATTCAATGGTTGTTCAGATCATCAACTATAAAGACGCTTCGGAGGAATCTTTCTCTTCTGTAAAGTCCCGCATAGAAGCCGTTGAATTTGTTCAAAGCATTGTTTCCGCTTATCAGGAGTTATGCAGTGCCAAAGGCATAGCTCTTGAATTTGCTTCCCATAGTTCATGTGTCTATATTGAAGCTGATCCATTGAAATTCGAGGCCATTGTAAACAACTTGTTGTCGAATGCCTATAAATTTACAGAAGCTGGCAATCGGATTTGTGTTACTATAGAGACTCAGGAAGATGGTTCCCATAAATCTGTGTTAAAACTGACGGTTGCCGATACTGGTTTGGGAATCCCTCAGGATGATCTGCCACACATCTTCGACCGGTTTTATCAATCTGAGCAAAACCAGGCTTTTAATAGTGACGGCTCGGGAATCGGGCTTTCAATGGTGAAAAAATATGTGGAGCAAAGCAACGGAGATATTCAGGTAGAGTCTGAGGTGGGGAAAGGGAGTGCTTTTACTGTATGGTTGCCCGTGGCTCAGAGTGAAGTGACTGGATTGCATGTTCTCACAGATAGTTCATCGGCAGAAGAGGGAATACGGGTACTCATCGTGGAAGACAATATGGAAATAGCCCAGTTTATAGCCGACAATTTGAAAGGTATGCAGTGTACCATGGTTCATAATGGAAAGTCAGGCCTTGAAACCGCTATCCGTCTATTGCCGGATATTATCGTTGCAGACATAATGATGCCAGTGATGGATGGCATTGAAATGAGTCGTCTGTTGAAACGCAACTTGTCAACTGCCACGATTCCCATTATATTGCTTACAGCGAAGGACAATAGACAAACAGAATTGGAAGCTTACAAACTTGGAGTGGACGCCTTTCTGTCGAAGCCATTCGAAATAGAACATCTGGTCACACGTATCAACCAGCTGGTTGCCAATAAAGAATTGTTGATGAGAAGGGCTGCCAGTCAGGACGGATGCGATGGACAGGAAGAAGTGAACAGAAAAGAAACAGCTGATGAAAAGTTGTTGGCCGATATTACAACTATAATCGAGAATCATTTGGAAGACTCAGACTTGAATGTTCAGAAGCTTGCAGAACTTTCAGGCCTGAATGAAAAACAGGTATATCGCAAATTAAAGTTATTGACAGGGAATACGGCCGTGGATTATATAAAATCTATTCGTTTGAAGAAGGCTGCCATGCTCTTGGCGCAGAATAAGTTTACGGTAAATGAGGTCATGTACATGGTCGGTTTCTCATCCCCGTCTTATTTTGCAAAATGTTTTTTCAACAAATACGGCAAGACACCGAAAATGTATATGGAAGACGCTGCGAGGTAATATTTTCTTGTTCACACCTCGTCATTGGGTTTGATCTGTAGGGGACAGACGATGGTTTATCTGGAGTGGAAGGCTCTTTAAAAATATCTTTTGTTATTTCTTTTTCTATTGATTATCAGAATGATGCATTCTGAATGTCTGTTTTTTATTGCTAAAGTTTCATTTTCTTTCCTTCATGTCTGATTATTGATAGTGTTTTGTCTGATATCATTTTAGAATGTATGCGCCCCCTCCTACATTTGCAGCATATTTATTAATCAAATCTATCATGAAATGAAAAAGCACAGATTTTTTGCCCTATGTTTGGCTGGATTCCTGCAAACAGGATTTGTCGGCGTGTATGCTATGACTGATGAAGTATTGTCGGTTACACAGCAATCTCTTGTGATAAAAGGTACGGTAATGGATGTCAATCATGAACCATTGATTGGTGTGAATGTATCAGTAAAAGGTACGACAAATGGTGCCATAACCGATTTTGACGGTCAATTTACTCTCAATGTGAAAGCTGGAGATGTTCTGGTGTTTTCTTATATAGGATATCAGAAGCAGGAGATATCCGTACAGAATGGAAAGCCATTGGAAATCGTTCTTCAGGAAGATAGCGAAACCCTGGACGAAGTGGTTGTTATCGGTTATGGTACTTCCAGAAAGAAAGACATCACAGGTTCGATTGCCTCGGTGAAGGCAGAGGAATTGAATTCTGTGAGTTCATCCAGTGTCAGCCAGATGCTTCAAGGTAAAGTGACCGGTATGAATGCAGTTCAAAGTTCTGCACAACCGGGTGCAGGAATTTCGATAAATATCCGAGGTGCGGTTTCTCCCAATGGAAGCAATGCGCCGTTGTATGTAGTGGACGGAGTGCCTTTGCAGACCAATTCGACTGCTGATCCGGGTATCTTGGGGATTGACTATAAAACAGGTGTGGACCGTGATCCGTTGAATACGATCAATCCCAATGACATTGAGAGCATTGAAGTCTTGAAAGACGCATCTGCTGCTGCAATTTATGGTGCTTCGGCTGCTAATGGCGTAATATTGATAACAACCAAAAATGGTAAAAGTGGCAAACCAAAGGTGGAATACCGCAGTGTATTGACGGCTCAAGTGATGAAGAGTTATCCCAAAGTACTGGCTGCCCATGATTTTAGGGAACAAACCAATTTCTGGACCAAAGAATATTATTTATACAATAATAAGATGGGCGTTTATGGCGACAATGCCATAGACTGGAGTGGGTATACGCCTGTTTTTGCGGATGTCGATGGGTATACGGCAGATACCAACTGGTTGGAAGAAGTTAGTCGCCAAGGATACATTATCGATCAAAATGTGTCAGTAAATGGCGGTACGGAAAAGACAAAGTATTACTTTTCCTATAATTTTTATGACAATGTAGGTATGCTGAAACAATCGGATATGAAACGTCATAGCATCCGTGTAAATCTTGACCAACAATTCAGCAAGATTTTTAAGGCTGGCATTAAGATGAATTATTCGAATATGGTGGCCAACAGTACGTCCGTCGGAGATGCCGGAAAAGGTGACAATATGATGGTCAACGTGTTGGCTTATGCTCCTGACATACCTGTCAAAGATGAAAACGGCAACTATTCGCGTTCTCACAATAAAATTCCCAATAATCCGGCTTCGTTTAGTGAGGTAGAAGACAAGACTATAACGGAACGAATTTTCATAGCACCTACTTTTGAATTGAAATTGTTTGATGGATTATCCTTACGAGGGGTAGGAGGTTACGACAGTCAGTCGAGCGTGCGTAAATTCTATATTCCTGTAAAGGCAAACCAGACGGCATTAGATACAGGATATGCCTCTTTGGGTAACGCTAAGGTTGTCAATATAAGTGCGGAAGCGTTTTTCAATTATGACAAGACATTTGCCGACATTCATCGCTTTTCGGCAGTCTTGGGTGCCGGTTATTATAAGACTACGAATGACGGATTCAATTTGGCCGCCTATGATTTCTTTACAGATGCTTTTGGTTATAACAACGTAGGTATAGCATCGGATAAAGACAGGCAAGCCGTTAATTCATGGAAAAGCGAACGTATCAAGTTATCCCAGTTTATCCGTATGAATTATTCGCTGATGGATCGTTATATTGTTACTTTTACAGCACGCCGGGATGGTTCCAGCTATTTTGCAGAAAACAACAAATGGGGTATTTTTCCGAGTATGTCATTGGCATGGCGAATCAATGAGGAGGCATTCATGAAGGGTAAGACGGCTTTCAGTGATTTAAAGCTGCGTGTGGGTTATGGTGCTGTTGGTAATGAAAATGTTTTGGGGACCAATTCAATGTCACTTTATCAATCTGGATATAATTATTTGTTTGGTAATACTGTTCATACGGGTTTGGCCTTAACCCAAATCGAAAATCCTGATCTGAAATGGGAAACAAACTATACCTTGAATATTGGTATTGATTATGGTTTGCTTAATCAGCGTATCAATGGTTCTATCGAGTTTTTTCATCGTGGTGTGAAAGATTTGTTGGATTACCAGCAATTGCCTTCGAACAATGCAGTGGGACGTGTAGCTGCTAATATTGGTGAAACAAAGAGTCAGGGATTCGAGTTTTCACTGCGAAGTGATAATCTTACGTCGAAGAATTTTCAGTGGGAAACGTCTTTTAACTTGTCTTATTTTAAAGCGAGTTGGGTAAAACGTAATCCGGAAGTGGAACTGGCTGATTATATTGGTGAGAAAGATGAGTTGGATGCTATCTATGGATGGAAAACAGACGGGATTATTACATCGAAAGAAGATATTCCGAGCTATATGCCCAATGCTAATATCGGAAATATCAAATATATAGACATAAACGGAGATAATGTATTGGATTCCAAGGATGTTGTCAAATTGGGAAATAGTAATCCGAGATGGTTTGCCGGATTGGGAAATACGTTTAGTTATAAAGGATTTGATTTGAATTTTTATTTCTACGGCGCATTTGGAAATAAAAAGAAGCGTGGTCAGATACCTGATGCGGCAGCAATCGGTAATAATGGCAGCGCGCCGGGAAATACATATTTTTCTCTCATTAACGGAGTATGGAACAGCCAGAATGGAATCGGATGGATGCCGGGTATAGCAACCAATCCCTATGATAGCTCAAATCCGTCTGGAACAAATGATTTCTATCTGATGAATGGCAGTTATGTGAAGCTGAAAAATATCACATTGGGGTATTCACTGCCCAAATCGGTCTTTACAAATAGTAAATTCATCCATGGGGCACGTTTCTTCCTGGATGCACAGAATGTTGCGACCATTACAGGATACAAAGGCTTCGATCCGGAATTGGCAACAGATAATCCATATCCGCAAGCTTTGTCTTTATCTTTTGGATTTAACTTGAATTTCTAATATAAAAAACAGGATTATGAAAAATATATTTATCACAACAGTTTTGGGTGCTCTTTTAGGATGTTCGTTATTCACTTCTTGCGAAGACATGTTGGAAACAAAAAATTTCACTGATATGTCTCCGTCCAACTTCTTCAAGACAGAAGGTGATATGGATGCGGCGGTTACGGGAATTTATCTTCCTTGTACGACCAACTGGGGGTATAGTGATGGTGGAACCGGAGGATGGTACAACGCATTGTTCAATGCTGATCTGGCAGCGTATTACCCATCCAGCATGATTACCACAGATATTGTTTGTACGTACAGTAGTAACATTTATGATGAGTTTAATGTCGGTCCTTCTTCCGGTGGTGCTCTGACGAATACTTATAATGTTATCCGTTTTGTAGCCCGTGCTACAGATATTATCAATCAGATTACTAACAGTAACGGTGCAACGGAAGACATACGCAATCGATTTATTGCTGAGCTAAAGACTTTGCGTGCATTTTATATGTATACCTTATTGGACTGGTTTGGACCGGTAAATGTAAAACTTGATCCGGAAACCTTAATGGATAATACAATAGAACCGCGTCCAACGGAAGAAACGTATGTTGGATATATTGAAAAGGATTTGAATGATGCAATCGGAACAAGTTCATTCCCGGATAAATACAACGGGGATGAAGAAAACTGGGGCAGGATGTCAAGATCTATCGCTTATGGTATCCGCATGAAGCTGTATATGCATCAAAAAGATTGGAGTAAGGCAAAGGCAGATGCGGAAAAATTAATGGGAATGGGATTTTCCTTGATTTCCAATTATGAAGATGTATTCAATGTTGACCGTACTTCTGAACATATTTGGTCTATTCCCGCCAATACGGCTTATGATAATTTTTATGTAACGGAAGTCTTACCCAGTGACTTTAAACGTGGTTATAATCATGTGGGTGAGTCTTACATGAGAGGTAATGATGCTTCTTACAAACCTGGATGGCAGGCCTATTGTATGCGTTGGGAATTTTATGATACTTTTGAAGACAGGGATGTGCGTAAGAAAACCATTTTATGTGAATTTGATGCGGCTGACGGGACACATAAAGATCGTAATACCATGAAAGGAGCCATTCCCATTAAATTTACAGATACTCAGTTTGATAATTATGGCATTCAGAAAGCTCATCCTGCAATTCGTTATGCTGAAGTTTTGTTGTCGTATGCTGAAGCAGAAAATGAATTGAATGGTCCGACACAAGGTGCCATTAATGCCGTGAAACAGATAACAGACCGAGCCGGCGTGGAGATTCCTGCTTCGGCTGTGGTCAGTAAGGATGCTTTTCGTAATTACTTGTTGGAAGAACGGGGGCGTGAACTCTTTTGTGAAGGACAACGGCGCCAGGATTTGATACGTCACGGAGTGTATATCAGCAGAGCTGTGGAAAGAGGAAAAAATGCGAAAGATTATCAAGTATTGTTTCCTATTCCTCAAACTGCAATTACGGAAGCCGGAGGAATTCTTGAGCAGAACCCTGGATATACAAATTAAACAATATTGTTTGGTTTGATAACGGAAATATAGTTTTTGATAGGTATCAATTGATAACGATAGGAGTAGATAGGATTTTCAAAAAATGACTCTTGGGTAAAAGTGAGTATATGAATAGAAAATATATAGTTTTGACATTAATGTTTCTTCTTGTTTTCGCTTCTTCTTGTAAGCGAAAACAAGAAGTCAGCCACTCAAAAGTTGCTTATTTGGCGGCTTATATGAAAGGAGATGATGATAAACATTTATATTACGCGTTAGCTGTGGATGGATTTGTCTTTCATGAATTGAATGCTCATAAACCTATTTTGGAAGCACATTATGACGATCAGCTGATTCGTGATCCGATGATCATAAAGGATAAAGAGGGAGTTTATCATCTGGTAGCTACTGTTTCTTGGAAGAATCGGGCCTTTACGGTATGGGATTCTAAAGATTTGGTTACTTGGGAAAATGAGCGTCTTGTAGATGTGGCACCTGAGGGTGCTACCAAAACATGGGCTCCGGAGTTTGTTTATGATGAAGAGAACGATGTATACTTTGTCTATTGGACAGCTGAACTGAACGACAATTGGGATACAGCTTCAATTTATTATGCAACAACCAGTGATTTCATCACTTATTCGAAACCGAAAGTGCTTTATAGTCTGAACGGAACAGGAATATTGGATGCAAACATTATAAAGGTTGGAGATATGTATCATCTGATTTATAGGAACAATGGCATATGGATTGTTACGTCGAAGAATGCTCAGGGACCTTATACGGATCCGTATCAATTGACGGATGAGAATGTAGAAGGGCCATTTGCCTTTCCGCTTAATGACGAAAATGGATATGGAATCGTGTGGGATTATTTTGGGAGAAGTTTGGGATTTGGGCTTTGGTTATCTTCAGACTTTAAGAATTGGGTTCGATTAACAAATGAAGAATATCCATACTACAACAGTCGGGTTGAATTTCCGGAGAAGATTCGGCACGGTTCTATTATAGGGATTACCCAAGAGGAAGTGAACAGATTATTAGAGAAGTTTAATGGCTAATACGACTTTTATGAGGAAATATCTTTTGCTGCTTGTATTCTTATCTGTTTGGATTCAGAGTAACGTGATGGCAAATGAACCTGAAACGGGTTATTTGTTTTCATACAATCAGAATGGCATTCGTTTTGCATGGAGTGTCGATCGGGTGAATTGGCATATGATTGGTGAGAACTTTTGTTTCTTGTCCTCTGATTACGGGAGTTGGATGGGGCAAAAAAGAATGATTGATCCGATTATTATACCCAACTTGACAGGAGGGTGGCATTGTCTGTTTACGGTGAATGAAGAGGAGGGGACCATTGCTTATACTACTTCTCCCGATCTTATCCATTGGGAACCTCAATCTTATCCGCATGTAGCTGAAAAAGGTAATTGCATGTTATTGGAATTAACGAGAAATGCGGATAATGATTATTTGGTTACTTGGATTGATACTAAAGGCGGAGGTAATCAGGTATATGGATCTATCACCAAAGATTTTAAAACATACACTTCAGCTCGGAAAATGTCTGTATCCGTGCGGGAAAATAGAAGGGAAACGATTCTTGTCAACGGAATGGAACGGTTGGGGGTTGTCAATGAAGTTCCTTGGAATGTGATAGACCGATTGATAAAGTATTGTGAATATACCACTTTTCGGGAAATGCAGTTCGATGAGACAATGATGGAGGATACGGTGAGATTTGCTTCTTTGTTACCCGTGGATGCAACAGTGACGATTCATCCAGAAAGAAAGAAGCGGATAAGTGACATGTTGATAGGTATCTTTTTTGAAGATATCAATTATTCGGCGGATGGAGGACTTTATGCAGAGTTAATTCAAAATCGTGATTTTGAATATAAGTTGAGCGATAAGTTGGGAAGTGATGAAACTTGGAATAGTAAGAAGGCTTGGAGTCTTCGTGGTGAACGGGCTCTTTTTACAGTTGATTCGGTGCTTTCTTTGCATGAGAATAATCCGCATTATGCCGTATTGGAATTAAAGACACCTGGAGCTGCCTTGATTAATGAAGGATATGACGGTATTGTTCTTCAGAAAGGAAATGAATATTATTTTTCTATGTTTTCACGTCTGTTGCAGGGAAAAGGTGGAGAGGTGGTCATCCGTTTGATAGATGAAAACGGGAATATTTGTGGGGAACAATCGATGAAAATTTCTTCAGAGCAGTGGAAAAAGAAGGAAATAGTATTGCAGGCAAGTCATGATGCTCAGAAAGCTTCTTTAGAGATAGTACCTCAGTTTACCGGATGTATGGCTCTTGATATGGTTTCTCTGTTTCCCAAAGACACTTTTAAAGAACGTAGAAATGGTTTGCGTAAAGATCTTGCCCAAACATTGGCAGATATAAGGCCGCGTTTCATTCGTTTTCCGGGTGGATGTGTGGCACATGGTGATGGGTTGGACAATATGTATCGTTGGAAAAATACCATAGGTCCTTTAGAGGCCCGCAAACCTCAACGTAATTTGTGGGGATACCATCAGTCTGTAGGATTGGGATATTATGAATATTTCCAGTTTTGTGAAGATATTGGAGCAGAACCTTTGCCCGTATTACCAGCTGGTGTACCTTGTCAGAATTCTGCAACGGGCGGACAAGGACAACAGGGAGGAATTCCGATGGACGAAATGCAGGCTTATGTTCAGGAGGTGTTGGATTTAATAGAATGGGCCAATGGAGATGCTGAAGAGACATATTGGGGTAGGAAACGTGCGGAGGCAGGACATCCGGCACCTTTTAATCTGAAATATATTGGCATAGGAAATGAAGATCTTATTTCTGATGTTTTTGAAGAACGGTATACCATGATTTGTAAGGCAGTGATGGAGCGATATCCAAATATAATTGTTATAGGAACAGTAGGACCTTTTTTTAAAGGAAGTGATTATGAGAAGGGATGGAGTATTGCCAAGGATATCAAGTTGCCAATGGTAGACGAACATTATTATTGCAAGCCGGGATGGTTTATTCATAATCAGAATTATTATGACCGTTACGATCGTTCACAGTCTAAAGTTTATTTGGGTGCGGCCCATGTTCCTGGGCGTAAAAGCAATCTGGAGGCAGCTCTGTGCGAAGCTTTACATTTGGCTAATATAGAGAGAAACGGGGATGTCGTGAGTTTTACTTCTTATGCACCATTGTTGGGTAAAGAAGGGCATATACAGTGGGCACCTGATTTGATTTATTTTAATAATACAGAAGTGAAGCTGACCCCGTCATATCATGTACAACAATTGTTTGGACAAAATGGCGGAAATGAATATTGGCCAAACCTCATCAATTTGTCTAATAAACGGGAGGATGTGAGAAAACGTATTGCCGTTTCTGTTGTAAAAGACACTGATACAGGAGAATATGTCATTAAGTTGGTCAATCTGCTACCAGTGGGCGTCAATTTTACAATAGACCTGAGTCCGCTAAATGTGATTAATACGCAAGTAAAGAAGACAATTTTACATGGTAATCCCGATGATAGTGAATTGTATCCAAATACATCCGAATTTATTATAACTGAAAAATTAAAGGAATCAGTACCAGGATATTCTTTGGTCGTATTACGGATGAAATAATAATTGGTAATGTCTTTCAATAGGGTTATATAGTAACATTTTTGTAGATTGAAACAGAGCAGGTCTTTCTTTGAAAGAGCCTGCTTTGTGTTTTTATTGGATGATTCGTTTTTTTATGATATTCAATGGGAGATAATCTCGTGGCTAAGTTGCTATTCTTTTGTTTGCAGATATCGGGAATTTTTGCGAATATTGCATAAAGAAAGTGCTAATGATGATAAATTAGCGACTTCCTATTTAGCGATAGACGTAAACTTTTGATTGAAAATAAAGAATAACACCATGGAAAGATATCAAGTTGCCATTATCGGCGGAGGCCCTGCGGGCTATACCGCCGCCGAAGCTGCCGGACGGGCAGGACTGAGCGTTGTGCTCTTCGAGAAAAACAGCCTGGGAGGCGTCTGCCTGAACGAAGGCTGCATCCCCACCAAAACATTGTTGTATTCGGCCAAGACCTACGACGGCGCGCGCCATGCGTCGAAGTATGCCGTATCGGCCGAGAACGTGGGCTTCGACCTGCCCAAAATCATCGCCCGCAAGCAGAAGGTGGTGCGCAAGCTGGTGCTGGGTGTCAAGGCCAAGCTGACGGCCCACAATGTAAAGATTGTGACAGGCACGGCCGAAGTGGTGGACAAGAACCACGTGCGCTGCGGCGAAGAGGTGTATGAGTGCGACAATCTGCTGCTCTGCACCGGTTCGGAGACATTCATCCCGCCCATCGCAGGCGTGGACATCGTGCCCTACTGGACGCATCGCGACGCGCTCGACAACAAGGAGCTGCCCCAGTCGCTGGCCATCATCGGTGGCGGAGTCATCGGCATGGAGTTCGCCTCGTTCTTCAACAGCCTGGGCGTGCAGGTGACGGTCATCGAGATGGTGGACGAGATACTGGGCGGCATGGACAAGGAACTCGCCGCCCTCCTGCGGGCCGACTATGCCAAGCGCGGCGTGAAGTTCATGCTCAGTACGAAGGTTGTTTCGCTGGCCGTGGGCGAAGGCGGGCAGGTACAGGTGGGTTATGAGAATGCCGAAGGCGCAGGCTCCGTCGTGGCCGAACGGCTGCTGATGAGCGTGGGCCGCCGCCCCGTGACGAAGGGCTTCGGGCTGGAGAACCTCGACCTGCAGAAGACCGAGCGCGGCAGCATCGTGGTGGACGAACACATGCAGACCTCCCTGCCCGGAGTTTATGTCTGTGGCGACCTGACGGGCTTCTCGCTCCTGGCCCATACCGCCGTGCGCGAGGCCGAGGTGGCCGTGAACCACATCGCAGGCAAGGAAGACACGATGAGCTACCGTGCCATCCCCGGCGTGGTATATACCAATCCCGAGATTGCAGGCGTGGGCGAGACGGAAGAGTCGTTGCAGCGGAAAGGCATCGCCTGCCGCGTAGTCAAGTTGCCCATGGCCTATAGCGGCCGATTTGTTGCCGAGAACGAGGGCGTGAACGGCCTCTGCAAGCTCATACTGGCCGAGGACGACACCATCTTGGGGGCACACGTGCTGGGCAATCCCGCCAGCGAAATCATCACCCTGGCCGGCATGGCCGTCGAGCTGAAGCTCAAGGCCGAGGAGTGGAAGAAGGTAGTCTTCCCGCATCCCACGGTGGGCGAGATTTTCCGCGAGGCGTTGTGATTGGGGGCACCACAGAGTTGCACAGAGGAAGATTCAAAACTTCGTGGAACTTTGTGTCATCTGTGTCCAAGATATAATATTCAATTCCTAAACTGATGAATATGTTTCGGATATTATTGATATGGGCGGTCCTGCTGGGACCGCTTTCCTTTGTCTGCGCGCAGGCCGACAGCCTGCTGCGGGCACGTATCGACACCCTCGTAAAGCACGACCTGCCGCCCGGCGGCAACGCGGGTATCTGCATCTACGACCTGACAGCCGGGCGTACACTTTACGAATATCAGGCCGACAAGCTGTCGCGGCCCGCCTCGACCATGAAGGTGATGACGGCCATCACGGCCTTGTCGCAGCCGGGGGCCATGGAGCCCTTCCGCACGGAGCTGTGGACCACGGGCCGCGTGGTGGGCGACACGCTGAAGGGCGACCTATACGTGGTAGGCGGCTTCGACCCTGAGTTTGACGAAGACGACTTGAAGGAACTTATCGGTGGCCTGATGAAGCGGGGCATCCGTGTAGTGGACGGAGAGATTGTGGGCGACGTGTCGATGAAGGATTCGCTCTACTGGGGTTCGGGTTGGCTGTGGGACGATGCTCCCGCTGCCTATCAGCCCTATCTTTCGCCGCTGATGCTGAACAAGGGTGTGCTCCAGCTGTCGATAATTCCCGACAAACGGGGCTTGTCGGCACTGGTCATCGGCAATCCATCTTCCACGTATTATACAATAGAGAACCACACGCGCAGCCGTTCGTCGGCCGCAGGTCCCTTGCGGGTGACGCGCAACTGGATGGAGAACGGCAATCACATTACCCTGCAAGGCAATGTACAGACGGCGGAAGGCCGTTCGTTCAGCCTGTTCGACTCCGGCCGCATGTTCATGCACGTCTTTGTGGAGCGGCTGCTGGAGGCGGGTATTCATTGTACAGCCGTGGCCGACAGTACGCGGGCGGGGATTGAGGCGGCTTATCGTTTCGCCGACCTCCCGCAGGAGGGCAAACGCACGAAGCTGGCTGTACACGAAACTTCCCTGCAAGCCGTGCTCAACGTGATGCTCAAGGAGAGCGACAACCTGAACGCTGAAGCCATGCTCTGCCGGGCGGGCCGACTGGCCACGGGCGGCAAGAAGCGGGTAGCGGCCAAGGATGGGTTGGAGGCCATGCGGGCTTTGATTAAGCGGGTCGGGCTGAATCCGAAGCACTACAGCCTGGCCGACGGGTGCGGCCTGTCGCACTACGACTACCTTTCTCCCGAGCTGCTGGTGGCCATGCTCCGCTATGCCTATTCGCGCAGCGACATCTTCTCGCCGCTCTACAAGGCCCTTCCCGTGAGCGGGGTGGACGGCACGCTGAAGTACCGCATGGGCTACGGTACGCCCGCTTTCCGGCAGGTGCATGCCAAGACCGGCTCCTATACGGGCATCAATGCCTTGGCGGGCTATCTGAAGACGGCCGACGGCCATTGGGTGGCTTTTGCCATCCTGACGCAGAATGTGCTTTCGGGCCGCCAGGCGCGTGCCTTTCAGGATGCCGTGTGCCTGGAGGTCGTGAAGGCTTCCCTTCGGAAATGACTAATCTTTCGTCAGCGCCTCTTTCAGTTGGGCAATGGCGGTTGCTGCGTCGCCTTTGGCTTCGTTGAGCAGGGTGACGAACCGGCTGCCGATGATGGCGCCCGATGAGGCTTGGCAGGCTGCTTCGAACGTAGCCTTGTTGGAAATGCCGAAACCTACCAGCCTCGGATGTTTCAGCCCCAGGTTGTCGATGCGGTGGAAGTAGGCCTGTTTCTGTTCGTCGAACGAGCGCTGGGCTCCCGTTACAGCTGCCGAAGACACCATGTAGATGAAGCCTCCCGTCTGACGGTCAATCTCCCGTACCCGTTCGTCGCTCGTTTCGGGTGTGACAAGCATCACCACGTGCAGGCCGTAGCGTTCGGCCGTGGCTTTGTAATGGAGGCAGTACTCGCGCAGGGGCAGGTCGGGGATGATGAGGCCGTCGATGCCGCACGCCTGGCAGCGTTGGCAGAACGCCTCGAAGCCGAATTGCAGGATGGGGTTAAGGTAGCCCATCAGCAGCAGCGGGATGTGTACCGTGCGGCGGATGTTGGCCAGTTGGTCGAAGAGGAGGCGCACGTTCATGCCGTTGCGCAGCGCGGTGGTGGTGGCCTGCTGG
>CATXSD010000019.1 GCA_958402075.1 Mediterranea massiliensis | reverse complement strand
CTCGTCAGTACCTCCCTCCTGCGCGGAAGCATTGGCCGTGAACACCACCCGCCAGCCCGGATCGAGTATCTGCCGGCCGGATGTCTTGAACTCCACTCCGTCCGCCTCACCCATGACGGTCGTGGTCGAGAAACGGCAGTCGGGATAGAACACGGCGATGAAGCGGCGGGCTATGAGGTCGAACACCCGCCGTTCCATATCCGACAGATTGACCGGCGGCTGGCCGGTAGGGATAATGGCGTGGTGGTCTGTAACCTTCGAATTGTCGAACACTTTCTTCGACTTCGTCAGGGTAGTTCCCTCCAGCGGTGCGGTCCAGGTCTCATAGCCCCGCAACCCCTTCAGGATGGAGGGACACTTAGGATAGATGTCGTCGCTCAGAAACGTGGTATCTACACGAGGATAAGTCGTGACCTTCTTCTCGTAGAGCGACTGGATGGTCTTCAGCGTGTCGTCGGCCGAGTAGGCAAACTTCTTGTTGCACTCCACCTGCAAGGAGGTCAGGTCGAACAGACGGAGCGGCGCTTCCCGCCCCTCCTTCTTCGTTACAGAGGTAACGGTGAACGGCACATCCTTGATGCGTGCCAGCAGCTCCTCGCCCCGCGCACGGTCGGTTATGGGGTCGATACCGCGGTTCTCTTCCTCCTTCTTGGGCTTCTTGCCGGCGACCGAGGCTTCTTTCTGCTTCTCGGCTTCCAGTGCCAGTTCTTCGTCGCTCTTGCGGATGAGGGCCGAGAAAGTGGTGTCGCGGTAGACGGTATTGAGCACCCAATATTGTTTGGGTACGAAGTTCTGTATCTCCAGCTGGCGGTTCACGATAAGAGCCAACGTAGGTGTCTGCACCCGTCCGATGGAAAGTACCTGGCGATTCTGCCCGTATTTCATGGTATACAGGCGCGTGGCATTCATGCCCAGCAGCCAGTCGCCGATGGCGCGGCTCAAGCCCGCTTCGTACAGAGGCTGGAAGTCGGCGGCATCCCGCAGATTGGAGAATCCTTCGCGAATGGCCTCCTCGGTCAGTGAAGAAATCCACAGGCGCTTCACGGGGCACTTGGCTCCCGCCTTCTGCATCACCCACCGCTGGATGAGCTCTCCTTCCTGGCCGGCATCACCGCAGTTGATGATCATATCGGCCTTCTGCATCAGTCCTTCGATGACGTGGAACTGACGCTCATAGGTAGGATTGCTGATGAGCTTGATGCCGAAACGGGGCGGTATCATGGGCAGGCTGCCCAGACTCCACGCCTTCCAGCTCGGGGTATATTCATGTGGTTCCTTCAGGGTACAGAGGTGGCCGAACGTCCACGTCACCTGATACCCGTTCCCTTCGATATATCCGTCTTTCTTCTCCTTCGCTCCCAGCACGTCGGCAATGTCGCGTGCCACCGAAGGCTTTTCGGCAATACAAACTATCATTTCCTTCTATTATTTGACAGGCAAAGATAGTGCAAACCGAGCGAAGTACAAAAGAGGAAAACAGAGTTTTCAGCTTTTGTACTGCCGAGGTGCAGCCTATCTTATCTAAAGATAGTGCAAACCGAGCGAAACGCAAAGCGAAAACATCGTTTTCAGCTTTCCTTTCCGAGGTGTAGCCTATCTTATTCATAACTCACCACAGATTACACAGATTGACACAGATTTATTTTTTCCATCCATACCAGGCAGATAATCTGTGACAATCTGCGTAATCTGTGGTAAAAAAGCCCGTACACTCCAAGACAGTGCTTCCTGACCCTCTCATGAAGTGCTTCCTTAGGGTGTCATGAAGTGCTTCGTGAGGGTGTAACGAAGCACTTCGTCAGAGGGTGACGAAGCACTTCATGAGAAGGTCAGGAAGCACTTCGTCATTTCCGCTCTCCCCAAAAGCAGAATCCGTCAAGAAATTCTTACCTTTGTGCATCATTCAACATCAAACCGTCAAAACAATATGGAAACAATCTCTGAAAAAGAAGCCGGTTATCGCGTAAAGAGCTATGACCAGCCCGTGAAACGTTACTGCCAGACGCTGGACCTGAAAGACAACCCCGAACTGATTGCCGAATACTGCAAACGCCACAGCGAAGGACAGGCCTGGCCCGAAATCATCCAAGGCATCCGCGAGGTTGGCATCCTCGAAATGGAAATCTATATTCTGGGCAACCGCCTGTTCATGATTGTAGAGACGCCGCTCGACTTCGACTGGGACACGGCCATGAAACGTCTGGCCACCCTGCCCCGACAGGAAGAATGGGAAGCCTATATGTCCATCTTCCAGCAGGCCGACGCACATGCCTCTTCCGCAGAGAAGTGGCAGCTGATGGACCGCATGTTCCACCTGTACGAATAACGCCTGTCTGCAAGATACCTGAAACAAAAAAGGCGGAATGCACATGCACTCCGCCTTTTCCATTCATTATCGGATGGAGATTATTCTTCGTCCAACAGGATTTCCAGAATCTGGCAAGCAGCCTTGGCAACCGAAGTACCGGGACCAAAAATAGCAGCTACGCCAGCCTTGTACAGGAAGTCATAGTCTTGCGGAGGAATGACACCACCGGCAATCACTACGATGTCTTCGCGGCCCAGCTTCTTCAACTCGGCAATAATCTGCGGAATCAAAGTCTTGTGTCCGGCAGCCAACGAAGACACGCCCACTACATGCACGTCGTTCTCGACAGCTTCGCGGGCAGCCTCGGCCGGAGTCTGGAACAACGGTCCCATATCTACGTCGAAACCGCAGTCGGCATAACCGGTTGCAACTACCTTGGCACCGCGGTCGTGACCGTCCTGACCCATCTTGGCAATCATGATACGGGGCTGACGGCCTTCCTTCTTGGCAAACTTCTCGCACAGTTCACATGCCTTGGCGAAGTCTGCATCGCTCTTACTTTCTGATGAATACACGCCTGAAATAGTTCTGATTACAGCTTTATAACGTCCTACAACTTTCTCGCAAGCATACGAGATTTCACCCAGGGTAGCGCGAACGCGGGCAGCCTCAACGGCCAGTTCCAGCAAGTTGCCCTTGCCGGTCTTCACACATTCGGTGATGGCATCCAGAGCCTTGTCTACATCGGCCTGGTTGCGTTCTGCCTTCAAGCGCTTCAGGTTCTCCAACTGCTCCTGACGAACAGCGGTATTGTCAATCTCGAGGATATCAATCGGAGCTTCTTTCTCCAGACGATACTTGTTCACGCCGACAATGGTCTGTGCACCGCTGTCGATACGGGCCTGCGTACGTGCGGCAGCCTCTTCGATACGCATCTTGGGGATACCGGTCTCGATAGCCTTGGCCATACCGCCCAGCTTCTCGATTTCCTGAATGTGTTCCCATGCCTTGTGGGCAATTTCGTTGGTCAGCGACTCTACATAGTAGGAACCGCCCCACGGGTCCACATTCTTGCAGATGTTGGTTTCTTCCTGAATATAGATCTGCGTATTACGGGCGATACGGGCAGAGAAGTCGGTCGGCAGGGCGATGGCTTCGTCGAGGGCGTTGGTGTGCAGAGACTGCGTATGACCCAGTGCGGCAGCCATGGCCTCGATACAGGTACGGCCCACGTTGTTGAACGGATCCTGTTCGGTCAGCGACCAGCCGGAAGTCTGCGAGTGCGTACGCAGTGCCAGTGACTTCGGGTTCTTCGGGTTGAACTGCTTTACAATCTTTGCCCACAGCATACGTGCGGCACGCATCTTGGCGATTTCCATGAAGTGGTTGGTTCCGATGGCCCAGAAGAAGGAAAGACGCGGTGCGAAAGCGTCGATGTCCAGTCCGGCACCCACACCGGCACGGAGGTATTCCAGACCATCGGCCAGGGTGTAAGCCAATTCAATGTCTGCCGTTGCACCGGCTTCCTGCATGTGGTAACCGGAGATGGAGATGGAATTGAACTTGGGCATGTTCTTGGAAGTATATTCAAAGATATCGGAAATAATCTTCATGGAGAATGCTGGCGGGTAGATGTAAGTGTTGCGCACCATGAATTCCTTCAGGATATCGTTCTGGATGGTACCGGCCATTTCTTCCAGCTTGGCGCCCTGCTCCAGTCCGGCGTTGATGTAGAAGGCCATGACAGGAAGAACGGCACCGTTCATCGTCATGGATACAGACATCTTGTTCAAAGGAATGCCGTCGAAGAGCACCTTCATGTTCTCCAGCGAGCAGATGGATACACCGGCCTTGCCGACATCACCTACGACACGTTCGTTATCGGGGTCATAACCACGGTGAGTAGCCAAGTCGAAAGCTACGGACAAACCCTTCTGACCGGAAGCCAGGTTACGACGGTAGAAAGCATTGGACTCTTCGGCTGTGGAGAAACCGGCATACTGGCGGATGGTCCACGGACGGAAGGTGTACATCATGGAATACGGGCCGCGCAGGTAAGGAGGAATACCGGCCGCATAGTCGAGGTGTTCCATTCCTTCCAGATCCTCTTTGGTATAAACAGGCTTCACATTGATATGTTCCGGCGTTTTCCAGTCGGCCTGGATGCCGTTAGCCTTCTGCCATTCAGCTCCGTTGACAGGCTTGAAGTTGGCATATATATCTACGTTCTTAAAATCTTTTCTCATCTTACTTCAAAAGTTTAGCATTGTATTCTTTCAGGGTTTCCAGCACGTTGACACGGACATGGATGAAATTCTCGATACCGGCGGCTTTCAGCTCGTCCATGCAGGCAGGAGCTCCGGCCACGATGAACATGGCACGGCCGTTCAGTGCCTTGAAGGCGGGGATGGCGTATTCGGCATATTCATCATCGCTCGAGCAGAGCACTACGATATCGGCCTTGGCAGCCATGGCTGCATCGATACCTTCCTCTACACTCGAGAAGCCCAGGTTGTCCACCACTTCATATCCGGCGCAAGCCAGGAAGTTGCAGGAGAACTGTGCACGTGCCTGACGCATGGCCAGATTGCCGATGGTCAGCATAAATGCTTTCGGACGCTTGCCGGAAGCCTCGGTCTGCAGGCGCAGAGCTTCGAACTCGCTGGCTGCACGGTCGAAGTTCAGAGTCGGAACATCCTTCTCGCACGTATCGTGGTGTCCGCCGCCACAGCAGCAAACAGCTTCCAACGGACGCTTGTCACCGGCCAGTTCCGTGAAGTTGGGATATTGGTTGGTACCCAACAGAATCTCCTTACGCTTGGCCACAGCCTCGTGACGGGCCTTGTTGCTGGCATTCACGGCCTCCTGTACCTTGCCGGCCTTCACAGCGGCATAGAAACCGCCTTCGTCCTCAACGGCCAGGAACAAATCCCAAGCCTGCTTGGCAATGGATACCGTCAGGTTCTCGATGTAATAGGAACCGGCAGCCGGATCGATTACCTTGTCGAAGTGGGACTCTTCCTTCAGCAGCAACTGCTGGTTGCGTGCCAGGCGTTCGGAAAAGTCGTTCGGCGTCTCGTATGCCTTGTCGAACGGAACCACCGTCATGGAGTCTACACCGGCCAGAGCGGCACTCATGGCTTCGGTCTGCGTACGCAGCAGGTTCACATACGAGTCGAAGATGGTCAGGTTGAAAGAGGATGTTTCGGCATGAACCTTCATCTGGGCGGCACATTTGCAGTCGCCTTCAGCCAGGTAAGAGTTCACGATGTCGGCCCACAGCATACGGCCGGCGCGGAACTTGGCAATTTCCAGGAAGTAATTGGAACTGATACCGAAGTTGAACTTGATTTTCTTGGCAACCGTCGCAGCCGGAACGCCGGCTTCGGTCAGCTGGTTCATATATTCGTTACCCCAAGCCAATGCATATCCCAGTTCCTGGTAGATATAGGCACCGGCATTGTTCAAAGTAAGTGCATTCACATTGATGACGCGATATTCGGGCAGAGCAGCCGTAGCGGCAATCAGCGCCTTTGCCGTATCTACCAGACTGCCTTTCTCCTTGCCCTTGGCTACCATCTTGTTCAGATAGTCAAAGTTGATGGAGCCGTGCAGCTTGTTCAGGTCGTAGCCCTTCTTCTGGAAGTATTCCACCAACAGATTGGCAAGTTCCACTACATGCCCCTGGCAAGTGGAGAAGTTCAGTTCCACACACTCGGCACAGATACCGTCGAGCAAGGTTTCCAGATAAGCTGCATTCAGCTCCTTGGCCTTCACGTGGAACGACAGAGAATCGATGCCCTTGTTCAGGATATCCAAAGCCTTGGCATTGGCTTCCTTCACATCGTCCACCCGAATTTCCTGGCGAACCAGCCACTCGTTGTTGTCCTTCTTGTTACCTCTCAGGTAAGGGAATTCGCCGGGAAGTGCGTCAGTCGTCTTCAGTCCTTCCAGGTCTTCCTTACGGTAGAAAGGTTTCACTTTGAATCCTTCGTTTGTTCTCCAAACGAGTTTCTTCTCAAAATCAGCGCCTTTCAGGTCGGCTGTTATTTTCTCCATCCACTGTTCGGTGGTCACGGGAGAAAAGTCCGAGAAGAGTTTTTCTTTACTGTCTGCCATAGTTTATTTAAAAATTAATATGATGAATACAATTCATTTTGTCGTCAATAGACATGCAAATATAGTCAAATCAAATGAAAGACCATGTTTTTTAGTGATTTTTCGCACGACATGCTGAACAAGTGTCAACTCGACATGCCAAAATGGAAAAACCAAGAAAAAACTTTGGCGATAATCGCATTATTAAGTAATTTTGCGACTTGTATTTTATACTAATAGATGTAAGAATAAAGATACTATGAATTGGTTAGAAAGCTTGTTGTGGGATCCGGCATCGGTAGCCCACATCGTCTGCCTGTATGCCTTTGTGATATCACTGGGCGTATTATTGGGCAAGATCAAGTTCTTCGGAGTGTCCTTGGGAGTCACGTTCGTGCTCTTCACCGGCATTCTGATGGGACATTTCGGATTTACAGGAGAAATCCATATCCTGCATTTCCTGCGCGAATTCGGCCTTATCCTGTTTGTATTCTGCATAGGTCTACAGGTGGGTCCCTCTTTCTTTTCGTCCTTCAAGAAGGGTGGCATGACACTGAATCTGCTGGCAGTAGGCATCGTCCTGCTGAACATCGTGGTGACACTGGCCATCTATTTCCTGGCCAACGGACGCGTGGAATTGCCGATGATGATCGGTATCCTGTACGGTGCAGTGACGAACACTCCCGGTCTGGGTGCTGCACAAGAGGCACTGAATCAGTTGAACTACACGGGTGAGCCCATTGCCTTGGGTTATGCCTGCGCCTATCCGCTCGGTGTAGTGGGCATCATCGGTTCCATCATTGCCATCCGCTACATCTTCCGCATCTCCTTCGCCAAAGAAGAAGAACAAATCAAGACACAGGATGCCGACACCAAGCACAAGCCGCACAACATGCATCTGGAAGTACGCAACGAATCCATCAACGGAAAGACCTTGATGCAAGTGAAGGATTTTCTGGGACGTCCGTTTGTCTGCTCCCGTATGCGCCACGAAGGACACGTCAGCATTCCCAACCATGAAACGGTATTCCACACCGGCGACCAACTGTTCATCGTCTGCTCGGAAGAGGATGCCGAAGCCATTACGGCCTTTATCGGCAAGGAAATCCAGGTGGACTGGGAAAAGCAAGACATGCCGATGGTTTCCAGACGTATTCTGGTCACCAAATCGGAAGTCAACGGCAAGAAGCTGGGCAGCATGCACTTCCGCAGCATGTATGGTGTAAACGTGACCCGTGTCAACCGTTCGGGTATGGACCTGTTTGCCGACCCCAACCTGATTCTCCAAGTGGGCGACCGCGTCATGGTCGTAGGACAACAGGATGCGGTAGAACGCGTGGCAGGTGTATTGGGCAACCAACTGAAACGACTCGATACGCCCAACATTGTGACCATCTTTGTAGGCATCTTCCTCGGCATCGTTTTAGGAAGCCTTCCCATCGCTTTCCCGGGTATGCCTACACCTGTCAAGCTGGGTCTGGCCGGCGGTCCGCTGGTAGTAGCTATCCTTATCGGCCGCTTCGGACACAAACTGAAACTGGTGACATACACCACCATGAGCGCCAACCTGATGTTGCGTGAAATCGGCATCGTCCTCTTCCTGGCCAGTGTGGGCATCGAAGCGGGCGAACATTTCGTACAGACCGTGGTTCATGGCGACGGCCTGCTGTATGTGGGTTACGGCTTCCTCATCACCGTCATTCCCCTGCTGATTATCGGCATTGTGGCACGTCTGTACTACAAAGTCAACTATTTCACCCTGATGGGTCTGATTGCCGGTAGTACCACCGACCCGCCCGCATTGGCTTATGCCAACCAGGTATCAGGCAACGACGCACCTTCCGTAGGCTACTCTACCGTCTACCCGTTGTCCATGTTCCTGCGCATCATCGCCGGTCAAATGATTCTGCTGGCCATGCTATAGCCAGGAAACGACATTCCTATAAACATATCAGGCGCGGGTTAGAGGAAAATTTCCTATAACCCGCGCCTGATTACATTTATCCCGCCTCCAGGTATCACCGTCTCGTCAGCGGACGGTAATTTCCAAATTCAGCTTTTTGCGGACAAACTCCTCGACATAGTCTACCGTACCGGCAATACCCAGAACCGACGAATCGACGCAGAGATGATACGTGGCTGCCGCTCCCCACGTCTTATTGCTGTAATAGTTGTAATATTCCGAACGTTTCTTGTCGGCCTTTGCCATCATTTCCACCGCCTCCTCTTCCGAGAAACCATGAATGCGGCACAGGCGGGCTGCCCGATCTTCGGGCGTGGAAGAAATGAATATATTGGCACAGCGCGGATGGTTGCGCAAGATATAGTCGGCACAACGCCCCACAAAAAGACAGGACTTCTCATGCGCCAGCCGACGGATCACATCGCTCTGCACCTTGAACAAGGAGTCGTTGCTCAAGCAGTTGTTGGCAGGAATGGTACCGTCGCCAATAAACGGGAAACGCATGCCGAACAAACCGCCCATAATGCCCTGTGACGGACGTTCGTCTGCTTTCTCAAAGAACTCCCGGCACAAGCCGCTTTCTTCGGAAGCCAGCTGTATCAGCTCTTTGTCATAAAAAGAAATGTTCAGCCGCTGGGCCAGACGTTCACCGATTTCACGTCCGCCACTACCCAACTGACGGCCGATATTCACTACAAAATGCTCCATAAACCTTTATTCTTAATTCATGTTTGTCGCAGGCAAATATAAAAAATCCTGCGTAAAAGAACGAATGTAAAAGAAAAAAATGTTTCTCCCCAAATCACAACCATCAATCAGACACAGGCTCCTGGGAAGCCTTGTGGAACTTCCTAAACTGCATCATCAGCATCAATGCCGCAACCAGGCTGGCCAGCAAATCGGAAACCGGCATGCTAACCCATACGCCCAACTCCCCGAAGAAATGGGGCAGAATGAGCAAGCAGGGTAACAAAATCAACAACTGACGCGAAAGCGACAGAAAGATGGCCTTTCCAGCCATGCCGATGCTCTGAAAGAAATTGGCCGTCACCATCTGGAAACCTATAATCGGGAAAAACAGGATGATGATGCGCAAGCCACGGGCAGAAATATCTATCAACTCAGCATCGGAGGTAAAGATACTCACAACCAGCCTGGGAAATGCCATTCCTATGGCAAACCCCACCGTGGTGACAACAGTAGCATAAACAATAGTCATTTTCAAGACCTTGGTTACACGGGAATACTGCTGTGCACCATAATTATATCCGGCAATGGGCTGCATGCCCTGGTTCAACCCCATCACAATCATGACCACAATGTATACCAACCGGTTCACAATTCCAAAGGCTCCGATGGCCAAATCCCCTCCATAACGCTTCAGTCCCTGATTAATCAGAATAACAATGAAACAGGCGGCTATATTCATCAGAAACGGTGACATACCGATTGCCAAGGAATCGAATACGATCTTCCGCTTCAGCCGGAAGATACCCCGATGGAAATGCAACAGTTCGTCACGGTTGCTGAACAGCTTCAACTGCCAGACCAAGGCTATGATCTGTGCCAATATCGTGGCAATGGCGGCGCCCCGTATTCCCCACCCGAATCCATAAATGAACACCGGGTCGAGAATGGTGTTGATAATCACCGTAGCCACCGTCGCATACATGGCTTTCTGGGGATGGCCGGCCGAACGCAAGACAGAATTCAACCCCAAATAGAGATGGGTGACGGCATTGCCTATAAGGATAATCTCCATGTAGTCGCGTGCGTATGGCACAGTCGCATCGCTTCCCCCAAAGAAATAGAGAATCGGATCAAGGAAAGGCATTACGACCAACGTAAAGGCCACGCCCAGCAGAATGTTCAACACCAGTACATTGCCTAACACCCGTTGGGCCGTATCATAATCCTTCTGTCCCAGCTTGACCGACACCAGAGTAGCAGCTCCGACACCGACCAACGAACCGAAAGCCGCCGCCAGGTTCATCAACGGGAAGGTCAACGCCAAACCGGAGATAGCCAGCGGCCCCACACCGTGACCGATAAAGATACTGTCGACCATATTATACAGAGACGAGGCCGTCATCGCAATAATTGCGGGTACGGCATACTGCATCAGCAGCTTTCCAATGTTTTCTGTGCCCAACGCTGTGGGAGTCTTCAATCCTGCCATATCTTCCAACGAATTGTTTTTACGACTGCAAAGGTAGATAATTTCAGGCAGAACCGACACATCTTTTCACACCTCTTAAAACAAGTTGGAAGATATTCTCCGACCTCTTCATTATTCTGAACAAACCCATGGAAATCCGTACAGAATTGCCCTCTCTTTTCATAAGACAAGCCGCAACTCGGAATCGACAGCTGAAAACTATGTTTTCGCTTTGCGCTTCTCTCGGTTTACACTATCTTTGCGCATCGATTGCACACCCACATACACATGCTTATGGACGAACGAACCATCAAAGAACAACATGAAGGCATCATCCACCTGCTGGAGGACCGACGGCTGAAAGAAGCACAAACCCAACTGGCCGCCCTGCTGGAAACATGCGCCGACTGGTCCCTGCACAACAGGCTGGAACAAGCGCAGACATCGTACCACTACATGCTCCAATACATGAAGCGAGGCACAGACGATCCTCAGCGCCACAAGCTTTACCTCCAACTGCTGGCCGAGACATGGACCATCGCCGACCAGGCCCAACTGGTCCTGCTGGATGATATCGCTACCTCCGGCTTCTATCAGTATCTTCACCACAAAAGCCGCCAGACAGGCAACCGACTGGAAGAATGGCTGCATGCCCTGGAAACTTTTCAGGACGACGTAGCCGTATGCCGCCTGATGGCCGACAGCAACGACAACCTGTCCCAACTGCTGAAACGTCACGAAGACACCAACCGGAATCTGTTCCAAGCCGTGTGGGGAAACAGCGAATGGAGTACGGAAGAAAGCGCCCAGGCCCAGGCGTTCCTGAACTCAGAGCTCCT
Source organism: Mediterranea massiliensis (assembly GCA_958402075.1). Classification (GTDB taxonomy): domain Bacteria; phylum Bacteroidota; class Bacteroidia; order Bacteroidales; family Bacteroidaceae; genus Bacteroides; species Bacteroides massiliensis_D. The sequence continues at coordinate 25,562 of CATXSD010000019.1, read as the reverse complement.
GCGATCCATTGACCTGGGGCTGCTCGTGAGCGCCGTCACCATGAGCCTGCAAGCCTGCTTTGACATCCGCAAATGCCTGTGGCTGCTCGATGCCTGCAGACATGCGGAAGCCATCGTTGCACAACGGGCTCTGACCGGAGTCCTGCTGACCCTGAACACATATCCCGAACGCAGCCAGCTCTACCCCGAACTGGCGGTACGCCTGAGCCTGCTCGATGAAAACGGGCAACTGGGCAAGGACTTGAACCGCATCGGCCTGCAACTGCTGCAGAGCCAGGAAACGGAAAAGATAGACAAAAAGATGCGGGAAGAAATCATTCCTGAAATGATCAAGAATGTCAGCAAAATCAAAGGCATGAAGCTGGGGCTGGAAGAAACGGCCGACGAGAACGACCGTAATCCCGACTGGGAACAGGCCTTCGAGAAATCGGGACTTGGAGACAAGATCCGCGAAATGAACGAGCTGCAGATGGAAGGAGCCGACATCTACATGAGCACTTTTGCCCAACTGAAGTCGGGTCCGTTCTTCGGACAGCTGCACAACTGGTTCTATCCGTTCGACCAGCTTCACTCCAGTGTAGCCAATCTGTTCGGTCCTTCTACATCAGGCGACAACGTTGTGCTGAACATGGTTTTGCAATCGGGATTCTTCTGCAACAGCGACAAGTATTCGCTCTGCTTCACCATGGCCCAGCTGCCGCAGTCGCAACGCAACCTCATGCTGCACCAGCTCACGCCGCAGGAACTGAACGACATGATGGACAACGAGCAGGCCAAGACGCTGAAACAATATTCCGAACGCCCCGAAGTCATCAGCAACCAGTACATCCACGACCTGTACCGTTTCTTCAAGCTCTGTTACCGACGCCGCGAGTTCCGCGATCCCTTCCAGACTCCTTTTGCCTTCCATCGCATCCCCCTACTGAAAGGCATCTTGGACAAGCCGGAGCTGCTGAAGTCCGTTGCCGACTTCCATTTCCGCAAAGAGCATTATCCCGAAGCGCTCGACCTCTACCAGCGGTTGGAAACAACCTATGAAACCGATGCCGACCTCCTCCAAAAGTCCGGATACTGCCTGCAAAAGGAACGAAGGTATGCCGAAGCCGTACAGGCATACAGGAAAGCCGACATTCTGAAACCCGACCATGTGTGGACCATCCGCCACCTGGCCACATGCTACCGGCAGATGCACGACTTCGGCTCGGCACTGGAATATTACCGGAAAGCCGAAAACATACAGCCCGAAAATACCAACATCCTGTTTTTTGCCGGAAGCTGCCACGCCGAACTGGAGGAATACAAGGAAGCCCTGCAATATTTCTTCAAGATGGATTTCCTGGACAGCCACTCCCTCAAGGCATGGAGAGGGATAGCCTGGTGCTCCTTCATGAGCAAGAAGTATGAACAAGCCGAGAAGTATTACCAGAAATTGCTACAGGACGAACAGGTACTGCCGACCGACTGGCTCAACGCCGGACACGTAGCTTGGGCACAAGGACAACTGGAGACAGCTGCCGAACGCTATGGAAAAGCCATCACGCTTTGTGGCAGCAAGACTCAATTTCTGGAACTGTTCGACAAGGACCGCGACATCCTCGTACAACATGGCATCCGCGAAGAAGACATGCCGCTGATGCTGGATATCGCAGGCTGAACATTCCCTCCGATACAAAAAGAAGCAGGCCGGAAAGCCCGATTGGGTTTCCGACCTGCCGCTTCAGACAAATTACTTAACGGACAACAGTGGTCACTTGACTTCCTCACCTTTGTCGGTAAAGAGTACAGCCGATTCGGTGCCGTCTTCTGACTCCAGCGTCAGCTTATAAATCCACGTTCCCGACTCTTCGTCCTGACGTACGGCGGCGCCTTTCAACGTCTGGTTGGGATAAGCCTTGGCTACTGCATCGGCCACTGCTTGAGGAACTTCCTCCAACTTGATGGTAACAAAATCATCCATTACCTGAACGGTCTTCACTTCCTGGATATTGACTGTCGCTGCAAATGCTGCGGTTCCCAAACTCATTGCCATCACTGCTACAAAAAACAATTTCTTCATAACCTTAAAAATTTAATAGTTAAAACTCTAATTGAACAGTATAGTTGATCAAGCTATCTGCCTAACTAAAGGCAAACCGAATGCCAAAAACAACCCGAATCCACAAGAGTCTATCAAACAAGGATTTAAAAAATCCACTTCGACAGAAGCCTGATGACAATGGGGAATTATGCCACAAAAAATGCGGAAAAGCTCCTGCAAAAATCACGTAAAATCTACAGCAGTATATATAAAATTAAACTCTCGAAAGACTATGCAACCTTCATCCGTGCCAATATCCTCGGAAAGAAGAAAGCAAAAATCGTGGTACAGCAGATGGCAGCCACGGCATCAGAGATTCCTTCAGCAGCAAAGACACCCATCACACCCATCCACCGAGGCAGCAACAGGGCCAGCGGAACCAACAGAATGACCTTGCGGAGCAAGGCGATGAAGATGGACACCTTGGCCTGCCCCAAAGCAACAAACATGTTCTGGCAGGCACGTTGCAGGCCGAAGATAGTCATGCCGGCCAAAAAGACTGGCATCGTGTGTCCAACGGTCTCCGTCAGACGTACGTCGTCTGTAAAGATGGCCGATACCACAGAAGGAAAGAGTATCATCAGCAATACCAGCAGAAAATTGAAAAGGAACATCACCGTCACCACTATCTTGAAGCACTCCTTCACCCGCTCGCGGTTACCATGACCGTAGTTGTAACTGGCTACGGGAACGAACCCTTGGGCAAAGCCCGTCAACGGCACGCTGACACAGAGCATGGCGGCCTGCATCACCGCCAGCGCACTGACGTAGATGTCGCCGTAACGCTCCAGACTGCCGTTCAGCACAAAGCCCACCAGACTTTCGGTGCTGGCCATGATGAAGGGCGAAAGACCCAAAGCCAACGTAGCCCCCACGATGCGACGGTCCAGCCGCAGGTACTTGCGCTCGAGCTGCAACGAGGCCCGTCGGGAAGTGAGGAACACCAGTACCCACACGGCACTGCACGCCTGCGACAGAATGGTGGCCAACGCCGCCCCTTTCACCCCCATACCGAAGGTGAAGATAAAAAGAGGGTCGAGTACAATGTTGAGCACCGCCCCGATAATGACCGAACACATGGCCACGCCCGGACGCCCCTGGCAGTTGATGAACGTATTGAGTCCCACGGCCACCTCGACAAAGAGCGTACCCAGCAAGTAGACGGAAAGATAGTCCACCGCATGGGGCAGCGTATGGGACGAAGCGCCGATGGAGGTCAGAATAGGCTTCATGAACAGATAGGAAACGGCTGAAGTGACCACCGCAAAGAGCACCAACAGCACAAAGCCGTTGCCCAGTATCTTCCCCGCCCGCTCGCGGTGTCCCTGCCCCAGGGCGATGGCAGCCAGCGGCGCGCCGCCCCCGGCCACGATGGCCGAAAAGGCTGAGATGAGGATGATGACCGAACTCGTCACCCCCACCCCTGCCAGCGCATCGGTACCGATGCCGGGGATGTGGCCGATATAGACACGGTCGACCAACGTATAGAGCAGGTTGACCAACTGGGCCGCCACCGCCGGAAGAGCCATGCGGAAAACCAGCGGCAACATGCGGTCGGTACCCAGACGTTCTTCGTACTGTGTATTAGACATCACTCTACAGACTTCAGTTCACGATACAACCGCTGCACGGGCAGGCCCATGATGTTAAAATAGCTGCCCGAAATATACTCCACGCCCACAAAACCGATCCACTCCTGTACACCGTAGGCCCCAGCCTTGTCCATCGGCCGGTAATGATCCACGTACCAAGCGATTTCTTCTTCCGTCAGCTGTGCGAAGCGCACCTCAGTCTGGGCCGCGAAGCTGCGCTGCCACTTCGTGGTAGTGATACATACACCGGTAAACACCTCGTGCGTGCGGCCCGACAGGTCGCGGAGCATTCGCAAGGCATCTTCACGGTCACGGGGCTTCCCCAGCACCCTGCCGTCCAGCCACACGATGGTATCGGCCGTTATCATCAACTCGTCGGCCTGCATCAGGTCACGATAGGCGGCCGCCTTCTCGCGGGCGATATACAGGGGAATGTCGCCGCCCTGAAGCGTATCGGGATAGGATTCGTCAACATCGGGCAGGGTGCGCACCTCGTAGTCGATGCCCAAGCCCGAAAGCAGCTCCTTGCGGCGGGGCGAATTGCTCGCCAGTATCACTTTGTATTTCTTCAGATTGTCCAGCATAAGTAATAAATATAGGAGTTAAGGAAATTCGTGAAGTCAGAGAAGCCGTAGCCGGCACCTTGGCTTCCCATTCCATTTTACCAGCCGAAAGCCTTCTCGTCGGCCAGCCAGAGGCCCTGAACCTTGAGTACTTGCTCCACCACGTCACGCCCCACGCCATAACCACCATCGGCATACGAGATGTAGCGGGCTACGGCCTTTACCTCGGGCACGGCGTCGTGCGGACAGCAGGGCAGGCCGCAGGTGCGCATCACCTCGAGGTCGGGGATGTCGTCGCCCACGTAGAGGATTTCCTCATCGCGCAGGCCGTAGCGGTCGCGGAAGTCACAGTAGTCGTGTATCTTGACGGAAGAGCCCAGGTAGATGTTTTCCTCCTTCAGGCCCAGCGACAGGAAACGGCGGCGCACCGCCTCGGTCCGTCCGCCGGTAATGATACCGAGCAGTACGCCCATCTTGGCAGCCAAGTGGAGCGAATAGCCGTCCTTGATGTTGACGGTACGCATGGGCTCGCCTTCAGGACTCATGGGAATGACGTTTGCACTGAGCACACCGTCCACATCGAACAGCAAGGCCCGTATCTTCTTTAAATCATAATTGATGGTACTCACGATGGTTTGATTCGTTTAATGGGGTTTCACAAAAAGTTTCATCGGATGAAACCAGTGGTTTCATTGCTTGAAACCGATAGTTTCATTGAATGAAACCAGTGGTTTCTTTAAATGAAACTATGCCAGCCGATGGATATCGTCGCTGAGCAGGCGGTAGAGCTGCTGCATTTCGGGCTCGTCGGCCAGCATGTCGAGGTGCTTGTCCATGACACCCGTGTCGTAGCGGACGGCTGGGCCCGTCTGTGCCAGGCGGGGCGACAGCTCGTGTACCTTGCGTGCGGTCTCGTCAATAAGAGGCAGCAGGACGTCGAAGGGCAGGTCGTGCTTCTGCAACAGTCGTTCGGCCAGGGCATACATGTGGTTGGTAAAGTTGCAGGTAAAGACAGCCGCCAGATGCAGGTTGCGCCGTTGTTCGGAAGTAGCTTCCAGCACCTTGTGCGACAACGCCGAGGCTATCTGCTTGAGGAAACGCACGTCTCCCTCCGTACGGCCTTCCACGAAGATGGGTATCTCGCGGAAATCCACCAGCCGCCGCTTGCTGAAGGTCTGCAAGGGATAGAACACGCCGTAACGCCCTGCATGCCCCTGCCAGATGTCCATCGGGATGCTTCCGGCCGTATGCACCCAAAGGGCCTTCTCCCTGCCTGCCGTCAGCTGAGGCAAAAGTTCCGTCAGTACGTCGTCCTTGACCGACACCACGTAGAGTTGTGCATCAGTAGCCACGCCCGCCAGACTGGTCGTGTAGTCGGCCTCCACGGCCTGGGCCAGCGTACGAGCCGACTCCTCCGTGCGGCTGTATATCTGTACCACCCTGAATCCCTTCCGATAGAGCGAAACAGCCAGGTTGGTAGCCAGGTTGCCCGCTCCGATGAAAACGACAGGTGTATCTTCTATACTTCTTTTCATTGTCTTTGTGTTATCGGGTTGCAATAAAATAGAGAATGATGCCTATGACCAGCAAGGCCAGCGGCAACAGATAGGCCGACATGGTGCCCAGCAGAGCCGTGATCAAGCCGAAATTCAGTACCAGCCAGAGGCCGGCCAGCACCAGCCCCACCGACTTATCGTGCTTCACGAACAGGAAGATGACGGCCGTATAGAGCAGGAAGTTGTCCTTCTGCATGACCCACGGCAGCCCCAGCGCCGCAAAGTGTACCAGCTTGTCCAGCAGGTAAAGTATGCCGAAGACCATCAGCGTGATGCCGGTGGCCTTGTACATATCCTTGTTGTTATTCGCCTTCGCCGCACTCACCACCGTTTCCTCCGTAACTGTTCAGATGAATTTTCTCCCATTGCAGATGCTCTTCGTCGAAAGGCTTGCGCTCCATGCCCTTATGGCCGATAGAAATGATGCTGAGCACCTGAAGCTGCAGGGGAATGTCCAGCACCTCGTGCACATATTCATCCGACGAAACGCCGGGCGATGCAAACCGCTCGCGCACCTGCACCCAGCAACTTCCCAGCCCCAGGTCTTCGGCCTGCAACTGAAGGTAGATGGAAGCGATGGAGGCATCCTCAATCCATACATCGCTCGCCATGGGATCGGCCATGACCACCACCGCCAGCGCCGCATCGGCAATGAACTGCGAAGCCTGCTCCTTGCAGCGGGACAACTTCCGGAGCGTTTCCTTGTCGTCCACCACCACGAACTGCCAGGAGTTGCTGCGCTTCGAGGTAGGTGCCATCAGGGCCGCCTTCATCAGCGCCACCACTTCTTCCTGCGTCAGTTCCTCGTCTGTAAACTTGCGCATGCTGCGGCGGTTCTTTATCAAATCACTGAAACTTTCCATAACTGATTCTTATTGTTAGATGAGAAGAAGATAGGACCTTCTCCCCCGATTAAACTTGATAAACGTTGCAAAGATACGAGAATATTTTCTAAATTTGCCGATGATGCCTTTGAAACTGACGACATATCATGCGGGAAGTGACATCCCTCCCCTGCCGGGAAACGATACCTTCCACTCGACGACCCTGTTCCGCATCTACGAAGCGACGCCGGGATACAGGCCTCTGCTCATCGTGGCCAGCCTCGACGGACAGCCCGTAGCCCGCCTCCTGGCCGTCGTCAGGCGCAGTGTCCGCCTGTTTCCTCCCAGCATTATCCACCGATGTGAAATCTTCGGAAACGGAGAATACCTGACGGACGGCATCGACCCCGAAGCCGTCTTCAGTGACATGCTCCAGCGGCTCACGGAAGAAGCACTCCGCGACTGTTTCCTCATCGAGTTCCGCAACCTGCCCGACGCACGCTTCGGCTACCGCTCGTTCCGATCCTGCGGATACTTTCCCATCAACTGGCTCCGCGTCCGCAACTCCTTGCACGACACCGACCGCACTGAGGCACGCTTCAGCCCCTCACGCATCCGACAAGTCAGGAAAGGACTGAAAAACGGTGCCGAAGTGCGGGAAGCCCAAACCGTTGACGAGGTCAAGGCATTTGCCCACATGCTCCACCACATCTATTCCTGGAAGATACGCCGCCACTTCCCCAGCCGGGAATTCTTCGAACAACTGGCCCTGCAGGCGACAGCTCCGCAACGGCAGAGCCGTATCTTCATCGTCACCTACAAAGGCAGAATCATCGGCGGCAGCGCCTGCATCTACTCGGGCAGCAATGCCTACCTGTGGTTCTCGGGCGGCATGCGCAAGACCTATGCCCTGCAATACCCGGGCATACTGGCCGTATGGAAAGCCCTGGACGACGCCCGCCGCAGAGGCTACCGCCACCTGGAGTTTCTGGACGTGGGACTTCCGTTCCGCCCTCATAGCTACCGCGAATTTGTGCTCCGCTTCGGCGGAAAACAAATCAGCACCCGGCGTTGGTTCCGCTTCCGCTGGAAGTGGCTCAACCGGGTGCTGACCTGGGTCTACGAATAACCCTCAGTCTACTTCACTTTGAATACCACCGAAGAATAGGCGCCCAACTTCACCAGCGTCTTCCCCTCTTCGACAGCCTGCTCCGCACGGCCCGACACAGCCACTGCTTTTTCCACTTCGTCGGTCAGCGGGAACTCCACTTCTGCTCCTCCAAAGTTATGGAGTACAAGCATCTTTTCCTCATCCTTCGTCATGTACCAGGCCGCCAACGACCGGTAGGTCTCGTTCGTTTCATTGTAGACGGCATGTCGGCTCATGGTTCCTTCAGCCAAAGACGGATAAGTGTTGCGCAGGCGTGCAAAGGTGAGGTAGGTGTTCAGCAACGAGCTTTCGTTCTCCTGCTGTTCGGCTACGGACTTCACCGACGAAGCCACGCCGGCATCCACCTTATCAGTATAGGCAGTGGTATAGCTGTCGCCCCACAACATCGGGCCGCGCACATATTCGTCGCCCTTCTCCTTGGTGCCATACAGCCCCAGCTCTTCACCATAATATATATAAGGCGAACCGGCCGCCGTCAGCAATACCGCAGCTGCCAGCCTGTACTTGTCGGCCGACTTGCCCAGCTTGGACGCCGTACGGTCTTCATCGTGGTTGGACAGCTTCGTTGCTTCGATATAGTCACTGCGATAGGATGCATATTCCTGCTGGTAACCCATAATATCCTTGGCGAAGTAGCAGCCGGTAGCATTGTTAATGGCCCACTCCAGCCGGTACCAGAACGAGAAATCGAACAAGGCAGGCAGACCGGCATAATAAGGCGCCACCTCGTTGTGTTCCGAAAGCACCTCACCCACCATATAGAAATTATCCGTCTTTCCCGTCAGCTTATAATATGTATTCATATCGTTATAGAACGTATTCAGGAAGCGGGGATTTTCATCGGACGTAGCGTTGTGATAGATATGTTTCACGGCATCCAAGCGCAATCCGTCCACACCTTTGTCCACCCAACCTTTGGCCGCATCGGTCATGGCAAGATACGTCGGATTGGCAGACACGGCATCCACCTTACCATAGTTCAAGTCGGCAAACCAGTCGGTACAAAAGTGTGAATGATAGTACCAAAGGTTCATCGATTCAAACAGGATATCGGCAGCTGTCTTGTTGTCCAACGCAAACGGTTCGTCCAGCTTCACTTTGTCAGACTTGGACGAAGCACCGTATTTCGTTCCTCCGTCCCAGGTCGTATTGCTGGTGCGGATCAGGAATCCCCAGGACGAAGCGAAATCCACCGTCAGGTCGTAGATACCGTTACCACGATCATAAAACTTCTTGCAGACCTCGTCACCGTAGTACAGGTATTTGGCTCCGGTAGTCCCCGTATCAGGATTGTCGGCATCGGGAGTCTCGGCTTCGGTCACCGTCACTGTGGGACGGGAGGCATCTGACCAGTCGAGTACAAACTTGTAACACCCCGTCATCTCGTCATCGGCCGAAGCCGTTGAAAACCACTCGCCCGCATTATATCCGGCCGCTCCCTCCGTAGCAATCATCGGAATGCTTCCGGCCGCAATATCTGCTGCCGGATCCTGGGAGAAGACATAATAGTCACGATATTCACTGTCCGGCGACGCTTTGGCACTGACAAACCAGGGATGGTCCTTGCCGGTGTGGTTCATCACGTAGTCCAGATACACCTTGATGTTCCGCTGGTGGGCTTCGGTCACCAGCTGTTCAAAGTCGGCCATTGTTCCATATTGCGGATTAACCGCCGTATAGTCCGTTACGTCATATCCGTGATACGACATGGCCGGATGGATAGGTGATAGCCAGATGGCCCCTACCCCCATCTGCTGCAGATAATCCAGCTTGGCCGCAATGCCATTGAAGTCACCACAGCCGTCGCCGTCACTGTCGGCAAAGGAGTAAACCAAGAGCTGGTACGAAATATCCGCCCGCTTCTGGTTGTCCCAAGTGTCGGGAGTGGCGGTGATGGAGGACCATTCTCCGTCATTCCCCTCTAAAATGCTACTAGCACGATCATCACTACAGGATATGCAGATTAATGTCAACAAACATATTCCGTAAAAAAAACTTTTCATATAAATAATAAACCACAGAAAGTTATTAATAACAAAAAACGCGAGGAACCATTTTATTTTACCAATGAAACAGTTCTTCGCGTTTTTATTCACGACGTTCGCTTTAACTCACGAATGTAATCATTGCTTAGACATCGTACAATACATCATATTATTATCAGTACGTTGTAGATACAATTCTATCAGATAAGTACCTGCGTCAGTTATTGCAATATTGCCTCCCTTAAGCAGGAGTTCGTCCAAAGCTCCACCCAAGTCGATACCTGAGTCCCATGAATTATTAGCCCGGAACTTCAGTTCACCGGCAGTCAACGCAATGGTTGCACTCCAGCATCCTTTTTCTGCATTGTAAGTCAATGGGCTTTCAGCATCCCAACCACCGGGAGTAGCATTACCAATCACACCCCATGACGAAGTAAGCGTAGCAGTAAGTGTACCTGTCATCACATCAGCAACGATATAGTAGAAGCCAAGAGTAGCCATATTGATATTTCCGCCCGCATCACTAAGTCCTTCACTATAATTGGTAAAGTTGGAACTGTTATATTCTCCTGTATTCCAATCACGTGCAATAGTAAACTTAAAGTCACCATCCAGGTAGCTGAATCCACTGTAAACACCGTTCAGCTCAGCTGACCAGAGTGCAGAGGCAGTTGCAGGAGCCCATCCTTGGTGATTCCCAGGTACATAGATATATTCCTCAGAGGGGAAATCGCGCTTATAAGTAGTTACTTTGATTGTAACTGGAGCAGATGGAACACCATTGGTAGATGTCTCACTGAATGCAGTCACAGTAAAGTTTACTTCAGCAGTTGCCTCTTCTGCAATACCCAACGTCCGTACAAACAGCTCGTTCCACTCTGATACAGTCTTTGCACAACGCAGCTCGGTAAGTCCACTGGCAACCTCTACCGGTTCACTTTCGCCATAAGTAGCTGTCACATTGTAAGTAACAGCCTCTCCATAGCCTAAACGAGCTGCAGTCCATGTCAATAATTCCAATTCGTCATCAGGAGCTTCTCCATTCAAAGTTACTTCTGAAACTGTAGGAGTACCTACCGCAGCTACATAGTCACCATAAGAGAACACTGTCATAACGACAGCCTCCGATTGGTAACTGCCCATTTCATCAGTTGCTTCCACATAGAACGACATGTTAAAACTATCATTCTGAGGAATTGAAGCAATTTGGTCTACCACTGCCTTAAAAGCACTTTTCGACAAAGATAAAGAGAGTTCCTTGGTAGAATTGCCTACCTGTACCGGATTTTCTTCTTCATACTGAGCATACAGAGAATAACTCACTTCCCCCACAGTATTCCGTGCTGCAGACCAAGCCCATTTCACAGGCTCATCCATTGTATTCTCAGTAAGCAGAATGGCATTGTTATTAATCAGGGTCGGTGCTACCGGCTCCATAGAGAATGTATCTTGAACATCTTCCTGGCATCCGGTGACAGCTATCAATGCGATAGCTGCCATAAATATATGTTTCAAATACTTTATCATATTTCAGGTATTTAAGGTAATATTATTGTTTTTGGAATTCCACTACATACGGTGTACGGTTGGCATGAAGTACAACGATAAAATTACCACTGTCAGGCACACTGATATTATCTCCTCCTGAAGCCAGTTCAATACCACCCGCTACAGCTGTACTACTCTTGCCGCTGGTACCCCAGTTAACAGCCCAATCGGCATCGGCACGAACTTTTACTCCCTGCCCAGCTTCCAAAGCCACAACATCAGTCTTCCAAGTACTGGTCAGAGGATCATAAGTGAAGGCTGCATCGTCGGTACCCCAGCCGTTGAAGTCACCGCACAATCCCAGTGAGTTACCAACTGCAGTTTGATCAATGGTCATTACAGCCATATTCACTGTTACTTCATGAATGGTAGCTTCTGTAATAGGCATAGACAAGTTTCCGTCAGCATTATCGGCAACAGTCCAAGACGCCGTAAAAGAATCCTTACCATAAGAAGTTGACCAACTCTGTTCGGGCAATACTTTAAAGAACGAATTGGCATTATCTGCCGAAGCAGAGAAGTCAACCATACAAGTATATGTATTGGTTCCACCATTAGTTTCCCAGAAGATTGGAGCTGTAGTCTCAGTCCAACTGTTGAACTCACCACACAAATACATCCACTTCAAGGGAGCTGCATAAGTCTGTACAGAAAAAGCGTTAGAAGCGGCAGACTTAATAGCCTCATAATTGCTTGTATTCGCTATCTGAGCAGAAACATAAGCGGTAATACCCTCTACTTTCTCATTAGCAGTAACACCCAGATTATTGATGACAACTCCATTGATATCACCTTTAGATATTGCCAGTGAAGTAGAATTGGAAGTACCGACAAGACCTTCCTTGCCATCCAATGTCACATAAACTGAATACAATACCTGAACTGGCAGTCCAAAGTCGGCTGCTGTCCATGAAAATACAACATTTTCATTATCCGAATTATCCGCATTCACAATGATATCGCCACATTCGCTGATAACAGGAGCAACGAAATTTTCGGGATTGTAGATTTGCGGAGTCTCTACATCCGTTTCGCATGCCACAAATACAACTGAGGCAGCGAATAGCATTATATTTTTAAGTAGTTTCATAATTATTCTTTTAAGTAATGATACGCCTTGTATTAATAGCCCGGATTTTGTTTCAGATTAGGATTCTGAGTCAAATCGGTTTGCAGAATCGGATAAATCGTGCGGAAATCATCGATAGCTACTCCACCTGCGGGAATGCCATTCTTATAAGGCCAAGAGAAACTCATAGAGGTAAAGTAACCGTAACGAATCAAATCTGTGCGACGATGACCTTCCAGCATCAATTCACAAGCACGTTCCTTCAGAATGAAATCCAAATCGATAGAAGAAGGAGTAGACAGACCTGCACGGTCACGCAATGCCTTGATATAGCCCAATGCCTTGCTGTCGGTAGTGATACCGCCATCTATACGAGTTTGTGCTTCTGCATAGATAAGATACATTTCGGCCAGACGAATAATGGGGAAGTCTGAAGAAGAGAACTTGGAAGAAGAACCGTCTGTATAAAGATTACCTTGCGAATCACGGCTTGAATATTTCCAGCATCTCCAGCCCGAATTTGCGTTATTCAGTTCGAAATCTTCTACACAACCGTTATTGGAAAAGAAAGCTCGCTTATCACTGGTCGCACGATCATAACCGATACCACTTCCACCCCATTCAACGCCATTCAATTCAAAATTAGAAGATACATATTCGTCAGGAATATGATATCCATTCCATCTTTCACGAGCTATGTGCGAACCTTCGGGATATCCCAACTCTTGGGCAATCACTGTACTGCTATTATCATCCAGACTACCAGAAACCAAATGAGTCGTACCGCCCCAGCTCTGAGTTCTGTCACGGTCATAAGCAATCGCAAAAATCAATTCTTTTTGAGCTTCAGGATTTTCTCCATTATCTTGCAAAAAGAGTTCTTCATAATTACTGCACAAACCATATCCCATACCGATTACGGCTTCGGCAGCATTACGTGCATCTTCCCAACGTGCGGTCCCTGTATAGACTTCTGCGTTCAGATACATACGAGCCAACAGTGCCTCAGCAGCACCTTTCGTTACACGAGGATATTCAACAGAACCAACAGCAGGCATAGCACTTTCTGAACTTGCCAATTCTTTCAGCTCTGATTCAATCCATTCAAACAAAGCAGTACGGCCAATCTGGGTAGGCATTGACGTACCGCCTATATTCTCTTCTGTCGCAAACGGAGGATTGCCATACAAATCCATCAGCAAATAATAGGCATAAGCTCTCAAGAAACGAGCTTCAGCACGCAGACCTTCCACACCTTCGATGCTCGAAGATGCACTTTGCTTTAAGAATTCGTTAGCACGGGTAACCGTTACCATACAACGAGTATAAACAGCAATGGTAGCAGCATTACCTGTGGACGTCCATGAAGCATTCTGTGTTTCGGTAACATAACTGTCACCCCAAGTACACTTCAACACATCTGCTGACATTTCGTTCAAGATAACAATCTGACGTATTAGCTCGCTTTGACCGGCATCACTAACAGAAATGTCTGACGTACCTGGATCGTTTTGACTTACTAATGAGAATGAACCATAAATGTAAGCCAAGCCCATCTCAAAATCTTCCAATGTCTGATAAGCCTGCTCGGCAGTCTTATCTGTTTCATTCAATGGCAATGTATCCAAATCTCCTATGCATGAATTCATAGTCAATGCAGTTGTCGCAATTGCCAAACCGTATATAAATCTTTTCATATTTGTTTTTCCTTTCTTCGATTAAAAGTTAATGTTCAGGCGCACCGTATACAAGCGAGGACGAGGAATCAAATTGTTATCTACTCCATCAACTGAGGTCAACTCAGGATCCAGTCCGCTGTATTTGGTAATAGTAAATACATTCTGTACTGAAGCTCCAATACGTATTTTGCCTTTCCAATTTTTGAACTCGTCAAATGTATAACCCACATTGATGTCATCCATACGGAAGAAAGAAGCATTTTCCAAGAACATATCAGAATATTGCTGATATTCGCTAAGAGCCTCTGTCCATCCTGTCTTGAGACAATAAGTAGCCAAGTTGTTTACATAACCTTTTGAATAATCATCACTGTAGGAAGTTGCATTATCCTTGGCAACCTTATTCAAAGCATAACCGCCCAAAGATCCATGTGCATTAAAACCAAAGTCCCACTTCTTATAAGTAAACTGAGAACTGATACCGAAGTAGAATTTAGGCAGAATGCTCTTGCCTGTTACATAACGGTCGGCTTCGGATATTTGTCCATCACCATTACGGTCAACCAATACATTTTCCAACGGATTGCCGTTTTCATCATAAGCTTGTTGGAACAAATAGTAAGTATAAGGAGTATAACCTACACGATACAATGAAGTATAACCTCCAATACTGCTCATACCACTACCAACCTGTACGCCCAAGTAATCTTCATCGCTGTAACTGGTAAGTTTCGTAATTTCGGTTTTCTGCCATGTACCGTTCACATTAATGCTCCAATGCATGTCTTTGGTTTCGATAGGAATAAAATTCAAATTGAACTCAAGACCCATATTTCTCATATCACCCACATTGGAAATCACCGTATTCGAGAAATTGGTACCCATAGGAGTCGGAACATCATTCAGCAAATCGTATGTCTTACGCAAATATGCATCCAGATTACCATTGATTCGTCCATTCAAGAAACCAAAGTCAAGTCCGACATTATATGTTTCTGTCGTTTCCCATTTGATATTTTCATTGTATGCACTAGGAGCCAAGGTATAAATATAGCCACCACCCCAAGGAATTTGAGTAGTCAATGCGGATGACTGTGTATACTTTGCCATATAGGCATAGCAACGATCCATACCAATATCTTGCTGACCTGTTTTACCCCAGCCTAAACGCAATTTCAAGCTGGATAGCGGAGTATCCGCTTCTTTAATAAAGCTCTCCTCGGCAATATTCCAAGCAAAGGCTGCAGAGGGGAACAAACCCCAACGATTGTCTTTCGAAAAACGCGAAGAAGCATCATCACGCAAAGAGAATGTGAACAGATATTTTGAATTCAACGAATAATTGATACGGCCAAAGAAAGAAAGCAAATAATACTCTCTTCTGTCAGTCGGACTCAAAAGATAAACTTGATCGCGATTTGCGTTGTAATATTGTATCTTATCATACTTCACATAGTTGTGCTGCCAAGAATAACCGGCCATTACATCTAAATGGTGGATTCCAAAATCCTTGTTATAGTTACCATAAAATTCCAATAATGTATTCGAGTTATTATTCGAATAATCCTGATAGAAATCGGAAGAAGCGTTACGCATCGAAGTGATAGATCCCAACTCAGCGTAGGTATACCCTTCTGTACGCGCCAAATCATATCCCAAGTTCAAATTAAAGCGTAAATCTTCAAGTCCATGAACCTTATAATCCAACTGTACATTACCCATGGAACGCCATGTCTTATTGCGATTATTGTTATCGTACAATTGGGACAAAGGATTGATGCTTGCCATTGTATTGGCCGAACCGTCTGAAGCCAACCAGTTGAAATAACCATTGCAGAGTTCATTATTGATGCTGCCATCATCATTTCTAAAATAAGGATCTACGGTTGGCGTGAAAGATATTGCACTGCCAATAGCTCCACTATTCGGATAATTAGCCTTGTTATAAATACCTTTCACATTGACGTTAACGCTCAAATGATCATCAAAGAATTTAGGCGTCAAACTAACTGAAAGATTGGTACGTTTGTTGTCACCAACCTTCAGAGTACCTTCATCGTATGTATATCCTACACTAACTCGATAAGGGAATACCCCTTTGACATTACCATAAAGGCTGACATTCTGGTCAGTCGAGAAGGCGGTACGATAAATCAAGTCTTGCCAGTCCGTGTTAGCATTACCCATCAATTGCTGAATCTGTTCCAGACGACTTGTGCCAGCATATGTCGTATTAACATAATCACGGTATTGATCACCGGTCATGACATCAAGCGTGGATGTATTCTGCTTCAAGCTATAACTGGAACTGTAACTAACCTGCATCTTGTCACCCGAGCCTTTTTTGGTTTGAATAATGATCACACCGTTGGATGCACGCGAACCATAGATTGCTGTAGCAGAAGCATCTTTCAACACAGTGTATGATTCAATATCATTCGGATTTACCGATGCCAGAGGATTAGCCATACCAGCACCACCCTCAGCAGTCACGGGGACTCCATCAATTACAATCAAAGGGTCATTTGATGCATAAAGAGAAGCCGCACCACGAATACGGATTGTTGCACCACCGGTAGGGTCACCAGATGCTGGTGTCACCAACAAGCCCGGCACTTTACCTTGCAACATCTGATCGGGAGAAGTTATAGCTCCACGATTAATTTCCTCTGCCTTGATGGCCGTAACAGAACCGGTCAGGTCATTTTTCTTCACCGAACCATAACCGATGACAACCACCTCGCTCAGCAGCTCGGCGTCGTCCTGCAACGTAACGACTACCGAAGGGGCAGCGGCCACCTCGGCCGTCTTGTAACCGATGAAGGAAACTTGCAACGTGGCTCCCTCAGGAACCGTCAGTGTAAAGTTACCGTTCAGGTCGGTAATCGTACCGTTCGACGTATTACCTTTTTCCACTACATTCGCGCCTATCACTTCGAGCCCCGTGGCGTCCTTTACGAAACCTTTCACGGTGACCGTCTGTGCATAAGCGCCTACACACAAGAACATCCCTAAAAAAAGGGTAAGAATCATTTGGTAGATTCTAAGATTAACTTGCTTCATGCACTTAAAAATTAAAGTTAACAATAAAAATTATCTTTCCTAAATCATGGGGGACGCCGACAAGCGCCGACGTACTCAGTGCGCATGGCACACCGCAACAAAAGTATAAGTTTGGCGTTTATTTTGGTTCAACGAAAGAAGAAAAGATGCCGATGAAACCATGCAAACGATTGCATCATGACGTGCACAACCGGCATGTCATGAAAATGAAATCGGGTATCCCCACACGGCGCAGGGATACCCGACCCGGCTTCAAAAGCCTCTAAATATCTGAAAATACGGACCCGGCTGATGCCTCCTCCGGCGGGTCTTTCTGACGAAGCACTGCATGACCCTCTGACGAAGTGCTTTCTGAGGGTGTGACGAAGTGCTTCGTCAGGGTGTCATGCAGTGCTTCGTCAGGAGGTAAGGAAGTGCTTCGTCAGAGGGTCAGAAAGCACTTTGTCAGCGCGCCACGTCCAAAGTGAGCTTGGCGGACTTCAAACCTTTGGCCTTTGCCTCGAACACCAGCTGGCCGGCTTCGGTACCCGTCTGCACGATGGCCGTCAGCTGGCCGCTGAAGGCGTGCATGCGCGGCAGATGGAAGAGGTCCAGGCAAGTGGCATCGCCGTTGGCGGCGGCACGGAAGGTACCCGCTCCCTTGACGGAGAAGGTCACCAGGCGGTTGTCGGCGGGGCAGAGGTTGCCGTCCTTGTCCACCACACAGACAGTGAGGTAGGCCAAGTCCTTGCCGTCGGCCGTGAGCTGCATGCGGTCGGCTACCACTTCCAGGTGGTGGGGCTTGCCAGCCGTACGCACAATTTTCTCTTCGGCGGGACGGCCGTCCTTGTCGTAGGCCACGACTTTCAGTTCGCCGGGTTCATAGGGCACGTCCATCCACATCAGGCGGTAGCGGCGTTGCAACCACAAAGCATCCTTTTCCTTCAACGAAAGCGCTGCTTTCGCATCCAGTTTACGCTGCTTTCCGTAGCTCTTCCCGTTGACGAAGAGTTCGGCTTCGGGGTAGCTGGTGTAAACAAAGACGGGCGTATTCTCCCCTTCCCGGCCGGGCCAGGTCCAGTGGGGCAGCACGTGCAGGGTGTTGTCGCGCTTGTTCCAAAGGCTACGGTAGAGGTAGTAGCGGTCCTTGGGCAGGCTGGCCAGGTCGATGATGCCGAACACGGAACTATGGCTGGGCCATGCGTTGGTGTCGTAGGGCGAAGGTTCGCCCAGGTAGTCGAAGCCTGTCCACACGAACTGGCCAAGCGTCCAGTCGTAGTCGTCGGCCAGGGCGAAGTCCTCGTCGGGCACGTTCGACCACGAGCAGGCCTCCAGGTCGTAGCCCGAGCACTGATGGTCGTCGTACATAGCCTGTTTCTTCAACTCGGCGGGGAACTTATAGACGCCGCGCGAGCTGACGGTGGAAGCCGTCTCGGAGCCCAGCACCAGATTCTGGGGCAACTGGCCGTAGGCCTCCACGTAGCGGTGCGTGCGGTAGTTGAAGCCGGGCACGTCGAGCATGGCGGCAAAGCCGTTGCCCAAAACGCAGGAAACCTGGTCCATGCCGCAGGTGACGGGGCGTGTGGGGTCTTCGCGATGGCAGATGTCCTGCAGGAACGAGGCCACCTTGTAGCCTTCGGGGCTGCACTGGGTGGGCACTTCGTTGCCGATGCTCCACATCACCACGCTGGGGTTGTTGCGATACTGGCGGAGCATGTTCACCATATCCCGTTCCGCCCACTCGTTGAAGAAACGGTGGTAGCCGTTCTCGCACTTGGCGATGTCCCACTCGTCGAAAGGCTCGAGCATCATCATGAAGCCCATCTCGTCGCAGAGCTGCACCAGCTCGGGCGCAGGCATGTTGTGGGCGGTGCGGATGGCGTCGCAACCCATGTCCTTGAGCAACGTCAGCTGGCGGCGGAGGGCGGCCACATTGATGGCGGCACCCAGCGGGCCGAGGTCGTGATGGTTGCACACGCCCTGGAACTTGCGGTGCTTGCCGTTGAGGAAGAAGCCCTTGTCGGCCACCAGCTCGATGCTGCGGATGCCGAAGCGGGTGACGTACTCGTCCACTTGACGGCCGTCCACGTATATCTTCGAAGAGGCCTTATATAAATAAGGTGTCTCGGGGCTCCACAACTGGGGCTTGTCCACGAGGAAGTTCTGCTCGAAAGGCTTGCCGTGGTTGATCTTCATCGTATTGTCCTTCACGGCCACTACCTGTCCCTCGGGCGAGAGGATTTCGGTGACAATGCGCACGTCCTGCCGGCCGGCTCCCTCGACGGTGGTCTTGAGGCAGACGGAGGCATAGTCAGCGGCTACGTGGGGCGTGGTGAGCTGGGTGCCCCATACGGGTACATGCACCGCTTCCGTGGCCACGACACGCACGTTTCTGTACAAGCCCGCACCCGGATACCAGCGGGAGGATTGGGGGCGGTTCTCCAGACGTACAGCCAATACGTTCGGCCGACCGTCCTTATATAGATAAGGTGTAACGTCGCAATGGAAGGAATTGTAGCCGCAGGGCCAGAAGCAGGCTTCCTGCCCGTTGACGTAGACGCGCGCCTCGCTCATGGCACCGTCGAACACGAGCGACACCTGCTTGCCCGCAGGAGCGTCGAACGTGGTGCGATACCACCCCACACCCACGTAGGGCAATCCGCCCGTGCGGCCCGTCTTCACCGAAGCGGCCGTCTCGAGGTTCTGCGTCACGGCCACATTCTGCAGGTCGTTGCTACGGTCGAAGGGGCCGTAGATGGCCCAGTCGTGGGGTACGCTCACGGCTTCCCATCGGGTGTCGTCAAACTCCGGCTTCATGGCATCGGCCACGTCGCCCTTCGTAAATCTCCAGTTCTTTTCCAACAACGTCTCCGTGCGTTGCTGGGCGGCCATCGTCCAGGCCAACAACAGGCAACACAAGGTTGCCAACATTCTTCGGTTCATATTCTTGTCAGTCTTTAAATGCGTCCATAATCACGGTCGGGCGGCCGTCGTCGGTGAAGGCTCCCAGGCGGTATTGGCCCGGCTTGCACTCGGGCTCCCAGTAGAATACACCCTTGCACTTGCCACCGGTATTCTCGCGGCACTCCTCGAGGATGCGTGCCAGCTGCTCCTTGCCCTGCCGGAGGACGGCGTCACTGGCCAGATTGCCCTTGTCGTCGGCACACTCCATGCCCGTCTCGACCACCATCACGTCGCAACCGTAGCGGGCAGCGACGGCGTTGATGTTGGCAATGCAGTCGGTAATTACTTTATCGGGGTCGGTATATTGATTGCCGTCGGCATCCTTGTTATCCCAGTTGATGCACCAGTAGGGATAGAGCGACATGCCGACCATGTCCCACTTGCCGCCGTTCTTCTTCAGCTCGTCGAAGAACCAGGTATAGAGGCTCTTGTCGAAGCCGTTGTCCAGATGGACGATGACGATGGCCTGCGGGAAAACGGCCTTCACGGCATCATAGCCCGTATTGATGAAGGCGGCCAGATTGGCCCAGTTTTCCTTAAAGCTCACCTTGCGGTTACCGTCATAGTCGATGGTGCTTTCGCCGCTCCACGAGGCACCGCTGAGCGAGGCGTCTTCGTCCCACAACATGCCCGGGCGTATCTCGTTGCCCACCTGCACCCACTTGGGCGTCACGCCTTCGGCCTTCAGGGCCTGCAAGGCTTCGGTGGTATGGCTCCTGATGGCTTCTTTCAGTTGGCCGAGGTTCATGTCCTTCCACGCCGCGGGCTTCACCTGCTTGCTGGGGTCGGCCCAGAAGTCACTGTAGTGGAAGTCCACCATCACGTCCATGCCCAGGTTCTTGGCGCGCACGGCCTTCACTACCATATCTTCCACATCGCACCATCCGCCGTACTTCGAAGGGTCGACCCACACGCGCAGGCGGACGGCATTGAGGCCGCATTCCTTCATCAGGGCAGTGCATTCGCGCTCCTGCCCGGCCGCATTGTAGAAACGATGGCCCTGACTCTCCATCTGGGTCACCCAACTGATGTCCGCACCTTTGGCAAAATCCACCGTTTCCGATGCATCACCCTTCTCTTCTCCCTCTTCTTTGGGAGTACTGCTACAGGAAAAAAACAGGAGACAAGCTCCCAACAAAAAACTGAAAAAACCGATGTGTTTCATGGCTATTCTCTCTTTAAATAAGGATTATCGCCTTCAAAGATAAAGAATGTAAACGTCACATACAAGCCCGCACGCCTTTTCTCCATCTGAAAAAGTAAAAATCCACCCCACTTCGGAGGAAATGCCATTCTATGCAATCGTTTGCAAAAACAGATAATCCGATAAGTTTCAATATCTAAATCAGATTCAGCCAATTAGCCTATTTTTGCAACAAAAATGTGACGGCCAGCATCCCTTTCCATTTGGCGGACACGAATTATTGTCTACCTTTGGATGGAAAATAACGGTATTTATGAACAAACCTCAAATCACCATCAAAGACATCGCACGCGCGCTGAACGTATCTCCCTCGACCGTATCGCGGGCCCTGAAGAACAACCCCGACATCAGTCAGGAAACGCGCGACCTGATACATGCCTATGCCCGCGAGCACAACTACAAGCCCAACGTGCAGGCCGTGAACCTGCGGGCCGGACGGAGCAACACCATCGGAGTCATCGTCCCGCAGATGGTGCACCACTTCTTCTCATGCGTACTGAGCGGCATCGAGCAGGCAGCCTCCGAAGCCGGATACAACATCCTCGTGACCCAGAGCAACGAGTCCTACGAGCAGGAAGTGAAGATTGTCCATTCGTTCCTCGCCGCCCGCGTATGCGGCGTCATCGCTTCGCTGGCCAAGGAGACCTCCCGCTACGACCACTACCAGGAATTGCTGGACAACAACATCCCCATCGTCTTCTACGACCGCATCTGTACCGGCCTCAAGACCGAACGCGTGGTGGTGGACGACTATGCCGGCTCGTTTGCCGCCGTGGAGTATATGATACAGACGGGATGCAAGCGCATCTACTTCTACGGCTCGTCGCCCCACCTCGAAATTACCAAGAACCGCCGCAACGGCTACCTGGACGCCATGAAGAAATACCGGATACCCGTAGACGAGAGCATGATGCTCCTCTGCGACACCCGCGAACAGGCCATCGCCCGCACGCCCGACCTGTTGGAAAGCCCCCACCGTCCCGACGGCTTTTTTGCCATCAACGACGAGACGGCGGCCGGCATCCTCTATGCCTGCAAGCTGGTAGGTGTCAAGGTGCCCGACGAGGTGTCTATCTGCGGATTTACCGACGGAGCCATTGCCCAGAATACCGACCCCAAGCTGACCACCATCGAGCAGCATGGCGAGGAAGTGGGCAAGAGCGCCTTCAACATCCTCTACGAAAAGCTGGAAGGGAAAGAAAAGAGTCCGAACAAGATTGTGCGCACCAACCTGGTGGTACGGGGTACCACCAAATGAAAGAGTGAAACGTAAACATGCAAAAACATAAAACAACCATGAAAGAAAAACCTGATTTGAGTTTCTGGAAGCTGTGGAACATCAGCTTCGGCTTCTTCGGCGTACAAATAGCCTACGCCTTGCAGAGCGCCAACATCAGCCGCATCTTTGCCACGCTGGGCGCCGACCCTCACAGCCTGAGTTACTTCTGGATATTGCCTCCGCTGGCAGGCATCATCGTCCAGCCGCTGGTAGGAGCGGCCAGCGACCGCACCTGGACACGCTTCGGACGACGCATCCCCTACCTGTTCATCGGTTCGCTCATCGCCGTGCTGGTGATGTGCCTCCTGCCCAATGCCGGCAGCTTCGGCATGGCGGTCAGTACGGCCATGATCTTCGGCCTCTTCGCCCTGATGTTCCTCGACACGTCCATCAACATGGCCATGCAGCCCTTCAAGATGATGGTGGGCGACATGGTGAACGAGAAGCAGAAAGGCCTGGCCTACTCCATCCAGAGCTTCCTGTGCAATGCGGGAAGCCTCGTGGGCTATCTGTTCCCCTTCTTCTTCGCCTGGATAGGCATCAAGAACACCGCTCCGCAGGGTGTCATCCCCGACTCCGTCATCTACTCCTTCTACATCGGCGCGGTCATCCTCATCCTGTGCGTCGTCTACACCTCCGTCAAGGTCAAGGAAATGCCGCCCAAGGAATATGCCGAATACCACGGCATCAGCGAGGAGCAGGAAAAGGAGAAGACCAACATGCTGAAGCTGCTGGTCAAGGCCCCCAAGACCTTCTGGACGGTGGGACTGGTGCAGTTTTTCTGCTGGTTTGCTTTTATGTTCATGTGGACCTATACCAACGGCAGCATTGCCGCCAACGTATTCGGCGCCCCCACGACAGAGACGATCGTGGACGGCATCAGCAAAGTGGTGCTCGACACCACCAGCCTGCAATACCAGGAAGCGGCCAACTGGGTGGGTGTGCTCTTTGCCGTGCAGGCCATTGGTTCCGTTCTGTGGGCCATCTGCATCCCCCTGTTCAAGAACCGCCGGCTGGTCTACTCGCTCAGCCTCGTGCTGGGAGGCATCGGCTTCATTTCCACCTACTTCGTCCACAACCAGTACGTCCTGTTCCTCTCGTTCATCCTCATCGGTTGTGCCTGGGCAGCCATGCTGGCCCTGCCGTTCACCATCCTGACCAACTCGCTGAGTGGCAGCCACATGGGCACTTATCTGGGTCTGTTCAACGGCACCATCTGCATCCCGCAGATTGTAGCGGCCGCCTTGGGAGGCTCCATTCTTTCCCTCTTTACCCCCGAAGGATGTCTGCCGCCTGAAATCAACATGCTTGTCCTGGCCGGCGTGATGCTGATCATCGGCGCATGTTGCGTCTACATCATCAAGGAGGGCAAAGGCAAATAAGCTAACCTGCCCCTCCCATACAAGCGTTGCACTGGAAAGCCTGTCCGCCCCCAAGCTGACAAGTTTTTCGGCGCAACGCTGTTTTTTTCATTTTATTTGCTATCTTTACGGCCATAACTCAAAACGAATGCCATGAAGAGATACCTGAAAACCGATGAATGGAACATTATTGAAGATGAATTTCATGCGGATAACCTGCGCATGTCCGAAAGCATATTCAGCCTGGGCAACGGACGGTTCGGCCAGCGGGGCAACTTCGAAGAGCCCTATAGCAGCGACTGCTACCCCGGCTCGTTCGTGGCAGGTATCCCTTTCCTGGACAAGACCCGGGTGGGATGGTGGAAGAACGGATTTCCCCGCTTCTACACCCGCATTCCCAACGCCGCCAACTGGAGCAGCATCCACCTGCGCCTCATCGACGAAGAGCTCGACCTGGCCCAGTGGGACGTGAACAGCTTCTACCGGCGGCTCGACATGCACGGGGGTATTTCCTACAGAGACGTCACCGCCACCTCGCCACGCGGGAACAGCCTAAAGCTCCACGTGGAGCACCTGGCCAACATGGCGCATCCCGACCTCTGCCTCATCCGCTACAGTGTCACTTCATTGAACTACACAGGCCGCCTTTCCCTCATGCCCCTACTGGAAGTGGACCTGAACGACCGTTCCGAACAGACGAAAGAAAAGATATGGAACCTGCTCAACTCGGGGACGGACAACGATTGTGCCTACCTGTGGACACAGACCCGACGCGAAGACGCTCAGATATGCTATGCCATGACCTACCGGTTCTACAAAAACAACAAAGAGGACAGTCACAACCAGATACGCATCGAGAAAGGCCAGCAAACGGGCTTCAGCCTGGGTGCCGACGTCAAGCCGGGCGACACCATCACAGTAGAGAAATACGTCGTGATAGCCTCCTCGCTCTACTACGAGCGGCAGGAACTGGTAGAAATATCCATGAACATGGCCCGAAAGGCCAAAGCCGACGGCTGGAACCTCCTGGTGGACGACCATCGGAAAGCCTGGCAAAAGATATGGGACGAAACGGATGTCATAATCGAAGGCGACCCCGAAACCCAACAGGGCATCCGCTACAACATCTTCCAGCTCTACCAGACCTATCGGGGCGACGACCCGCGGCTCAACATCGCCCCCAAGGGATTTACGGGCGAAAAATACGGCGGCAACACGTATTGGAACACCGAACTGTGCTGCGTGCCCTTCTTCCTGATTTCCTCGCCGCGCAAGATTGTGGAAAATCTGTTGATGTACCGCTACAACCAACTTCCCAAAGCCATCGAGAACGCCCGCAAGCTGGGCTTCACGGGCGGAGCGGCCCTCTTCCCCCAGGTGACCAGCAACGGCGAAGAATGCCATAATGAATGGGAAATTACCTTCGAAGAGATACACCGCAACAACATCATCAGCTACGCCATCGACCAACATGCCTCCGTCACGGGCAGCATCGACTATATCCTGCAATACGGTCTGGAGGTAATGATTGCCATCAGCCGTTTCTGGAGCCAGCGTGTCACCTTCTCGCAACCCAAGCAACAATACGTCATCCTGGGTGTCACCGGCCCCGACGAATACCAGAACAACGTGGACAACAACTGGTACA